>NZ_JBFTKI010000023.1:0-71410 GCF_056395875.1 Arthrobacter sp. 05T45 | reverse complement strand
AACCCGCAACTGGGCTACGCCACAGCCACGGCCATCGCCCAGGAAGCCCTCGCCACCGGCAAGGGCGTCGCGGAACTAGTCCTCGAACACGGCCTGCTCACCGACGAGCAGCTCACCGAACTCCTCAGCCCGCACCGCCTGGCCAACCTGAGCAAGTAGCGCCCCTCCGAACCCCGAAGGACCCCCATGACTTCTCCTGACACTGCCCGCGCCCAAAAACTGCCCGCTCAACAGCAGACCCAGCCACAATCCGCCGTCACCGACCACACCATTCCGGCGCATGCCCACGCCTCGGGGGCTGCGCTCCACGCCGAGGACCAGGGCTACCACAAAGGCCTGAAACCCCGGCAGGTCCAGATGATCGCGATCGGCGGCGCCATCGGCACCGGCCTGTTCATGGGCGCCGGCGGCCGGCTCGCCACCGCCGGTCCGGCCCTGATCATCAGCTATGCCGTCTGCGGGTTCTTCGCCTTCATGATCCTGCGCGCGCTCGGCGAACTCGTGATGCACCGGCCCTCGTCCGGCTCGTTCGTGTCCTACGCCCGCGAATTCTTCGGCGAGAAGGCCGCGTTCGTCACCGGCTGGCTGTACTGGCTGAACTGGGCCATGACCGCGATCGTGGACATCACCGCCGTCGCGCTGTACATGAACTTCTTCAAGAAATACTGGGCGCCCATCGCGGACGTGCCGCAGTGGACCTGGGCGCTGGCGGCCCTGATCCTGGTCCTGGGCCTGAACCTGATCAGCGTCAAGGTGTTCGGTGAGCTGGAATTCTGGTTCGCGCTCATCAAGGTCGTGGCGCTCGTGTCCTTCCTGCTCGTCGGCATCTACTTCGTCATCTTCGGCACGCCCGTGGCCGGGCAGGAGGTCGGCTTCAGCCTCATCGCTGACAACGGCGGCATGTTCCCCAATGGCCTGCTGCCGGCCATCGTGGTGATGCAGGGCGTCGTGTTCGCCTACGCCTCGATCGAACTGATCGGCACCGCCGCCGGCGAGACCGAAAACCCCGAAAAGATCATGCCGCGGGCCATCAACACGGTGATCGTGCGCATCGCTGTGTTTTACGTCGGCTCGCTCGTGCTGCTCTCCCTGCTGCTGCCCTACAGCTCCTACAAGGCCGGCGAAAGCCCCTTCGTGACATTCTTCGGCTCCATCGGGGTCGACGGCGTGGACGCCATCATGAACCTCGTGGTCCTTACCGCGGCGCTGTCCTCGCTCAACGCAGGCCTTTACTCCACCGGCCGGATCATGCGCTCGATGTCCATTTCCGGTTCCGCGCCGAAATTCGCCGGCCGGATGAATAAGTCCGGTGTCCCCTACGGCGGCATCGCCCTCACTGCCGCAGTGGCTGTCCTGGGCGTGATCCTGAACGCCGTGGTCCCGGCCGAGGCCTTCGAGATCGTCCTGAACGTCGCATCGCTCGGCATCATCAGCACCTGGGCCATGATCGTCCTGTGCCAGATGCAGCTCGCCCGGCTCGCAGCCCGCGGAGAACTGCTCCGGCCCGCGTTCCGTATGCCGGGCGCACCCGTCACGGGCTGGATCACCCTGGCCTTCCTCCTGGCGGTGCTGGTCCTCATGGCCTTCGACTCGCCAGTCGGAACGTGGACCATCGCCTCCCTCGCGGTCATCATCCCGTTGCTGATGCTCGGCTGGCGCCTCTGCCGGCACCGCATCCTGGAGATCGCCGCCGTCCGCGACGGGTTCACCGGCCCGTATCCGCTCGTGGCCAACCGACCCGTGCGTGGGACCGGCGGGGATTCGGAGTAACATCCCGGCAGTCCGGGTCCGCGTAACGCAACGTCCCCGCAACCTCTCCTGCACGTGGTTCGCATATGCTCAGCGGACAGACTCAACATGGCTCAGCGACGAACCACCCGGGAGACAGCTCATGACCAATTGGCGGATCAGGGATTTCCATTCGGCCGATCTTGACGGGATCCTGCACCTCTGGGAATCCCTCAAGGCCACCAACGTCGAGCCGGTCTACGCCCTCTCCGAGGTGCTCGCCTCCTGCGAAAAGGACCACGCCGTCGTCGCGGTGCAGGGCGAGCAGGTGGTGGGCGCCGCCGTCGGACGCGCCGCCCACGACCAGGGCTGGATCGTATTCCTGGCCACCCTGCCCGATTACCGGGGCCGCGGCATCGGCACCTCGCTGCTGGCCTCAGTCGAGAACCGGATGGCCCCGCACGGGCTCAACAAGCTCTCGGCCCTGATGCCCGAATCCGAAACCCGGGTGGAGGCCTTCCTGAGCCGCGGCTTCGCCCTGAAGAAGAACCTGCGCTACTTCGAGCGGAAAATCCCGGTCCAGCGCCAGGAACTCGAGCCGCTCAGCCAGCTCGGCGGCCGGATCCTGGCCCGCGACCTCTGGGAAAACGTGGCGGGCATGCGCAACGAGAAGGAGCTGCTGGAACGCCGGCTGGTCCTTCCCCTCGCCGAGGCCGACCTCGCCGACGAATACGGGGTGGTGCCGCCCCGGGCGGTGGTCCTCTTCGGCCCGCCCGGTACGGGCAAGACGACCTTCGCCAAGGCCATCGCCTCCAGGCTGGAGTGGCCGTTCGTGGAGGTCTTCCCCTCCCGGCTGGCCTCAGACCCCAAGGGGCTGGCCGGGGCGCTGCGCGAGACCTTCCTGGAGATCGCCGAACTCGAGCACGCGGTCGTGTTCATCGATGAGGTGGAGGAGATCGCCTCCCAGCGCTCCGGCGAACCGCCGTCGCCCCTGCAGGGCGTCACCAACGAACTGCTCAAGATCATCCCGGCCTTCCGCGAACAGCCCGGCCGGCTGCTGGTCTGCGCCACCAACTTCATCCGCGCCCTGGACTCCGCATTCCTGCGCCACGGCCGCTTCGACTACGTCATCCCGATCGGTCTGCCGGACCGCCAGGCCCGCGAGGCCATGTGGCAGCGCTTCATCCCTGCCACCGTGGTGGACGACGTCGACGTCGAGCTGCTGGTGGACCGCACCGAGGGGTTCTCCCCCGCGGACATTGAGTACGCGGCCCGCAGCGCCTCCCAGCGGGCGCTGGAAAAGGCGGTGTACGACGACGGCGGCGCGGCGTCCGGCGGCAGCGCCTCAGTCCGCGAAGCCGTCCGGAAGGGTCCGGCCACCCAGGACTACCTCGACGCGATCGCCGACACCCGGACCACGGTCAGCGCCGAAGTGCACCAGCAGTTCCTGGAGGACATCGACGACCTAGGCCGGGTGTAGGGGAAGCAACGCGGGGTCAGTTGCGGCCCATGTTGGGGCTCTGCATGGGCGCCAAGTGACCCCGCGTTGCAGTCATTGCCGAGCCGTCATTGCCTAGTGGAGGCAGCGTGATCCTGTTTCTCACAATTGTGAGCGGCCTGGCCTGGACCGTGGTCTACGTCGATGCCATCCGGATCGGCTTCAGGGACCGGAGCTACGCGATCCCGGCCGCCGCGCTGGCCCTGAATTTCGCCTGGGAGGCCATCTACGCCATGCGCTCCATCGCGACGGGAATCACCGCCCAGGGGGTCTTCAATGTCGCGTGGGGACTGGCCGACGTCGTGATTGTGTACACCTTCCTGAAGTTCGGCCGCTCCGAGCTGCCGGGCTGGGTGACGCGGCGGCTGTTCATCGGCTGGGCGCTCCTGCTGGGCGTCACGTCCTTCGCGGTCCAGCTGCTGTTCGTCGTCCAGTTTGGCTGGGACGACGCGGCCCGCTACGCGGCGTTCCTGCAGAACCTGCTGATGTCCGGGTTGTTCATCGCCATGTTCGCCGCCCGGGGCGGCACCCGCGGCCAGACCCTGCTGATCGCCGTGGCCAAGTGGGTCGGCACCCTCGCGCCCACGATTGCGCTGGGCTGGTACGGCAACTCGCCCCTGATCCTGGGCGTGGGGGCGCTCTGCAGCGTTTTTGACCTGGTGTACATCGGCCTGCTGTGGCGGGCCCGGCAACCGGGAGCCGCTAGAGGGTGACGACGATCTTGCCCTTGGCGTGGCCCTGTTCGAGCGCGGCGAAGGCTCCCCCAATGTCCGCGAACGGGTAGGTGCGGTCCATGACCGGCTGCACGTGGCCGGCGTCGACGAGGGCCGCCAGGGTGCGCAAATCATCCCCGCTGGGGTGCATGAACAGGTAACGGTAGCTGGCCTTCGCCTTCCGGGCGCGGCGGCGGATGCCCATGCTCATCAGCCAGAACGCGGCCGTGATCATCGGCGGCGAGCCCAGGTCTTTCGTCGCGGTGAGCGGCTCGGGAACGCCGGCGATGGATACCACCCTGCCGCCGGACTTAAGAATGCGGAAGGAATCCCTGAGGGTCACGCCACCGACCAGGTCCAGGACCGCATCGAAATCATGCAGTACCGCGGAGAAGTCCTCCCGGTTGTAGTCGATGACGGCGTCCGCCCCCAGCCGGCGCACCAGCGCCTCGCCGCGGGCCGATGCCGTGGTGGTGACCTGGGCGCCGAGATACTTGGCGAGCTGGATGGCGAGTGTTCCCACCCCGCCGGCGCCGCCGGAGATGAAGAGCCGGGTGCCACGGCCCACGGCAAGTTCATCGCGGAGGGCCTGCAACGCCGTGAGCCCGGCCAGCGGCAGTCCTGCGGCCTCGGCGAATCCGAGCGACGCCGGCATGGCGGCCACCAATTCCTGCTGCACGCACACCAGCTCGGCGAAGGCTCCAAGCCTGGCCTTGTCCACCCGGGCGTAGACGCGGTCGCCGATGGAAAAGCGGTTGGGCCCGGGTCCGATTGCTTCCACCGTCCCGGCGAGTTCGCAGCCGGCAACGATCGGCAGGCGGACATGGCTGATGGGCCGGAGCGCGCCCCCGCGGAACTTGAAGTCCACCGGGTTCAGCCCGGCCGCGGCAACCTTGATCCGGACGTCACCCGGGCCGGGCTGGGGAACCGGAACATCCCGGAGTTCCATGGCGTCCGGGCCGCCGTAGCGTGTGAGGACGTAGGCGCGCATGCTCAGTCCCGTGCGGACCCGGTGTCGCCGGCCGGAGCATCGCCCGGCGCAGCTTCCGCGTCTGCTGCAGCGGCCATTGCCGGGGCGTCTGCTGCTGCCGTATCTGCTGCCGGGGCGTCATAAGAGAGGAACTCGTAGTCCGTGTCGTCCGCCTCGTCGAGCATGTCGTCGAGTTCGTTCAACAGCCAGGGATTGATCCGGGCCAGGATTTTCCGGGTTTCCTCGACGGGAACGGCGGCGTAGAGCACCGGGCGGGCATCATCGTAGCGGGTGACCGGGGGCTTGTCCGGCCACTTCTCGGCCAGCGCCTTGACCCGTTCGGGCAGCGAATTGTGCGCGTTGTCGGCAATCTTCACAAGCGTGGCGTCGTGGTCCTCGGCGATGTACCGGATGCCGGCCTGGTAGTCGTCCGGATTCTCATGCAGGCGCTTAGTGACCCGCTCGATGATGTCCGCGGCACGCTCGGAGACCCCCATGTCCAGCAGTGCCTGCCGCGTCATCGGGGTGTCCTCCGCGATGTCGTGAAGGTACCCGGCGATCCGGATGTCGTCGTCGAAGTCCGCCAGGGCGTCCCCGACGGCGAGCACATGTTCCCGGTACGGCCGCTTGAGCTTATCCTTCTGGCGGTTGTGGGCCACCTCGGCCAGGACCTTGGCTGTCTCGACGGTGAAGCGGGGCTGAGGGTGTGCAGGCTCGGTCATGAATCCAGCCTACGCGCCGCGGCTGTCCGTCCCTGCCCGGAGGCCGGTTCCCGGATGCGCCCCCTTGTGCGCTCCCGGCACCCCGGGCCACACCCAGGGCTCGCGGGGCAGGGCCGTCGGGTCGAAGGCGGCGAGGACATCGTCGAGGCGGCCCGGCGGGAGGCCAAGGGAGTCCAGCAAAGTGTCCCGGACCTGGTCCGCGCCCACCCCGGCCAACGCCAGGTCGGCGAGCGTTACGGCGCCGTCACGCTTGGCCAGCCGGGCGCCGTCGGCGTTCAGTACCAGCGGCACATGCGCATAATCCGGAACAGGCATATTGAGCAGCGACGCCAAATATGCCTGCCGAGGCGTGGACGGCAGCAGGTCATCGCCGCGGACCACCTGGTCGATGCCCTGCGCGGCGTCGTCCACCACCACGGCCAGGTTGTAGGCGGTCACGCCGTCGTTGCGACGGAGCACGAAGTCGTCGACCACCCCGGTGTAACTGCCGTGGAGCACGTCCCGCACCGTCACCTCGGCCACGGTGGAGCGGAGCCGGACAGCCGGCGGCCGGGCGGCCCGCTTGGCCTCGCGCTCGGCGCCGCTGAGGTTCCGGCACGTTCCCGGGTAGGCGCCCAGCGGAGCGTGCGGTGCCGAGGGGGCCTCCTGGATTTCGCGGCGGGTACAGAAGCACTCATAGGTCAGGCCGGCCGACGTCAGCTCCGCGATCGCCCCGTCATACAGGTGCTCACGCTCCGTCTGGCGCACGACGCCGCCGTCCCAGTTCACGCCGATCGCCGCCAGGTCGCGGAGTTGTTCGGCCTCGGCGCCGGCCCGGGCACGGTCCAGGTCCTCCACCCGCAGCAGGAACCGCCGCCCCGTGGACCGGGCGAACAGCCACGCCAGGATGGCCGTCCGGAGGTTGCCGACATGCAGTTCGCCGGAGGGACTGGGGGCGAAGCGGCCAGCTGAGGTCATGGGATAAGCCTATGCGGAGCAGCACAAGAGCCCCTCAGCTACCGATGACTTCGGGAAATCCGGCGTCGGTGGCTCAGGGGCTCTTGCCGCGAGTGCGTTGTGCGGAATGACGATGCGTGAACCAGAGTCAGTCAGCGGCTGGTTCCTTGCGGGAGCCTCGTCCGGGGTCCGGGTGGTGTGCCGGGATGTCCGTAGCCTTCGGGATCGTGGCGGTGGCCTCGTCCCCTTGTTGTCACCATTTGAGCAGAAGCCCTACAGTTGGTGCAACGGACCGGCCCCAGAGTAGTCAATCTGATCAATCACAGCCCGGACCCAGAACAGGAAGTGGTCATTTTGCAGGAGCTTGACGCGACGGACCGGCGGATCCTCGCCGCGCTGGACGAAGATCCCCGCGTGCCGGTCATGGTGCTGGCGCAGAAGCTGGGCCTGGCCCGCGGCACCGTCCAGTCCCGCCTGGAACGGATGTCGGCGTCGGGCGCGCTCCGGCCGAACAGCAGCCGGGTACTGCCGTCCGCCCTGGGCCGCGGCGTGGCGGCCGCGGTCAGCGCGGAACTGGACCAGAGCCACCTCAACGAGGCAATCGCCGCCCTGCGCAACATCCCGGAAGTGCTCGAATGCCACGCCCCGGCCGGCGACACCGATCTCCTGATCCGGGTGGTGGCCAAGAGCCCGGACGATCTCTACCGCGTGTCAGAGGAAATCCGGCTGTGTCCCGGAATCGTCCGGACCTCAACGAGTATGTTCCTGCGCGAGGTCATTCCCTACCGGACCACGGGACTGCTCGGCGCCTGAGCAGGCGGCCGCGTCTAGACCGGCGGCCCGGCGTTGGCCTTCAGGTTCTTCATGACCAGCGTTGACGTCAGTCGCTCGACGCCGGGCAGCGAGGTCAGTTCACTGTCGTAGAAACGCTGGTAGGAGGGCAGGTCCTCCGCAATGACCTTGAGCAGGTAGTCCGGCGACCCGAAGAGCCGCTGGGCCTCGACGATGTTGGGATTGCCGGCCACCCGGCTCTCGAAGATCTCCATGGTGGAACGGTCCACCTGGCGCAGGGTCACGAACACGATCGCCTCGAAACCGAGCCCCACCGCGGCCGGATCAATATCCGCCCGGTAGCCCCGGATGATCCCGGCGGCCTCCAGATCCCGCAGCCGGCGGTGGCACGGGGCCACGGTCAACCCCACCTTGGCTGCCAAGGCCGTGGCAGTCATCCGGCCGTCCGATTTGAGGTAACGCAAAATACTTCTGTCAATGGCGTCAATCACGCAATTATCTTACCCAATAGCGGTGATTCTTCAGTAAATAAGCGAGCACTTCCCGGCCGAATTTGCCTAGAGTTTTTCTTGTACCCGCAACGGGGTGCCGCATTCCTGGAGCCCGCCATGAACCCCCAGCTTTTCCTCGCCTTCCTGGTTGTCGCCGTCGCCCTGGCATGCACCCCCGGCGTCGACTGGGCCTATTCGATCGCGGCCGGGCTCCGGCAGCGCAGCTTCGCGCCCGCCGTCGCCGGTCTTTGCGGGGGCTACGCCCTCCACACGGCGTTGCTTGTGCTGGGCCTGGCGGCACTGCTCGCCGGGATGCCCGGCGTGCTGGGCTGGCTGACCGCGGCGGGCGCCCTCTACCTGCTGTGGCTGGGCTTCAGCACCCTGCGGTCCTGGCGCGGGGCCAGCTTCAGCACCGGCACCGCTGCTCCCGGTGCCGCCACACCCGCGAGCCAGTTCCGGGTCTTCCTCCAGGGCATGGGCATCAGCGGGATCAACCCCAAGGGCCTGCTGTTCTTCGTGGCCCTGGTGCCGCAGTTCGTCAGCCCTGACGCCGCGTGGCCGGTTCCGGTCCAGTCGGGTCTGCTCGGGCTGACCTTCATCCTGCTCGTGGGCGTCATCTACAGCTGTGTGGCACTCCTGGCGCGGAAACTGCTGCAGGCCAGGCCGGGCGCAGCGCGCCAAGTGACGCTGGCCAGCGGGATCATCATGCTGGCCCTGGGCGCCTTGCTGCTCGCCGAGCAGATCGTGCCCGCCCTCAGCGCAGCCATGACGCACGAGTGAGGGCGCGAATCCGCCCTGGGGCTACTTGCGCTGCATGTACCACTCGGTGAAGGACGACGCGCGGCCGTCCGCGGTCAGTTGGATGACCCACAAGTTGTCATAGCTCCGGCTGTTGCCGCGATACGTCGTCAGGCCCTGCACAAACGCCCGGCCGCCGTCGACCCCCAGCAGCTTCCATTCAAACATCCAGTCATCCGGCTCATCACGCCCGGCAAGCCAGTGCTCCACGATATCGTCCCGGCCCTGCCATGGTTCGGCTTCCTGGGGGCTGGTCGCATAAATGGCGTCCTCGGTAAACAGCGCCCGGATGTCCTCCGGATCGTTCGTCGTCCACGCTGTGATGTAGTGCTGCATCCAGCGCTCCACCGCATCTCTCATGCCTCGTTTGTACTCCCCGCCCCAGGGGCCCGCAAGAGTAGTGGATACGTGGATTTGGCCGCGATCGGGCGTGGAAGCCCGTCAGTCGTCGTCAGCGCGCCCGTACTCGCGGTCCCAGAGTTCGTGCATTTCGGCGTCTTTGCGGATGGCTTTCACGGCCTCCAGCTGTGCCGGTTTGTGGCGCTGCCAGTCCCGGCCGCCGAGGGTCTTGCGGCCCGCCTCGAGGAGGAGCAGGGCGGTGTCCGTCAGCGCGTCGCTGCGGAGGGTGAAGTCAGTCTTCCTGCGCCGCAGGACTTCCTGCAGGGCCGAACGGGAAGCGGTGTAGGCGCCGAGCCTGCGCAGTGACCGGGCACGCACCAGCAGCAGCGCCGCGGACAGATCGTCCGCGTTCAGCAGGCCCTCGGTCTCTGCCACCACGTCGACGTCGCGTCCCAGCTCGGCCTCCAGCGAACAGCGCGCCAGGGCGAGCGGCAACGACGGCGGCAGGCCGGCCAGCGCCGCCAGCGCCGCCTCCGTCTGGCCGGTCTCGCGCAGGGAATGGGACAGCGCCAGGAACACGGCCTCCTCGGAGAAGAGCACCGGAACCTCAATCCGCTCGGCCACCTCCACCCTGGTGACCACGCCGGCCAGGTATTCGCCGGCGTAGCGGTTGGCGTCCTCGTCGTTCCGCAGTCTCAGGCCGTGCTGCAGGAGTTCGGACGCGCGCAGGTGCCCGCCGTGGGCGTACGCCAGCAGCCCGGCCATGAGGTAGCACACCCCCGCCCAGCCGGGGTAGGAGCGGGCCAGGGTTATCAGGCGGTCAGGATCGGTGCTTCCGAAGACGGCGGAGTGCACGGCTTTCATCCTCTTGGCGGAGGTCCGGCCCCCTACCCTGCCCAGCCGGGGCACCCCGCCTTCGGCGGCCAGCGTCCCGGGTGCCCGGCCCGCCATGAGTCCGGCCACCGCGCCGCCCACGGTGCCGGCCAGGCCGCGGACGGGTGTCCGGACCACTACCTTGCGGAAGGGCGTCAGGTCGCGGGTGTCCGTGTACGGCCCGCGCTGGCCGTCGGGACTTTCGCCGTCAGCAAGCTGGCCAGCGGGAATGCGGCCGTCAGGAATTTGGGGGGCGGATTCGCCAAGTCCGGCGCTCATTCCCCCATGGTAGTAGGCTCCGGCAGGCCGCTGCTAGGCCGCCGAGGCCACCCAGAGGCCGATCACCCAGGTGCTCGCGGCGAGGCACGCGAGGCCGAATTCCACGATCATGCCCAGGCCCGTGGCCTTCAGCGCGGCCCAGCTCGAGGCCACTGCGGTGCCGAACACGCGGGTGCGCTGCAGCTCGCTGAGCAGGAGCCCGGCGGCGAAGCCCACAAAGAGCCCCACCACGGGGATGACGAACATGCCGGCCACGCCCAGCACGAGGCCCACCACCACGGAACGGCTCGGGATGCTGTGCTGCTTGAGCTTCCGGCCGGTCAGGACGGTGCTCGCGGCCATGCCGGCCAGAACGAAAAGCATCCCGATCCCGAAGACCACCCAACCGGTGGTCCCGGCGCCGCCCCACAATGCCCAGGCAAGCAGGCTCGCCCCGATCAGGATGCTGCCGGGCAGAACGGGAATGATCGTCCCGGCAACGCCCACCACGATGGCGAGGCCGCAGAGCACTGTCACGACAATCTCGGGGTTCATGGCCCCAGTCTATGGCCGGGCCCGGGGCTGCCGTTGACGGCCCCGGGCCTGGAATGCCGGCGCCTAACTTCCCGACGGATCCAGGAACGACAGCGGCGGCGCTCCCCCGAAGGGAAGCGCCGCCGTCGTCGTCCGGTGTCGGACGTTTTCTGACGCGGTCCGGCTACTCGGCGGCCACCGCCGCGGCGACTGCGGCGGAGACGGCCGGGGCCACGCGCGGATCCAGCGGGCTGGGCACGATGTAGTCCGCGGAAAGGCCATCCTCGGCCAGTTCCGCGATGGCCCGGGCCGCGGCGAGCTTCATGGCCGGCGTGATCCGGCGGGCGCCGGCGTCGAGGGCGCCGCGGAAGATGCCGGGGAAGGCCAAGACATTGTTGATCTGGTTCGGGAAGTCGCTGCGTCCGGTGGCGACGACGGCCGCGTACTTGCTCGCGACCTCCGGCAGGACTTCCGGGTCCGGGTTCGACAGGGCGAACACGATCGAGCTGTGGTTCATCAGCTTGAGGTGCTCCTCGTCCAGCTTCGAAGAGGAGACCCCGACGAACACGTCGGCGCCGAGCAGCGCCTCCCCCGGGCCGCCTGTCACGCCACGCGGGTTGCTGCGGGCGGCGAGCTGGGCCTTCTTGCTGGCCGGATCGGCGGCGATGTCCGCGCGGTCCTTGTTGATGGTGCCGCGGGAGTCCAGGAGGACGACGTCGCCGATCCCGGCCGTCAGCAGGATTTCGGCGACCGCGATACCGGCGGCCCCGGCGCCGGAGACCACCACACGCAGGCTGTCGAGGGTCCGGCCGGTCACCTTGGCGGCGTTGGTCAGGGCGGCGAGGACTACGACGGCGGTGCCGTGCTGGTCATCGTGCATGACCGGGCAGTCCAGCGCCTCGATGAGTTTCTCCTCGAGTTCGAAGCAGCGGGGCGCGGCGATGTCCTCAAGGTTGACGGCGCCGAAACTGGGGCGCAGCCGGACAAGGGTCTCGATGATTTCGTCGACGTCGGTGGTGTTGAGGACCAGCGGGATGGAGTCGAGTTCGCCAAAGGCCTTGAACAGCGCGGACTTGCCCTCCATCACGGGCAGCGAGGCGCTGGCGCCGATGTTGCCCAGCCCCAGCACGGCCGTGCCGTCGCTGACCACCACCACGAGGCGCTGGGCCCACGTGAGCGTCTTGGCGAGCTCCGGGTTGGCGTGGATGGCGCGGCTGACCTGGGCGACACCGGGCGTGTAGGCGATGGAGAGGTCGCGCTTGCTGGCAAGCGGGACGGTGCTGGAAATCGACAGCTTGCCGCCCTCGTGGGATGCGAAGATTTCCTCGTCGCTGAGCACGGCTACTGGCTCAGCCGGGGAGGTGGAATCGGCGGGAATGATCGTTTCAGTGGACACGTCGTTGTCTCCTGGGGCTCACCGTGGGCGCACGGCTCATGGAAGCTCAAGCAAGGATGCTCAAGTTGGTCTGGCAGGGGCGGCGGCGACCAGAGGTGGCGGTCGCCGGTGTTTCCCCGATTTGCCGGCATCAGCCGGCTCCGGTCCAGCAATGGTAAACAGGGCATCGCGCCCGTTACGCCCGCGGGGAGCGTAACCCACCCGTGGTGAAACGTTTCTTCTCCAGAATATGTGACCCGGATCACGCGCGGGAGGGCATATTCCGGGCCGCTGGTCTAGACCAGTTACGCGGCCTGCGGGGTCCGCTGCAGGAGGGAACAGGCCTTCTTCAGGTCCTCCTCCGCTTCGAAGAGGGACAGCCGGCGGCAGCGGACGGCCTGGACCAGGCCCGTAACCGTCAGCAGCAGGACCCGGGCCACGGCCGGGTCGCCGCACGCCGCCGTGACTGCCTTCTCGGCCGTCGCATCGATCTCGCGCAGCAGCCGCGTTGTGTCGTTGTCCTTGACGTAGACCGCCCGGTTGAGGGACTGCTCCACGGCGGGCTGCATCAGGCGCATGTGGAAGATCTCCATCACCACTCCCGCGAGGGCCTGGGCCGCGACCTTGCCGGCCGCCGGCGAGCTCCCCGCGAGCAGTTCGCCCAGTTGCTTGCGGTACAGCGCCAGGACCAGCTGGGTGGCCGACGGGAAGTAGCGGTACAGCGTCCCCAGTGGCACGTCCGCCTTGGCCGCCACCTCGGACAGGACCACGGAGTCCAGGCCCTTGCGGGCAAACCCCGCGGCGACATCTAGGATCCGCACGTAACGGAGCCGCTGCCGGGGCAGAGTGGGTGGAGGGGCCATCGGTGGAAGATCTGAGTGAAAATCAGGCATCAGCAGCGTTCCGGGGGTCGTTTTTCTCGGCAGCCGGGCGCGATCCGCCCACCGCGCTGCCGCGGCAATTGCCGTCCACTATACGCCACGAATCCGGGCGCCCGGCGAGGAGACCGGGGCTCCGAGGCCCCCTGCACGGAACGCGGGCGGCTCAGTCCACGCCCTTGATCTTCACCACGAACACGGCCCCCAGAAGCCCAATCACGGCGGCCGCCACGTAGAGCGCCACATAGCCGCCCCAGAAGGCAACAAAGGGGTACGCGATCAGCGGGGCGAGCACTTGCGGCAGCGAGTTGGCAATGTTGATGACGCCAAGATCCCTGCCCCGGTTCAGGGCCGTGGGCAGCACCTGGGTAATGAGGGCAAAATCCACCGCCAGATAGCAGCCGAAGCCGATGCCGAGCACGGACGCGCCGACCAGCGCACCCGGCCAGGTGGGCGCGAACGCAAGAATGAGGGAGGCTGCGGCGATCACGGCGGAAGAGATGATGACCAGCGGCTTCCGGCGGCCCAGGCGGTCGCTCAGCCGGCCGCCGACCACGCTGGTGATGATCACCATGACCGCATACAGGCCCGTGAGGATCAGGACGCCAAACTCGGGCTCGATACCCTGGGTTTCGCGGACGCGGACGGCGTCGTTGAGGAAAAACAGCAGGTAGAGGGTGATCATATGGTTGCCGATGTTCACCAGGAGCCGTGTCAGCCAGGCCCAGGCAAAATCCGGATGGCGGGCCGGGGAAATCCAAAAACCCCGCACAAAGCCGCCCAGACTGAACGGCGGACGGGCCTGCGCAGGCAGCGGAACGTCGTCGTTCTTGAAGTAATAGAGCACGACGCCGGCGAGCAGCGCCACCGCGCAGACAACATACCCCGCGGCGAAGTTTCCGGCGACGGCGGCGGCGATCACCGCCCCTGCCAGGATTCCCGCTGTCTGGCCCATGGCGGCAAGGCCGCCGACGGTGCCGCGCTGGGGTACCGGCACGCGGTCCGGGATGGCCGCCGTGATGGCCGCATAGGCGCCGTTGCAGCCGGCCTGGACGAGGCACCAGAGCAGCGTCATTGCGGCAACGCCCGGGGCGCCGGCCAGCGCGATCAGGGCCGCGGCACCCAGGACGGCACCGAAGAGCACCCACGGCACCCGCCGCCCCCGGCGCGCGGTGGTCCGGTCGCTGAAGGCGCCGAAGAGGGGGTTGGCCACCAGGGACACAGCCGCACCCGCACCCGTCACGAGGGCGAGGATGGCTTCCTTGTCCGGTTCGCTGAAGGCTGCCGCCTGTTGGCCGAGGAGCACCTGGAGCGGGCCGAAGAATGCCGCGTTGATGCCGACGTTGACCAGCACCACCCCTGCCGTCCAGACAGGCCGGACGCGGCGTTCGGGTTCGGCGAGCGCCGGCGCGGTGGTATCGGACATGCTCATGGCTCCCCCTGGAACTGATGATCAGGCATATGTATCAGTGCGCAGCCAGACTACCGGGACTCGGCAGATCTGGGCGCAATGTGCGAGTCTCGGTCATGAAACACGCTGCCAACCCGCTCTGCCACGCCATCCGGTTAACCCTCAAGGAGTCACTGTGAACGCTTCCGCCCTGAATACCGCAGACCTTTACGACGAGCGCGGCGGGGAGCTGGAATCCGTGTCGGTGCAGTTCCAGTCCCTGGGCGGGCACACGCATTTCAGCGGGCCGGTCCGGACTATCCGCTGCTTTGAGGACAACGCGCTGGTCAAGTCCGTGCTGGCCGCTCCCGGCCACGGCTCCGTCCTGGTGGTCGACGGCGCCGGTTCCCTTCGCACCGCACTGATGGGGGACATGATCGCGGCGAGCGCCGTCGCGAACGGCTGGGCCGGCGTCGTTATCAACGGTGCCATCCGGGACCGGCTCGCCATCGCGGGGCTGCCGCTCGGGGTCAAGGCACTGGGTAGCAACCCGCGCAAGAGCGCCAAGGACGGCGCCGGGGCAATCGACGTGCCCCTGGATATCGACGGCGTGGCCATCCGCCCCGGCGTGATGATCTGGTGCGATCCGGACGGGATCCTGGTCGAACGCTAAGGACTTTCTTCTCCCCGAGGTAGTGGCGGGAACAATTCAGCCAGTAACATAGTTACTGAAAGCAACTATCCGCTTAATCCCCCACTTCACCTTGGAGCAGTCATGTCCAAAACCACCTCCGTGCGCGCCGCGGGAGAGGTCCTGACCCACCGTCAGACCATCACCGTCATGGTGGGACTCATGCTCGGCATGTTCCTGTCTTCGCTGGACCAGACGATCGTGTCCACCTCGATCTACACGATCGCCAACGACCTCGACGGCCTCTCCCTGCAGGCCTGGGCCACCACCGCCTACCTCATCACCTCCACGGTGAGCACGCCGCTCTACGGCAAGCTCAGTGACATCTTCGGGCGCCGCCCGCTGTATCTCATCGCCATCGTGATCTTCCTCGCCGGTTCGCTCTACGCCGGCTCGGTCCACTCGATGACCGAGCTCGCCATTGCCCGCGGCATCCAGGGCATGGGCGCCGGCGGCCTCCTGGCCCTCGCCCTGACCATCATCGGCGACATCGTGCCGCTCAAGGACCGGGCCAAGTACCAGGGCTACTTCATGTCGGTCTTCGGCATCTCCTCCGTCCTGGGCCCGGTGATCGGCGGCGCCTTCGCGGGCACCGAAACCATCCTCGGGATCGACGGCTGGCGCTGGGTGTTCCTGATCAACATCCCGATCGGTCTCGCGGCCCTCACGGTGGTGTTCATGTACCTGCACCTCCCCGCCAAGCACGTGAAGCAGAAGATCGACTACTGGGGCGCCGCGGCCATCACGCTGGCCATTGTGCCGCTCCTCCTCGTGGCCGAACAGGGCCGCACCTGGGGCTGGAGCTCCGCGAACTCCTACCTCTGCTACGCACTCGGCGTCGTGGGCATCATCGCGTTCCTGCTGGCCGAACGGCACGCCGCCGACTACGCGCTGATCCCGCTCCGGCTGTTCCAGAACATCACCTTCGGCCTGTCCTCGCTGCTGAACTTCATCATCGGCATCGGCATGTTCGGCGCCATCGCGATGCTGCCCATGTACCTGCAGCTGGTCAAGGGCCTGACCCCCACCGAGGCCGGCCTCATGATGATCACTTTCACCGTGGGCATCCTCACCGGCTCCATCACAGCGGGCCGGACCATCTCGGCCTCGGGCACCTACCGGATCTTCCCGATCCTTGGCACCGCAACGCTGACGGCGGCCGCCGTCGTCATGGGCCTCTCCCTCGGCGTGGACACCCCGCTGTGGGTCCCCGGCGCCATCGCCGTGTTCTTCGGCCTGGGACTGGGCTTCTGCATGCAGCCCCTGACGCTGGCCATGCAGGTCTCCGTGCCCTCGAAGGACATGGGCGTGGGCACTTCCTCCGCCGCGTTCTTCCGTTCCATGGGCGGCGCGGTTGGCACGGCAGTGTTCATCTCGATGCTTTTCAGCCTCGCGGCGGACAAGATCGCCACGGGCATGAAGGACGCCGCGCAGAATGCTGACTACCTCAAGGTGCTCAAGGATCCGGCCGTGGCCGCCGACCCGGCCAACGCCCAGCTCTACGACTTCTTCAAGAACGGCGCCAGCAACGACTCGCTGAACGACACCAGCTGGCTGCACACGGCCAACTCGACGCTCACCCGTCCCATCGTCGAGGGCTTCGCGCAGTCGATCGACGCGGTCATGCTCACGGCCGCCGTGCTCACCGGCATCGCCTTCCTGATCACGTTCGCCCTGCCGAACAAGAAACTCACGGACCCGAAGGCGGTTGCCCGGGAGGGCGCCGTGGCCGCCGCCCACTAGGCGGTCACGAGGTCTGGAACACGACGACGGCCGGCAGTCTTGTGGACTGCCGGCCGTCGTCGTCTGTCCTCAGCCGCAGCAGCGGCAAAGTGTATGTTTCGTCTCACTTTCCAGTGGTTGTGACAGGGGGCACGCGGGGGCGGGTGTAAGACTGGGTAGTTGCGGCGAAGGCCGTGGACCGCGAACTGCCAAGGGAGCCGTATGACCACCACCCATGACCAGACCGCCGCCAAGATCCCAAAAAGGGTCATTTGGCTGGCCGTAGCGGGCGCCGTCGGCGGCTTCCTCTTCGGCTTTGACTCCTCCGTCGTCAACGGCGCCGTCGACGCGATCAAGGACGAGTTCGCCCTCAGCGAGGCCGTGACCGGCTTCGCCGTCGCCGTGGCCCTCCTCGGCTGCGCGGCAGGGGCCTACCTGGCCGGCAAGATCGCCGACCGCTACGGCCGGATCCCGGCCATGAAGCTGGGCGCGCTGCTGTTCCTGGTCAGCGCCATCGGCACCGGGTTCGCGTTCGGCGTCTGGGACCTGATCTTCTGGCGTCTGGTGGGCGGGCTCGGCATCGGCCTGGCCTCGGTGATCGCGCCGGCCTACATTTCCGAAATTTCCCCCCGCCACGTCCGGGGCCGCCTGGCCTCGCTGCAGCAGCTGGCGATCACCACCGGCATCTTCGCCGCCCTGCTCTCCGACGCCGTGTTCGCGACGTCGGCCGGCGGCGCGGACCAGGCCCTGTGGCTTGGTTTGGAAGCGTGGCGCTGGATGTTCATGGCCGCCGCCGTTCCCGCGGTCGTCTACGGCTGGATCGCCTTCACCCTGCCCGAATCGCCGCGGTTCCTGGTGTTCCAGGGCAAGGACGAGGAGGCCCTCAGGGTCTTCAAGTCGATCGCCCCGGACGAGGACTCGGACCGGCACCTGCGCGACATCAAGAAGGCCATCGACGAGGACAAGCTTGCCGGCCAGAAGGGATCCCTGCGCGGCAAGGCCCTGGGCCTGCAGCCGGTGGTCTGGATCGGCATCATCCTGTCCGTGCTGCAGCAGTTCGTCGGCATCAACGTGATCTTCTACTACTCCACCACGCTGTGGAAGGCCGTGGGTTTCCAGGAAAAGGATTCGCTCACCATCTCCGTGGCCACCGCCGTCACCAACATCCTCGTCACGCTCGTGGCAATCGCCCTGGTGGACCGGATCGGGCGTCGTCCGATCATGCTGGCCGGCTCCATCGGCATGGCCCTCTCGCTGGGCACCATGGCGCTGGCCTTCGGCTCGGCCACCGGGTCCGGCGACGCGATCTCCCTGCCCGGGGCGTGGGGTCCGGCGGCGCTGGTCGCCGCCAACGTGTTCGTCATCAGCTTCGGCGCCTCCTGGGGCCCGCTGGTATGGGTGCTGCTGGGGGAGATCTTCCCGTCCCGGATCCGCGCCCGGGCCCTGGGCCTGGCCGCGGCCGCGCAGTGGATCGCCAACTTCGCCATCACCCTGAGCTTCCCGGTCATGGCCGCGGCCTCCCTGCCGCTGACGTACGCCATGTACGCGCTGTTCGCGGCGGCGTCGTTCTTCTTCGTCATGTTCAAGGTCCCGGAGACCAACGGCATGTCCCTGGAGCAGGCCGAAACCCTGTTCGTGCCCAAGGGATCCGCAAAGGAAGCCGCCAAGGAATCCGCGAAAGAGTCCGCCAGGGCCTGAGCCGGCGCTTCTGTGAGGCCCGCCGCGCTTTCAGCGTTCCGACAAAGAACGCCCATGCTTCCGAGGAAGCATGGGCGTTCTTTGTCACCTCAGCGGGTTCTGCACAACACCGGGTGTTGCTACACCACGTGCGGCTCGTGCGCCGCCAGGTAGCGGCGTCCGCCGAAGACGACGGCAATGGCGGCCACCATGGCCAGCGCGCCGGCGAAGAAGGGCACCTGCGGGCCGAAGTGCTCGCCCAGCTGCGCGGCGGCAAACGGTGCCAAGGCGCCGCCCATCCAGCGCACGAAGTTGTAGCCGGCCGAGGCCACCGGCCGCGGCGAGTCGGAGACGCCCATGGCCAGCTCCGTGTAGATGGTGTTGTTGATGCCCAGGAGCGCCCCGGAAATGACCACGAGGACGACGACGGCCGGCACCGAGTGCCCGGCGGCCAGGCCCAGTCCCACAAGGTCGAGCATCAGCAGGACTAGCGTGCCGGTGAGGACCCGGACCGCTCCGAAGCGGTTCTGCAGCACGGGGGCGGCAAACACTGAGAAGACCGCGACGGCCACACCCCAGCCGAAGAACACCCCGCCGATCCCGTAGGCGTCCATGCCGAGGATGAAGGGCGTGAAGGCGAGGACGGTGAAGAAGCCGTAGTTATAGAACAGGCCGCTGGCCGCCGTCGTCCGCAGCCCCTTGTGCCCCAGTGCCAGCAGCGGATCCCGGAGCCGGACTTTCCGCTCGGGCAGCGGCGTCTTGGGCAGCAGGGCAATGAGCGCGATGAACGCGGAGGCCATCAGCACGGCCGTACCGAAGAACGGGGCGCGCCACTGCCAGCCGCCCAGCAGTGCGCCCAGGAGCGGGCCGAGGGAAATGCCCAGGCCGAGTGCGGCCTCGTAAAGGATGATCGCCGTGCCGGCTCCGCCGCTTGCGACGCCGACAATCACGGCCAGCGCCGTGGCCACGAACAGGGCGTTGCCCAGCCCCCAGCCGGCGCGGAAGCCGATGAGCTCAGCCACGCTGCCCGACGTGCCGGACAGGGAGGCGAACACGACGATGACCGMCAGCCCGATCAGCAGCGTCCGCTTCCCGCCGATCCGGGAGGAGACGTAGCCGGTGATCAGCATGGCGACTGCGGTCACCAGGAAATAGCTTGTGAAGAGCAGCGACACCTGGCTCGGCGAGGCGTCCAGGTTCTTGGCGATCGCCGGCAGGATGGGGTCCACCAGCCCGATCCCCATGAAGGCGAACACCGCCGCGAGGGCCGTGGCCCACACCGCCTTGGGCTGTTTGAGCAGTGAGGCCTTCTCGGCCTCGAGGGTTACTTCCGCTGCCGGCAGGGTGTCGGCGGGCTGGCCGTGCATGGGGGCACTCCTAAGTGATTGGAATTGTTTGGGTGAAGATCAGGCCAGGAGCGTCGCGTTGATCCTGCCGATGACCGGGAGGGCGGCCGCGAGGGCGGCGCGGTCTTCGCCCGAAAGGGACGAGAGGACGCCGGCCATGACGGTGTTGCGGCGCTCGTTGGCGGACGCGACGGCGGCGAGGCCGGCGTCCGTGAGGGTGACCCGGACGGCGCGGGAATCGTCGGGGTCCGGCTCGCGCCGGGCGAGGCCGGCGCGCTCGAGCTTAATGATCTGCTCGGTGGCACTGGGCACCTTGACGCCAAGATTCCGGGCGATTTCGCCCACCCGCACACCGCCTGCGGCGGGCCCGGCGTCCAACAGCATCTTGAGCATGCTGAGCTGGGCGGCGCTGAGTTCGCCGTCGGCGTCCAAGCGGCGGACGAGGTAGATGCTGTGGCGGAGGGCCTCGCGGAAGTCCTCGGCGAGAGCGAGGAGGCCGGGGTCAGCCGGTTCACTGGCGTTCATAGTTAGGTAGCCTAACAGTTAGGCAACCTAATGGTCAACAGTCAGTCCCTCCCTCACTTTTCGCGTCAAAAACACAGACCCTCCCTCACCAGAAGTGAGGGAGGGTCTGTGTATCGGACAATCATCTGAGGGAGCGTCGTCCAAAACCCGCGCGATCTGAGGGAGCGTCGTTGGGCTGGGGCGGCTAGACGACCGCCTTGGCCTCCTCGATGAGTGAGGAGACGGCGGCAAAAAGCGGGTGGTCCGCCGGCAGGCCAGTGATCTTCTCCGTGGCCTCGTCCGGCGTGGACGCGGAGAGGATTTTCGCCAGCTCCACGGCCTCGGCGTCGGCCGGATCATTGAAACGCAGGGCGGCGGCGATGGCCCCGAGCAGCGCCTCGGGGACAATTCCGCGTTCGGCCAGCTCGGCAGCGGGACCGATGAAGCGCTCGTGCCGGCTGAGTTTGCGCAGCGGGGCACGGCCCACCCGCGTGACGGTGTCCGGCAGGTGCGGGTTCGAGAAGCGGCCCAGGATTTTTTCCACGTACGCCTCCTGCTCGGCCCGGTTGAAGCCGTGCTTGGCCACCAGCAGCTCCTTGGTTTCGTCCAGGACGGCGCGCACATCGGCCGCGACGTCCTGGTCGGCCATGGCCTCGGAGATCTTGCCCAGGCCGGCCTCGAATCCGAAGTAGGCCGCCGCCGCGTGCCCCGTGTTGACGGTGAACAGCTTCCGCTCGATGTACGGTGCGAGATCGTCCACGAACGTCGCGCCCGGGACCACCGGCTCCTTCCCGGCGAACGGGGTACGGTCGATTACCCACTCATAGAACGTCTCCACCGTGACGTCCAGGCCCTGCCCGGCCTCCTGGTTCGGCACAATCCGGTCCACCGCCGTGTTGGCAAACACGGCGGCCGCGTCCAGGGCGCCCGCGGCCGGATCCCACTGGGCAACGACCTCGGACTTCAGGATGTCCGTGGCGTTGATCGCGTTCTCGCACGCCATCACCTGCAGCGGCGCCAGCCCGGCGGCACGGGCGGCAATCCCCTTGGCGATCACGGGCGCCACGAACTTCAGGATGTGCGGCCCCACGGCGGTGGTGACGATGTCCGCCGTCGCGATTTCCGCGACGACGTCGGCTTCCTGGGTGCCGGAGTTCAGCGCCCGGAAGTTGTTGACGGTACGGACGGCGGGGTTCTCTCCGACTTCGTGGACCTCGTAGCTGTCCGCGGCGGCCAGCTCGGTGATGAGGGCGTCCGCGACGTCGGCGAACACCACCTCATACCCTGCGTCGTGCAGCAGCAGGCCCACGAAGCCGCGCCCGATGTTTCCGGCTCCGAAATGAACAGCCTTCACTAGGAGTTGACCTTTCCGAACAGGGCCAGCACTTCGTCAACCGTGGTGGCCGCCTCGAGCTGGGCCACCTGGGCCTTGTTGGTGAAGACCTTGGCGATTGAGGACAGGATGTGCAGGTGTTCGTTGTTGACGCCGGCCACACCGACGACGAACTTCACTTCCTTGCCGTTCCAGTCGATGCCGTTCGGGTAGCGGATAACGGAGACCGCCGACTTCATGATGTGGTCCTTCGCGGCGTTGGTGCCGTGCGGGATGGCCAGGAAGCTGCCCATGTACGTGGAGACGGATTCCTCGCGTTCGTGCATGGCGTCCACGTAGCCGGAGTCGACGGCGCCGCGGTCCAGCAGAAGCTGCCCGGCCTCGTCGATCGCGGCGTCCCGCGTAGTCGCATGGCCGTTGAGGACGACGCTTTCGGCCACCAGGATGCCGGCGGGACCCTGCTCGGCTTCTGCCTCGGCAGCCGCGGGGGCGGTGCCGACGGCGGCCGTGGCAGGGGTCGTTTCCGTGGTGCCGGCTTCCGTGTTGCTGGCCTCGACCAGTTCCACGATCTCGTCGTACCGCGGGCTGTTCATGAAGTTGTCCACAGAGACATGCACGGCGCTGGCGGTCGCGGGCTTGGCCCGTTCGGTCAGGTCCTGGTGGGTGATGACGACGTCGTACGTGTCGGTGAGGTTGGCGATCGCGGAGTTGGTGACCTTGACGTCCGAGAAGCCGGCGGCCTTGATCTTGTTGCGGAGCACCGAGGCGCCCATCGCGCTGGAACCCATGCCGGCGTCGCAGGCAAAGACGATGTTCTTGATCGGGGTGGCGAGGACGGCGACGCCGCTGGCACCCACGCCCTCACCGATCAGGGCTGCGGACACCGAGCTCTTCTTGCCCTTCAGGGCCTCCATCCGGTGGGTGGCCTGATCAAGGTCGTCTTCGGCGGGCGCCTTGCTGGCTTTCAGGACCACCGAGGCGATCAGGAAGGACACCGTGGTGGCAAAGAGGACGGAGAGCGTCACGCCGACGTAGCTGTCGCGTGCCGTTGAGGCGTAGACCGCAATGATGCTGCCCGGGGCTGCCGGGGACCGGAGTCCGGCGCCGGTGACCACGAGCGTGAAGATGCCGGTCATGCCGCCGCCGATTGCGGCGAAGATCGTCATCGGCTTCATCAGGACGTACGGGAAGTAGATCTCATGGATACCGCCGACGAACTGGATCACGGCTGCGCCCGGCGCGGACGCCTTGGCCAGACCCTTGCCGAAGAATGAAAAGGCGAGCAGGATGCCGAAGCCCGGACCGGGGTTGGCTTCGAGCAGGAACAGGATGGACTTGCCCTGCTCGAGCGCCTGCTGCGTGCCCAGCGGGGTGAGGATGCCGTGGTTAACGGCGTTGTTGAGGAACAGGACCTTTGCGGGCTCGATGAAGATGCTGGTGAAGGGCAGCAGGCCGTTGGTGACCAGGAATTCGACCACGGCGCTGGCGCCATTGCTGAAGGCCTTCACGATCGGGCCGACCACCAGCATGCCCACGACCGCCATGGCAGCGGCAACGATGCCTGCCGAGAAGTTGTCGATCAGCATTTCGAAGCCGGGCTTGACGCGGCCTTCCCAGATCTTGTCCAGCTTCATCATGATCCAGGCAGTGAGCGGGCCAAGGATCATGGCGCCGATGAACATGGGGATGTCGGTACCGACGATGACGCCCATGGTGGCCACCGCGCCCACCACGCCGCCGCGCACGCCGTAGACCATCCGGCCGCCGGTGTAGCCGATCAGCAGCGGGAGCATGTACGTGATCATGGGCCCGACAAGCTTGCCGAGCTCCGCATTGGGGAAGAAGCCGGCCGGGATGAAGAGCGCCGTGATGAAGCCCCAGGCGATGAAGGCGCCGATGTTGGGCATGATCATTCCGGACAGGAACGTCCCGAATTTCTGGACGTGTACGCGCATGCTGGTGCGTGGTTTCGCAACTGTCTCTGTTGCCATGTGAGTTCCTAACCGTCGTTCCCGCTGCATTGCAGGATGGTCCGATAATTTCGCCGAGCTAGCTGGTGGAGCTGTTGGAGATCCGGTGGAGCCATTCGAGGAAGAGCTTGAGTTCCGAGCTGGAGAGCTGGTCCGAGTGGGACGCCTGGAGGGCTGCGTTCAATGCGATGGCCGCCACAACCACTGAGGACTTTCCGCTGTCCACAGAACCGTTGTCCCGGGCCTGCTCGGTGGAAACCGCAAAGATCATGGCGTCGCGGGTCATGGCGGAGAGCTCGAGGTTCCGCTCCGGCACCTTTTCCGCGATCAGCATGAGGGTCATGCCCACATTGGCCGCCAGAATGGACCTGGCCGCCTCCTTGGGCGGGACGTTGAGCTGGCCGGAGACAGCCGCCTTGTTCAGCATTTCCTCCATGAGGGCCTCGGCATCGGCGACGATGGCCGGGCGGCTCTCAGGGCGGATATTGCCGAACATGACGAGGTACAGTTCCGGCTGTTTCAGCCCGAACTGGACATGGTTGTCCCACATCCTCCGGATGTCCTCCAGAGGTTGGCCAGAGGGCGCGAAGTCACGTTCGCCCGCGACATATTCGTCGAAACCTGCTGCGACGACGGCGTCGAACAGCCCTTCCTTGTCACCAAAGTGGTGGTAGAGGGTCGGTGCCGTGACACCGGCCAGCTGCGTGATCTGGCGGGTCGAGACTGCGGATCCGCCGGAGTTGGCCAGCAGCTCGGCGGCCGCACGCAGCAGCCGGGCCTTGGGTGGTAGCTGGCCATCGATACTCATAACCGCTACCCTAGCACCTATAGCAACGCTATATGAACTGCATCACATACAATTTTTCCAGGTGCCGTGACCCGCCCGCTGCCGCAGCCGTCAGCCGCAGGCGCAGATGATCAGCAGGGTCGCTGCGGCACTTGGTTTACCGGCTTAGTGGCCACTGGCCTACGACAGAAAATGAGGACCTTCAGTGCAGAACTTCCCAGGAGTAGGCGTTAGCCCCGGCCGCATCATCGGTACCGTCCGGCAGATGCCCAAACCGATCAGCGAACCGCCTGCCGGAGAGCAGCTTCCCGCCGGCGTCACGGCGGAGGACGCGACGGCGGCGCTGAAGGCCGCGGCGAAATCCGTCCACGACGAACTGAAGGCCCGGTCCGAGACCGTCTCGGGCGACGGCAAGGCCGTCCTCGAGGCCACGGCCCTCATGGCCACTGACACCATGCTGCTCAAAGCAGCCGCCAAACTGATCGGCCGCGGCACCTCCGGGCAGCGTGCAATCTGGGAAGCCGGCGCCTCGGTCTCGGAGATGCTGCACAACCTGGGCGGCTACATGGCCGAGCGCGCCACGGACGTCCTGGATGTCCGCTCCCGGATCGTGGCGGAACTGCGCGGAGTCCCCGCGCCGGGCATTCCCGTGTCCCCCACCCCGTTCATCCTCATCGCCGAGGACCTGGCCCCGGCCGATACCGCCACCTTGGATCCGGAAAAGGTCCTGGCGCTGGTCACCGCCGGTGGCGGCCCGCAGTCCCACACCGCGATCATCGCCCGCTCGCTGGGTCTGCCGGCCGTGGTCGCCGCCGTCGGGGTCGACGAGCTCGCCGACGGCACCGAGGTGTACGTGGACGGTGCGGCCGGCCTCATCACCGCGAACCCGGACGAGTCCCAGCGCGCGGCCGCAGCCCACTGGGCCGCCACCGCGTCGCTGCTTGCCGCCTTCGACGGGACCGGCACGACGGCGGACGGCCACCTCGTGCCGCTCCTGGCCAACGTCGGCGGCGCCAAGGACGCCGTGGCCGCGGCCGGCCTGAACGCCCAGGGCGTGGGACTGTTCCGGACCGAGTTCTGCTTCCTGGAGCGGGACACCGAACCGACCGTGGAGGAACAGGCCGCCGCCTACCAGGGCGTCTTCGACGCCTTCCCGGGCAAGAAAGTGGTGCTCCGCACGCTCGACGCCGGCGCGGACAAGCCGCTGCCGTTCCTGACCGACGCCACCGAGCCCAACCCGGCCCTTGGCGTCCGCGGCTACCGGACCGATTTCACCACGCCGGGGGTCCTGGAGCGCCAACTGCAGGCCATTGCCCTGGCGGAGAAGGCATCCGAGGCGGACGTCTGGGTGATGGCCCCGATGATTTCCACCGCTGAGGAGGCGGCCCGCTTTGCCTCGCTGTGCGCCGCGGCAGGGATCAAGACGCCCGGCGTCATGGTGGAGGTCCCGTCGGCGGCGCTGACGGCCGAGGCCATCCTCCGCGAGGTCGGCTTCGCCAGCCTGGGCACCAATGACCTCACCCAGTACGCCATGGCGGCCGACCGCCAGCTCGGCCCGCTGGCCGCCCTGAACACCCCCTGGCAGCCGGCCGTACTGCGGCTGGTGGGCCTGACCGTGGAAGGTTCCGCGGCCGAGGGCCACAACAAGCCGGTGGGCGTGTGCGGCGAGGCCGCGGCGGACCCTGCCCTCGCCGTCGTCCTCACGGGGCTGGGCGTCACCACGCTGTCCATGACGGCGCGTTCCATCGCGGCCGTCGCCGCCGTGCTGAAGACCGTCACCCTGGCTGAAGCCCGGGAGCTTGCCAAGCTGGCCTTGTCCGCGCCGAGCGCTACCGAGGCCCGGGCCTGGGTGCGGGCAAAACTGCCGGTCCTGGAGGACCTTGGGCTGTAGCTGCTGCCGCTAGGATGCACTCATGGCACTGATAGCCCCCCGGGTGACGGCCGGCCTCCCGGCCGAGGATGCGCAGAACCTCAGGTATGCCCTCGACGGCAGCCACGACATTACGGTGTTCGTGGACGGCACCGTCCACCGGCTGCCGCCCGCGGCGCGGGACGCCGTCGTCGATCTGCTGGGCCGCTTCAGCCGCGGCGAGGCCGTGACGGTCAGCAGCGTCGAGGAAATGCTGACGACGTCCCGGGCCGCGGAGCTTGCGGGGATCTCGCACACGTATTTGCGGAACATGACCGACCGCGGCGAGATCCCGGTGGAATACCGCGGAACGCACCGCCGGATCCGGCTGGCCGACATCATGGCGTGGCTTGAAACGCAGAAGAAGAACGGTGCGGACGCCGGGACGCCGGCCGGCCAGGATGACGAGGCTGCCGGTGCTTCATGAAGCAGTGATAAGGATCAAGCAACGATCCCGGTCCGGCGCGAAAGCACTGATATCCCGCGGGTTAAGCTTGGAATGTGGGTAAATTCAGAGGGTGGCACATCGTGGCAGGGATCGCCGCCATGCTGCTCGCTGGCATCTTCGGAACCGCGATGGGCCTGAACAACACCGCCACGTATCTGGCCAGCGGCGTCGCTTTCGTAGCGGTGTCGCTCTGGGTGGACAGCCGGATTTCCCGCCGCCGCAGTGCCGCCGGCATCGCCCGCCCCGGCCAGGACCTTGGCCAGGACCTTGGCCACGACGCTGGCCACGACGCGAAGCCGGCCCTCGACGCCGACCCCTCCAAGCGCGAGGGCTAAGCGCGCCGCTAGATTCTGGGCCGGCCAGCCCAGCGCCGCGCCTTGAGCCCGGCATGCAGTTCCAGCCGCACCATTCCCTTCAACGGGTCCACGCCCAGCAGCTGGCGGATCCGGCCGAGCCGGTTGTAGATGCTGCTCCGGTGCAGGTGCAGTTTGGCCGCGACTTCCTGGACCGAGCCGTCGTTGTCGTAGAACAGCTCCAGCACGGGCAGCAGCTCGTGGTTGCGGTCATGGTCCTCGAGGAGGCGGAAATACACGGAACCCGCGTCTGCCCAGGCTCCCGCGCCGCCGCCGGCCGAGGCCAGGAGCTGGTAGACGCCGGTGGCCCGGCAGTCGACGAGCTCGCCCAACTGGGGATCCACCGCGGCGGCCTGGGCCGCCTGCCGTGACTGCCGGTAGGCCTCGGCCAGTTCCCGAGGCTTGGCGAATCCCTCGGACGTGCCCAGGATGATCCGCCGGACCGTGCGCCCGGAGCGTTTGGCGAGTTCGAGTTGGTAGTGGACCAGCACCTGGGCGTGGTCGGCGCGTCCCGTGGATTCCTTGAAGAGCACCACCGCGTGGGTCTCCGTGCCGGCGCTGAACAGTGCGGCATCCACCCCGATGGTCGCCTGCAGCGCCGCGGAGCGGTGAATGAGCGTGTCGGCGATGGGATCCGAGCCCCCGGCCCAGCCATCCGCGTCCAGGACGGTCACCAGTTGCCAGGGTCCCTTGCCCTGGACCTCTTTCCAGCCCGCGACGGCCGCCGCCGCGTTGGCCTCGCCGGCGCACGCGGCCAGGAACTCCTGTTCGCGCCGGCGCCGGAACTCGGACTCGGCCGTATTGGAATCCAGCAGCAGGGTGGACAGTTGTTCCAGCTCCGGGGCCACGTCCGGCAGCTGGGCGAGGACGGTCGCGGCGCTGGGTTCCTCGGCGTCGAGCTGGACCCACAGGTACCCCACCCGGAAGCCCCGCACCAGCAGCGGCACGCACACGCGCCCGAGCATGCCGAGGTCCGCGTTGGCCGGCACGACGACCGGCCGGACCGCCGTCGCGATCCCGTGGGAGAGCTGCCACGCGATGACGTCCACGGGGACACGCTTACTGAGCAGGAAGTTCACCCGGACGCGGTCCGCATGGGATTGGTTGGAACTGTAGGCGAGGAGCAGACCGTCGAGGTCCTCGAGGGAGAGGCCGCGGCCCAGCCGCTGCGCCACCTGCTCCACGAGCTGCTCCACGTCCTGCTGCTGCATCCTGCCAGACTACTGCCCCCGCCCGCCGCACTGCGAATGCAGCCGGGACGGACACCAGCCGACACCTGACGCCCGCTCCATCGACAAATGTCTATCCCCGGTTTTGAAAAACCCCGGAATGACGCGGCGGGCGCCCAATGCCCGGCGGCGGCACCTGTCGCGTGCCTCACAGCGGGATTTATTCTGGAAGTACGAATCCCCCACTCATCCAGGCCCACGAGGCCTCACCTACTGGAGCTAACAAATGATCATCGGCGTACCCAAAGAGATCAAGAACAACGAGTTCCGCGTCGCCATCACGGCGGCCGGCGTCCATGAATTCCGGACCCACGGCCACGAGGTCCTCGTCGAGCGCGGCGCGGGGCTGGGCTCCGGCATCACGGATGAGGAATACGCGATCGCCGGTGCCGAGATCGTCGCCGAAACCGACGACGTCTGGGGCCGCGCCGACATGGTGCTGAAGGTCAAGGAACCGGTCAAGGCCGAATACCACCGCTTCCGCAAGGGCCTGATCCTCTTCACCTACCTGCACCTGGCCGCCGAACCGGAACTGACCCAGGCCCTGATCAACTCCGGCGTCACCGCCATCGCCTACGAGACCGTCCAGGAGGGCAGGTCCCTGCCGCTGCTGGCCCCGATGTCCGAGGTTGCCGGCCGACTGTCCGTGCAGGTCGGCGCCACGTCCCTGATGGCGCCGGCTGGCGGCAAGGGCGTGCTGCTCGGCGGCGTCCCGGGCGTCCGTCCGGCCAAGGTCGTTGTCCTCGGCGCCGGTGTTGCCGGCACCAACGCTGCCGCCATGGCCCTGGGCCTGGGTGCCGACGTCACCATCCTGGACATCAACATCAACCGCCTGCGCGAGCTGGACGCCCAGTACCAGGGCCGCCTGAAGACTGTCGCGTCCAACAAGTACGAGATCGAGAAGTCCGTGGTCGACGCCGACCTCGTGATCGGTTCGGTCCTGATCCCCGGCGCCAAGGCACCGAAGCTCGTCACCAACGAGCTCGTGTCCCGGATGAAGCCCGGCTCCGTGCTGGTGGACATCGCCGTGGACCAGGGCGGCTGCTTCGAGGACACGCACCCCACCACGCATCAGGAACCGACGTACAAGGTCCACAACACGATCTTCTACTGCGTCGCCAACATGCCCGGCGCCGTCCCGAACACCTCCACGTACGCGCTGACCAACGTCACCCTGCGCTACGCCGTCTCGCTGGCGAACCTGGGTGTCAAGACTGCGTTTGAGCGCGACGCCGCCCTTGCCGCCGGCCTGAACATCGCCGGCGGCAAGGTTGCGCACCGCTCGGTCTCCGAGGCGCACAACCTGCCCCTCGTCGCCGACTGGCACGAGCTGGTCTCCGCTTAGCCAGCACATCTCCGCGTAGCCAGCACTTCATCGGCTGCTCCTCCCCACCGGCCCCCTCGCCTCGCAAGCTCGGCCAGGGAACCCTGCCGGTGTGGGTCCAAACCGCCCCTTTTTGGACACCCAGAAGGGCGTTTTCGGAGCAGCCGATGGCTGTTTAAGCCCGCACCGTGCCGAGAACCTAGGCCAGGGACCGGGCTTGCTCGATCAGCTGCAGCACCAGGAGCGGGCCCGCGGGGTCGACGGGGACGGGCAGCGCCGAGCTTGCGCCGCCGTCGGCGATCTTGGCGGCCAGGATCCGGTAAAACTCGGGGTAGGCGCCGCGCTCGGTGGGCAGCCGGTCCAGGTGCCCGTCGCGCCCCAGCAGCCCGGCCCAGTCCGGATCTTCCACGCCGTAGTCGGCATCCAGCGGGCTTCCACCGGCCAGGATGTACGGCTCCTGCGGGTCCACGCCGTGCTTGGTGAAACCGCCCTCGCTGCCCAGGATGCGGTAGCGCGGGCCCTGCTGGGCGCACAGCATGTTCATCCACAGGTGGCTGGTCACCCCGGAGCTGTGCCGCAGGACCAGGAAAACGTCGTCGTCCGCCTTGGCTCCGGGCCGCCGGGCCGCCAGTTCCGCGTGAATGAGCGTGGCCGGCCCAAAAAGCTGCACGGCCTGGTCCAGCAGGTGGGTGCCGAGGTCAAACAGCACCCCGCCGCCGTCGTCCGCCGTTGCGGCCGCCTTCCATGCTTTGGGGACGTCGGGCGACCACCGCTCGAAGCGGGACTCAAAGCGGCTCACGGTGCCGAAGGCTCCGGTGTCCATGAGGGCCTTAACGGTGAGGAAGTCGCCGTCCCAGCGCCGGTTCTGGAACACCGTGAGCACCCGGCCCAGCCGCCCGGCCAGGTCGATGAGCTCCTGCCCCTCGGCGCTGCTGACAGCGAAGGGCTTGTCGACGACGACGTCGAGGCCGGCTTCCAGCGCCGCTTTCGCGAGTGGGTAGTGGGTGGCGGGCGGCGTGCCGAGCACCAGCAGGTCCAGTTCGCCGGCGAGCTCCAGGATATCGGCCGGGGTGTCGACGATCCTGGCCGCCGGATAGCTGTGTGCGGCGGCAGATCTCCTGGCGGCGTCGGAGGTGGCAATGGCATCGAGCGAATAGGCCGGGTTTGCGGCGATGAACGGGGCGTGGAAGACGCTGCCCGAAAGGCCGAAACCGGCGACGGCGGTGCGGATGGGCCGGGTTGAATCGTTGCTCATGGTGCCAAGGCTACCGGCTGGGCATGCACCGGGGCGCCTGTCCGGCAGGGCTTAATCGAACGAGGCCGGCGCCGCCCGGAAGCTTCCAGGGGCACCGGCCTCGGCCGTGCTGCTTGTTAGTGCGTGGTGCTTGCCGGGACTAGCTCTTCTGCCAGCCGACGACGCTCCAGTCCGGGGTCTGGAACAGGGCCGCACCGTAGTTGGCCAGGCCCGTGCGGGCGAAGTAGATCTGCGGGCCGTTCATGATCACGCCCATGGAGAAGTACTTCTCCATGTGCTTCTTCTCGACGTCCATGGCGGCCTTGTTGCGCTGGGCGTCATCCTGGATGGAGGCAAGGTCCTTGATGGCCTTGTCCAGTTCGGCGTCGCCGAGTTCGTTCTCGTTGGTCTTGGAATCGTAGAACTGCTTCACGCCGGAGGTGGCGTCGGCGCCTACCGTGTAGCCGCTGATGGTGAGCTGGAAGTCGCGGCTGCCAACCACCTTGCCGAAGTCGGCGTCACCGCGCTGGTCGATGCCAACGTCCATGCCAGCCGCCTGAAGCTGCTTCTGCAGCGTCTGAACGGTGGCGAGGCCGGTGGGGTCGTCACCGAAGTTGGTGATCTTGAACGACGCCGGGACGCCGTCCTTTTCCATGATGCCCTTGGCGTTGGCCTTGTAGCCGGCCTCGGTCAGGACCTTCTTGGCCGCGTCGGCGCCGGTTTCCTTGACCGGGTAGTTGTCCTGGTAGTACTTCGAGAACGGCATCAGCATCATGGAGCCCGAGCTGTTCTCTTCCCAGTTCAGTCCGCCAAAGCGGACGGCGCGGATGGCGGGGCGGTCCACGGCGGTGAAGATTGCCTTGCGGACTGCGACGTCGGTGAGCGGGGCCTTGAGGGCGTTGAGGTTCAGGCCGCCGGCGAAGAGGCGCTGGCCGCGGCGGACCTCGGAGTTCTTGGAGCCTTCAAGCTGCTTGTACTTCGTCAGCGTGCGGCCGTCGGCCATGTCGATTTCGCCGTTCTTGAAGGCGGCGATCTCGGCGCTGGCCTCCAGCTGGCGGAAGATCACCTTGTCCAGGACCGGCTTCTCGCCCCACCACTTGTCATTCGGCACGAGGGAGACAGTCTTCGCGGCGGAGTCAAACTTGTCGACCTTGAACGGGCCTGCCATCCACTCGGGGTGCAGTTCGCCCGTGAAGCCGGTGTTGAAGATTTCGGGAGTGTTCACGGTCTGCGGGATGAAGCCGCCGAACATGTCACTGAGCGGGTACACCGGCTGTGTGGTGGTGACAACGACTTCCTTGTCGCTGCTTCCCGCCTTGACGGAGTCGATGAACTCGTAGGCCCCGGAGCTGACGATGTCGATGTCCTTGTTCTGGCCATTGAGCATCTTCCACGTGTTCTCGAACGTGGCGGCGTTGATCGGGGTGCCGTCGTTGTAGGCGGCCTTCGGGTTGATCTTGATGGTGATGGTCTGCTTGCCGTCTTTGACCTCGCTCTTGAAGTCTTCGCAGAAGTTCTTGTTGAGGTTGGCGGTGCCGTCGAAGTCCAGCTTCCAGCAGCCCACGTAGCCGGCCTCGTCGATCGGGTAGTGCAGTTCGGTGTTGTCCGCTGAGTTGCCCGCGTTGGAGAAGCCGTTGAAGTCCGGTCCGATGTTGCCCAGGGGCAGCGTCACGGTACCGCCCTGCTGCAGGTCGGCGGCCTTCTTGGCGTTGACGCTGACCAGCTTGCTCAGGTCGCCGGAGGCATCCTGTGCCTTGGCGCTCTGGGCGGTGGTTGAGGCGCCACCGCTGCCGCAAGCGGTCAGCGCGAGGGCTGCCACGACGGCGGTGAGGCCGCCGATCCTGGTCCGATTTTTCATGTGATCCCCTTCATTTTTTCATGCGAGTGTGATGCGTGGGTTCTCGGGTGGTGTGCTGGTCCGGTGATTCAGTGGTTTTCGTGGACAACCAGCATGTCCGCGTCCAGTTCGCCGTCCGGGTAGAAGCAGGCGAACTGCTGGTCGGTGGCGGACGCTTCGAGGGCCGGCTCCAGGGTCAGGCACTTCTCCTGCTTGGCCGGCGGCAGGGCCGCGAACACGGGGCAGCGGGTGGCGAAGTTGCAGCCTGCCGGCGCTTCCAGCGGCGAGGGCAGGTCGCCCTGGAGGATGATCCGCTCGCGGGTGCGCTCCAGCTCCGGATCCGGTACCGGGATCGCGGAGAGCAGGGCACGGGTATAGGGGTGGCGGGGGTTGTCGAAGACGGCGTCGACGTCGCCGATCTCCACGATCTTGCCCAGGTACATGACGGCAACGCGGTTGGAGATGTGCCGGACCACGGAGAGGTCATGGGCCACCATGAGGTAGCTGAGGCCGAGTTCGGCACGGAGCTTGTCCAGGAGGTTGATGACGCCGGCCTGCACCGATACGTCGAGGGCGGAGACGGGCTCATCCAGGACCACCAGCCGGGGGTTCACCGCGAGGGCGCGGGCAATGCCGATGCGCTGGCGCTGGCCGCCGGAGAACTGGTTGGGGAACCGGTTGACGTGGTCCGCCTGCAGGCCCACCAGCTCCATGAGCTCCATGATCCGCTTCCGGATGGCAGCCTTGGGCATGCCCAGGTTTTCCATCGGCTCGGCCAGGACCTCGTAGACGGTGAAGCGCGGATCCAGTGCCCCGGTGGGATCCTGGAACACCATCTGCAGTTCCTTGCGCATGGCGCTCTTGGCCCGGGCGTCCGCGGCCTGCTTGTTGCTCAGCCCGCCGATCACCACCTCGCCGTCCTGGTCCTTGTGGAACTCCATGATTTCCAGCAGGGTGGTGGTCTTTCCGCAGCCCGACTCCCCCACGATCGAGAAGCACTCGCCCTCACGGATATCGAAGCTCAGCCCGTCCACGGCCTTCACCGTGCCGATCCTGCGCTTGATCAGGGCGCCCTTCATCAGCGGAAAGTGCTTCCTGACGTCGCGGAGTTCCAGGACAGTCTTGCGTTCGTGCCGGGGAAGGCTGTCAAAGCGGGATACCGGCACGGCCGGGACGGCGAAAACAGTGTGGACATCGACGTCGGCGAGGGCCTCGCTCTTGATGCACGCGGCGCTGTGCCCGGTGCCGGGCGCCACCGCCCGAAGGTCAGGTTCGCCGTCGAGGCAGGCCTCGCTGGCCAGCGGGCACCGCGGCGCGAACGAACAGCCGGTGGGCGGCTGGGTGAGGTTCGGGGGGATGCCGTCGATCGGCACCAGCGACGATTTTTCCGCGACGTCCACGCGCGGGACCGCACCGAGCAGGCCCATCGTGTAGGGCATCCGCGGGCTGTAGTAGATGTCATCGACGCTGCCGGTCTCCACCGGCCTGCCCGCGTACATCACCATGATGTCGTCCGCCATGCCGGCGACCACGCCGAGGTCGTGCGTGATCATGACGACCGCGGCGCCGGTCTCCTCCTGGGCGGCGTGGAGCACCTCGAGGACCTGCGCCTGGATGGTGACGTCCAGCGCCGTCGTCGGCTCATCGGCGATCAGAACCCGCGGGTTGTTGGCGATCGCGATGGCGATCATGACGCGCTGGCGCATGCCGCCGGAGAACTCGTGCGGGAAGGCCTTGAGCCGGTCCTTCGGGCTGGGGATGCCGACCAACCCCAGGAGTTCGACGGCGCGTGCCTCCTTGGCCTGCTTGCTCATGGTCGGGTTGTGGACGGTCAGGGCCTCGATGATCTGGGTGCCGACGGTGTAGACCGGGGTCAGGGAGGACAGCGGGTCCTGGAACACCATGGCGAGGTCGCTGCCGCGGTGGCGGCACATGGCCTTGTCGCTGAGCCCCAGGAGCTCCTTGCCCTGCAGCCGGACCGAACCGGTGATTTCCGCCGTCGCGGGCAGCAGGCCCATGATCGCCATGGACGTGACGGATTTGCCGGAGCCGGACTCGCCCACAATGCCCAGCGTCTTGCCGGGCATCACGTCGAAGTCGACGCCGCGGACCGCGTGCACCACGCCGTTTTCCGTGTTGAAGCGGACGTTGAGGTCCCGGACGGAGAGGACCGCGCTCGTGGGGGCGTGCAGCCCGGCGGCGTGGAGGCGCTCGGCGGTCCCTTGCGCGGTGTCCCGTGCGGTGGTGTTGCTGGTCATTTGCTCTTCTTCTGTGTCTTGCCGGTGGCGCCGCCGGTGGCGTGGCCAGTGGCCTTGCTCCTCTTGGCGCGGCCAACGGAGCTGGAGCTGGGGTCGAACGCGTCGCGGAGGCCGTCGTTCATCATGGCGAGCGAGCCGGTCAGCAGGAACATCACGATCAGGGGCGCCCAGAACATCCACGGAAAGGTGGAAACCTGGGAGGTCGACTGGCCGATCAGGACGCCCAGGCTCACGTCGGGGACCTTGATGCCGATGCCGATGAAGGAGAACGCGACCTCGGCGAGGATGGCGCCGGTGACGCCGCGGGTGACTTCCAGGACCAGCAGGGAGCCGATGTTCGGCACGAGGTGGCGCCAGACGATCCGGCGCGGCGGGATGCCCATGTACTGGGAGGCTTTGACGAAGTCACGCTGCATGAGGGAGAGCGACAGGGACCTGATGAGGCGTGCGGTCCCCATCCAGCTGAAGACCAGCAGCACGATGATGAGCAGCAGCCAGCTCGGGACGGTGTTCTTCAGGCCGTTGGCGCCGCCGCTCGTGGCCACCGCGACAACCAGCAGGGCCGGCATCATGATCAGGGCTTCGAGGATGAACAGCATGACCTTGTCCACCTTGCGGCCGAAGAACGCCATGGTGCAGCCGTAGACGGCGGCGATCAGCACCGAAACGAGGCCGACGACGACGCCGATCAGGATGGAGACCCTGGTGCCCTCGACGGTAAGGGCGTAGAGGTCGATCCCGGCCTGGGAGGTGCCCAGCAGGTGCTCCGCGGAGGGCGGCATGCCGATGTTGAAGGGGTCGATGGTCTCCTTGTCCCAGCTGCCGAAGAAGCCGCCGATGAAGGAGAAGAGGGTCAGGGCCAGGAAGATGGCGAGGCCGGCGACCGCTGTCCGGTTGCGCAGGAAGCGCCGCAGGATGATCTGCGACTTGCCGATCACGACCTCGTCGTCGCCGAACTTTCCTTCGTCCAGGACGGCGGCTGGGTCAATCGTGTTGAGGTTGGTCATGATTACTGCACCCGCACTCTCGGGTCCACGAGCGTGGTGGCGAAGTCGGCGAGGATCGCTCCGACCGCGAAGATGACGGAGCCGTAGGCGAGGGTCGCGGTGGCCGCGTTGACGTCCTGCAGGGCAATTGAGTCGATGGACCAGGACCCGACGCCGTGCCAGGCGAAGATTTTCTCGGCGAAGAAGCCGCCGGCGAAGATGGCCGGGATGGTGAACGCAATGCTCTGCGCCACGGGGATGAAGGACACCCGCAGGGCGTGCCGGCTGATGGCCTGGTTGCGGGTCAGGCCCTTGGCCCGCGCCGTCCTGACGAAGTCGGCGTTGACGTTGTCCAGCAGATACTGGCGCTGGGCGATCTGGTACGCGCCCCAGCCCACAATCGTGATGGCGAACGTGGGCACGGCGTAGTGGGCGAGCATGTCGACGAACTGGGCCCAGCCGTCGCCGTCCAGGCCCGGGGTGGAGATGCCGGTGACAAAGAAGACCCGCTCCCCGACCGACTCGTTGATGTTGATGGCGCCCAGCTGCACCAGGAAGTAGGCGATCGGTGCGGGGACGATGTACATGAGGTAGCTGTACGAGGTGATGGCCCGGTCCGAGGCCTTGTACTGCCGGGCCGCGGTGAAGACGCCGAGGGCGACGCCGATCACGAGGGTCAGGATGATCGAGGCCAGGAAGAGCCGGGTTGAGATCCAGACCCGGTCGCCGAACTCGGCGTTGATGAAGGCACCGTTGGGGCTCCGTCCCCAGTCCCAGCGGGTGAGAATGGCGGTGAGCCAGTCGACGTAGCGTTCCCACGGGTTGAGGGTGGGATCGAGCCCCTTGAGCCGGAAGGAATTGACCACCTGCTCGGGCGTGGGCCGCGGAATCCGCTCCTGCTCAAGCAGCGCCGGCTGCAGCGTGCTCACAGCCAGGAGATAGCCGGCACTGGTGGTCAGGAAGATCATGAAGACATACGTGAGCGCACGTTTGGCGAGATATCGAAGCATGGAGCGGCTAGTTCTGGATCGCCGTTGCCTGAGCAGATCCGTGCGTCACGGCTGCGGCCGCACGGGCGGGCCCGCCTGTGCCAGGGACAAGATTATTCACAACGTCGATCCTTCCGTCGTCCCCATCCGGCAGCGGGTTCCGCAGCCGGTTCGGGAGTATGGGCCAGCTGGTTTCCGGCCGCCCGCATGCCTTGCGGCTGAGCCCTTGTGGGCTATGTTGCGGGTCACATTCCAGAGGAAGCTATCACATTAGCCGGGCTCCGCCGGGCTCTCACGGGCCGCGACACGGCGGCTTCGCTACAGATCGTTATGAATAACTCCGTGGAATGGATTTGGACCACGGAACCGGCTGCGCCGCTAGGAGCCGCACACTACGCGCGTGACAAGCTCCCGCCAGGTGTCCGCAAGGCGCTCCGGCGCAATCCCGTGCACGCCGACGGAATGAAGCAGCAGTTCCGGCTCCAGCGACGCCCCGAGGGCCGACGCCATGACCCACGGGTCCGCCGTCACGCCGGCTTCGCGCAGCAGCATCTCGAGATGACGGCGCCAGAGGACGGCCGGCGGGACATCGAACCTGTTGTAGACCGAGGCGTCGGCGGCCCGCGCCAGCTCCCCGAATTCCAGGATCCAGTCAATGCGGGCGGCGCCCACGGCGATCAGCCGCTCCAGGGGCGGCGCGCCGGGACCTACCGGGGGCGGACCAAACATGAACCGGCCTTGGAATTCGGCCTCGGCGTCGCTAAGGAGCGCCATCATCAGCCCGGCACGGCTGCCGAACCGCCGGAAGACCGTCCCTTTTCCAACTCCGGCGCGCTGCGCCAGCCGGTCCATGGTGAGGGCGTCGGCGCTGGATTCCTCAACGATTTCCCGGGCGGCGCAGAGCAGGAGCTCCCTGTTGCGCATCGCGTCGCTGCGCGCTGATTCTGCGGCGGGCGCGACGGGGCGCCCTGCCCCGGACTGGGCACCGGGACGGATCGGAATGAGGCTCACACCGCTGATTCTAGCGCCCCGGAATATAACCGGACCGCAGTCCGTTTAGGATGGGTGAAGGCCCCCAAAGCCTCACGATCCACCAGCCGCCGGAATCACCCCGCGGCGTGATGCACAGGAGTACACATGTCCAAGAAGACCATCCTCACTCTCGTCGGCAGCCTTCGCGCCGGCTCCACCAACCTGCAGCTGGCCGAGGCCATCGCGCTCAACGCCCCGGAACAGGTGGACGTGGTCATTCACGAGAGCCTGGGCAACATCCCCTTCTACAACGAGGACATCGACGTCGAAGGCCAGGTGCCCGCGGCCGCCGCCGCCCTGCGGGCCGCCGCCAACGAGGCCGACACCATCCTGCTGGTCACGCCGGAGCATAACGGCACCGTCCCGGCATCGCTGAAGAACGCCATCGACTGGCTGTCCCGCCCCTTCGGCGCAGGCGCCCTGTCCGGCAAGCCCACCGCGGTTGTCGGAACCGCCTTTGGCCAGTTCGGCGGCGTATGGGCCCAGGACGAGGCCCGCAAGGCCGTCGGCATCGCCGGCGCCCAAGTCCTCGAAAACGTCAAGCTGGCAGTCCCGGGCTCGATGGTCCGCTTCGCCGAGGTTCACCCCAAGGACGACGCCGAAGTTGTCGAGCAGATCAAGGGCGTGTTCGACGCGCTGGCCGAGGCTCCCGCTGCGGAAGCGGCGTAAGCTACCGCACCCCGCACTCCGCTCCAGATACCTCCCGGGCCCCCGGCAGCACACGGCTGCCGGGGGCCTCGGGCCGCCCGGAGCAGCCCGGTCGCTTTCGGCCCGGGCATGATTTGGAAACAATCGTTTCCCCCAAGACAACACGGGTAGTATCCTTGGGTTTGTGACCCACGAAACACTTGATGCCGCCGCAGCAGTACTTCCGGCCGAGGCCATTGACGCAATCGAACGTGCGGCTACGTCCGCCCACCGCCACGAGATCCTGTTCTCGGAGCGCGCAGCAAATATCAAGCAGTCGGCGGTCCGGGATGTCTTCGACATCTCGATGCGCCCCGGACTCGTTTCCCTCGCCGGGGGCAGCCCCTACCTGCAGTCCCTGCCGCTGGAACGCCTGGGCCAGACCGCCGCCAAGATCATCGCCGAGCAGGGGATGACCGCCCTGCAGTACGGCGGCGGCCAAGGCACTGAAGAGCTCCGCATCCAGATCTGCGAGGTCATGGCGGCAGAGGGGATCCTGGACGCCGACCCCGCGAACATCGTCATTACGGCCGGCTCGCAGTCCGCGCAGGATGTGGCCACCAAGGTTTTCTGCAATCCGGGCGACGTGGTCCTCGTGGAGGACCCCACCTATGTCGGGGCCCTCAACACCTTCGAGGCCTACCAGGTGGAGGTCGAAACGGTGCCGATGGACGGTGACGGCATCATCCCTGATCTGCTGGAGGCAAAGATCGCCGCCCTCCAGACCGCGGGCAAGAACGTCAAGTTCCTCTACACCATTCCCAGCTTCAACAACCCGTCCGGCATCACCCTGTCCGCGGAACGCCGGCAATCCGTGGTGGATATATGCCGTCGCGCGAATATTCTGGTGCTGGAGGACAACCCCTACGGCCTGCTCCGCTTCGACGGCAAGCCGCTCACCCCCCTGCGGGCGGCCAACCCGGATGACGTCATCTACATGGGGTCCTTTTCCAAGATCTTCGCCCCGGGCCTGCGGATCGGCTGGGCCCTGGTCCCGGCCCACCTGCAGCGCAGGTACTACCTGGCGTCGGAGGCCGTCACCCTGTGCCCGCCGACGCTGAACCAGATGCTGGTGTCGGCCTATCTGCGCGACTACGACTGGCGCGGCCAGATCGAGACGTATCGGGGGCTGTACCAGGAACGTTGCGAGGCAATGCTGGCCGCCTTGGCCGACTACATGCCGGAGGGACTGACCTGGACGCGCCCCGAGGGCGGCTTCTTCGTGTGGGTTACGCTGCCCGACGGCGTGGATACTTACCCGCTGCTGAGGAAGGCCATCGACGCCGGCGTCGTCTTCATTCCGGGAGCGGCCTTTACGAACTCGGACGACCCGTCGAACAAGATCCGGCTGGCGTTCAGCGCGGTGCCGCCCGAATCGATCCGCGAGGGTGTGCGGCGGCTCGCGCCGGTCCTGCGGGAAGCCCTGGCCGCCCTGTAGCGTGAACACCGGCAGGATCCATGCGGGGCCTCGACTGGGGCGCGCTGGGGCAAGTTGATCGGCCAGGCACACTAAACAGCATTACTCGTTGAAAGAGGAGCGGTCCATGACCGGAATAATCGTTGTCGGCGTCGACGGCAGTGAAACTGCACTGCGGGCGGCGCACACCGCGCGCGACCTCGCAGTTTCCGTGGGGGCGACACTTCATGTGGTCAGCGCCTTTGACAGCGACAAGACACAGGTCTTCGGCAGCGGCAGTGACCAGTGGATCGTTTCCGACGCCGGCAACGCGGAAACGGTTGCGCGCTCGGTCGCGGAAGGCCTGCGCCGCCCGGACATCACCGTCACGTACGCCGCCGCGCGGGGCAAGCCGGCCGAGGCCCTGATCCGGGAAGCCGAACGGACCAGTGCCTTGATGATCGTGGTCGGCAACCGGCGCATGAGCGGAATCGGCCGGGTCTTGGGGAGCGTTGCGAACAGCGTGGCCCACAACGCCCCCTGTGACGTCTACATCGCCAAGACCGACGCCGACTGAGGCGCTACTGCTTCTTCGGTGCCGCTGCCGGCACGGCGGCTTGGCCGGTATCTGAGCCTGCAGACCCAAGCATCCGCCGCAGGATCTTTCCTGAGGCGGATTTCGGCACGGCGTCGATGAACTCAACCTGTCGGACTTTCTTGAACGGCGCCACCCGGGCCGCCACGAAGTCCATGACGCCCGCCAGGTCCAAGGCATCGCCGTCCGCGCCCGGCTGGCGGACCACGAACGCCTTGGGCACTTCCTGGCCGTCGGCGTCGAGGGAGCCGACCACCGCGGAGTCGGCGATGCCGGGGTGGGTGAGGAGCAGCGCCTCCAGTTCCGCCGGGGCGATCTGGTAGCCGTTGTACTTGATCAGTTCCTTGAGCCGGTCCACGACCGTCACCACCCCGTCCGCCCGCACCGTGGCGATGTCCCCGGTGCGCAGGAAGCCGTCCGCGTCCAGGGTGTCCGCGGTTTCCTGCGGCCGGTTGAGGTAGCCGAGCATCACATTCGGCCCGCGGCACAACAGGTGCCCCGGCGCGCTGGTCCCTTCCGCGGGAACCGGGATCTCCTCCCCCGTGGCCGGGTCCACGAGGCGGCACTGCATGTTCGGCACCGTGTACCCCACGGAACTGACGGGGACCCTGAGCCCATCGCGGCCCACGCGCGGAATGAGGTGCGATACCGGGCTCATCTCGGTCATGCCGTAGCCCTGCAGGACCTGGCAGCCGAGGCGTTCGGCCAGGCGCTTGCCAAGTTCGCCGTCCAGCGGCGCCGCACCGGAAAGGGTGGTGTGCACCGAGCCGAGGTCGTACTCGGCAACGAGCGGGTGCTTGGACAGCGCCACGGCCACGGGAGGCGCGATGAACAGGTAGCTGCACCGGTGGTCCTGGATGATCCGCAGGAACTCGGGCAGGTCGAACCGGGGCATGGTCACAAGCCTGGCCCGCTGGCGCAGCGCGAGGTTCAGCAGCACGGTCAGCCCGTAGATGTGGAAAAACGGGAGCAGCGCCAGGACCCGGTCTTCGGGGCCGACGTCGAGCAGACCCCTGGCCTGTTCCACGTTGGCGACCAGGTTGCGGTGGCTGAGCATGACCCCCTTCGGCCGGCCGGTGGTGCCGGAGGAGTAGGGCAGCACGGCCACATGCGTGGCGGGATCGAACGAGACGCGGGGTGCCGGTGCGCCCGTGGCGAGCAAGTCGGCCAGCGACGGGTGGCCGTCGGCGCCGTCGAGCACCACGAGCCGTGAGGCAGGGATCCCGGTCCTTTCGGCGGCCTCCCGGGCGGCCGGCAGCAGCGCCGATACGGTGAAGAGCCAGTCCGCGCCGGCGTCGGTGAGCTGGGTGGCGATCTCGTCGGCCGTGTACAGGGCGTTGATGGTGGTGACCGTTGCGCCTGCCCGGAGCAGGCCGTGGAAGACGGTCGCAAAGGCGGGGACGTTGGGACACAGGATGGCGGCCACGCCGTGCACGCCCAGGCCCTGGGCGGCGACGGCACCGGCGAGGGCGTCGATCTGCCCGCGCAGCGCCCGGTAGGTGGTCTCCGCACCGCTGGCGCCATCGACGACGGCGATCCGGTCCAGGTCCTCCTCTGCCAGAGCGCCGAAGAGGTAGTCGTAAATGCCGAGGTTGGGAACATCGACGTCGGGGTACGGGCTTGAAAACACGCAACATCTCCTTTGATCCGCTTCCGCCCGGGCTGTCGGCGGCTGGTGCCACTCTAGTGCCGGGCGTAGCCGCGGGACAGGAGGGCGCGGACTTGGCTGTGTCCGGTCGTGGCCGTGTCCGGACTTGATGAGGATCACCCTCTGTCGTGGGCAGCCTCACCGCCCAGCGGGCCGCCCGGCGCGGACCGGCTCAGTAAAATGGGAGGTGCCCTGCGATGGTGCGGACGTCCGAGAACCCACCTACCAAGGGAGCCCCATGATCACTCTTCAGCGCCGCCAGCTGGTTGGCCACGACATCCTGCTGGCCCGGCACGGCAACCACATCAGCGCCATGCGCGTGGACCGCGGTGCCGGTCGCGTTGTCGCGTTCCTGGACGACGGATCGACGGACAGCGCACCCAACCTGATTGCCCCGGGACTGCGCATGCCCGACACCTTGCGCAGCGTGTTCCGGGAGGACTGGAAGTTCCTGACGGGAATCAGCGCGTGCTGCGCGGGGCTCGCGGGCCTGATGTTTGCCGCCTCGGCCGCCCTCGCCGGCATGAGCGGCGATCCCGCGCTGGTCCAGATCCTGACCGCATACTCGGGAAACTGAGCGGCCCGGGCCAGGCTGGCCACTGAGAAACCCCAACACTGAGAAACCCCGCCGCTGAAAGGTTCAGCGGCGGGGTTCTGCGGTTTCGCGGCCGGTTTCGTGGCCGGTTTCGCCGGCTAGTCCAGCAGCAGGGCCGGCTCTTCCAGGATGGCGGCGACGTCGGCCATGAAGCGGGCCGAAAGGTCGCCGTCCACCACGCGGTGGTCGAAGGAGCCGCCGAGGGTGGTGATCCAGCGCGGAATGACTTCGCCGTCCAGGACCCAGGGCTTTTGCTTGATGGTGCCGAACGCCACGATGGCGACCTCGCCCGGGTTGATGATCGGCGTTCCGGTGTCGATCCCGAGGGCGCCGATGTTGGTCACGGTGAGCGTGCCGCCGCGCATCTGGGCAGGCTGGGTCTTGCCGGCCCGCGCCGTCGTGGCGAGCTCGTTCAGGGCCAGGGCCAGTTGCTTGAGCGAGAGGTCCTGGGCGTTCTTGATGTTCGGCACCATCAGCCCGCGGGGCGTGGCGGCCGCGATGCCCAGGTTCATGAAGTGCTTGACGTGGATCTCCGCGGAATCGCTGCCGTCCGGGTTGTCCACCCACGTTGCGTTGACACTCGGGTTTCGCGCCGCGGCCCAAATGACCGCCTTGGCCAGGATCAGCAGCGGGGAGACCTTGATGCCTTCGAAGTCGCGGGAGGCCTTGAGGCGTTTGACGAATTCCATGGTGCGGCTGGCATCGACGTCGACAAAGATGCTGACGTGCGGCGCGGCAAACGCGGATTCGACCATGGCCTTCGCGGTGGCTTTGCGGACTCCCTTGACCGGGATCCGCTCGATCCGCTGGTCCTGCGGGCGGCCGGACTTGCCCCAGAACGAGTCCGCCTTGTCCACCTCGGCGTCCCGCTGGGCCTGGTAGCTCACCAGGTCCTCGCGGGTCACTTCACCGCGGGCGCCGGTAGGAACGACATCGGCCAGGTTGATCCCGAGGTCCCGGGCGATCTTGCGGACCGGCGGCTTGGCCAGCACCTTGCCGACCAGGCCGCTGATGGCACCGCCGAAGGTGGGGCGCGCCTCAACGGAGCCGGCGGGGCCCGTGGCCGCGTCGGCAGGGCGGCTGGCCGCGTCCGGGTTGATCCATATGTCGTGGGCCTCCACCCCCACCTGCTCCACCACCGGGGCGGCAGCGCCGGTGGCTGCCGCGGCGGACGGGGCGTCGTGGCCGGCTGCCGCAGGGGCGGAAATCCGCCGCCGGCGCTTGACTGCGTCGGCCTTGGGACCGGAGCCCACGAGCGGCCCGCCGGCCGGGCGCCCGGCTGGTTCGCCGGCGTCGGAGTCATCAGCCGGAAGCGTGCCGTACATGGGCGCGGCGGCAGCCTGCTCCTGGGCTACAGGCGCCGGGGCGGGCGCCGCGGCGGCCGGCGCCGGGGCGTCGACGGCGTCGCTCACGCTGATGATCGGCGTGCCGACATCCACCGTGACTCCCTCGGGCACCAGCAGTTCCGTGACGGTCCCGGCGAACGGTGAGGGCAGTTCCACCAGGGATTTGGCCGTCTCGATCTCGCACAGGACGTCGTTGACGGCCACGGTATCGCCGGCCTTGACCTTCCAGGCGACGATTTCGGCCTCCGTCAGCCCTTCGCCGACGTCGGGAAGGTTGAACTTGTTGAGCGTCATGGGTCCTCGTCAGTACGCCAGGGCGCGGTCGAGCGCCTCAAGGATGCGGTCGATGTCCGGCAGGTAGTCTTCTTCGACCTTGGCCACGGGATAGGGCATGTGGAATCCCCCGACGCGGATGACGGGGGCCTCCAGTGAATGGAACGCCCGCTCGCTGATCCGCGCGGCGATTTCGCCGCCGATGCCGCCGAATGTTGGGGCCTCGTGGGCCACGATCAGCCGGCCGGTTTTCCGGACCGAGGCCGTGACGGTGTCGAAGTCGATCGGCGAGATGGAACGGAGGTCGATCACCTCGACGCTGTGGCCGTCCTCGGCGGCGGCCTCGGCCGCTGCGAGGGCCACGGGCACCAGCGGGCCGTAAACGACGACGGTCGCGTCGGTGCCCTCGCGGAGCACATGCGCCTTGAAGGGGTCAGCGGACGCACCCGGGGTCTCGGTGTCGACCTCACCCTTGAGCCAGTAGCGGCGCTTGGGCTCGAAGACGATCACGGGATCCTGGCAGTCAACGGCCTGCTGGATCATCCAGTAGGCATCGTGCGGATTGGAGGGGGTGATGATGCGCAGCCCGGCCGTGTGGGCGAACAGTGCCTCCGGCGATTCGGAGTGGTGTTCAATGGAGCCGATGCCGCCGCCGTACGGAATCCGGATGACGACGGGAACGGTCAGGTTGCCGTTGCTGCGCGAGTGCATCTTGGCCAGCTGGGTGGTGATCTGGTTGAACCCCGGGAACACGAAACCGTCGAACTGGATCTCGCAGACCGGCTGGTAGCCGCGCAGGGAGAGGCCGATCGCGGTGCCGATAATGCCGGATTCGGCCAGCGGGGTATCCACCACGCGGTCGGCGCCGAATTCGGCGATCAGCCCGTCGGTGACCCGGTAGACGCCGCCAAGGGCCCCGATGTCCTCGCCCATCAGCAGCGAGCGGGGGTTGTTGTTCAACGTGGCCCGCAGACCCTCATTGATGGCTTTCGCAATGGTCATGGTGGTCATCAGCGGGCCGCCCTGTCTGTCTCGGCTGTGCGTGCCTCATCGGCGGACGCCTCATCGGCGAACCCTGCGCTGTATTCCTCGAACCAGGCCAGTTCCTCGGCCACCAGCGGGTGGGCCTCCACATAGGTGTTGGCGAAGGCGGTCCGGATGTCCGGGGTTTCGAGGTCGTGGGTGGTCTTGCGGACATAGGCGGCGAGCTCGTCGCCGTCGGCCTTGACCTGCTCGAAGAAGCTGTCATCCGCGAGGCCCTGGGCCCGGAGATACTTCTCCAGCCGCGCCAGCGGGTCCTTGGCACGCCAGAGGCCTTCTTCGGCGGATGCGCGGTATTTGGTGGGGTCATCGGCCGTGGTGTGCGCCCCGACCCGGTAGGTGAACGCCTCGATCAGTACGGGACCATGGCCCTCGCGGGCCCGCTCCAGCGCCCATTCCGTGACGGCGTGGACGGCGATCACGTCATTGCCGTCCACCCTGATGCCGGGGAAGCCGTAACCTTTGGCGCGGTTGGCGAGCGGGATGCGGGTCTGCACGGAGCTTGGCACGGAGATGGCCCAGTGGTTGTTCTGGCAGAAGAAGACCACGGGCGCCTGGTAGGAAGCGGCGAACACCATGGATTCATGGACGTCCCCTTCGGAGCTGGCGCCGTCGCCGAAATACACCATGACGGCGGCGTTCGGCTCCACGGCCTGTCCCGCCTCACCGCTGGCGACGGCGTTGGCGGCCGCCAGTTTCTGGTCCCGCTGGATGCCCATGGCGTACCCGACGGCGTGCGGGGTCTGGGCGGCCAGGACCAGCGTGTAGAGGTGGAAGTTCGTGTCCTTCGGGTTCCAGCCGCCGTTGGAGACGCCCCGGAACTGGCGCAGCAGCTCGGCCAGGTCCACGTTCCGCGTCAGGGCCACGCCGTGCTCGCGGTAGGTGGGGAAGATGTAGTCCTGCGGCTGGCTGGCCCGTCCGGAGCCGATCTGGGCGGCTTCCTGTCCGGTGAGCGGGACCCACAGGGCCAGCTGGCCCTGCCGCTGCAGGGCGGTGGCCTCCACGTCGAAGCGGCGGATCTTGGCCATATCCGCGTAGAAGCCGCGCAGGGTGCCCGGGTCCAGCTTCTCGGCGTATTTTGAGAAAACCGGGTCCGAGCCCAGGGTGCCGTCCGGGTCCAGCAACTGCACCATCGGCTCGGCCGGGGCACCCAGTTGGGCCTCGGCCTCCGCTTCGAGCTGGTCATCCATCCCGGTTCCGTCGAACTCGGTAGAGGGCAGATGTGTGGCGCCCATACCGTCTCCTTGCTTGCCGCATCCGAATGCGCCGCAATCGCTGGGATATATGCCGGACCAGGAATACATTCCAGGTCCGGCATATATTTTGGCTTACTGGTCCTTACTTTATCCGCACGGGGCGGCCTGAGCGCGCAGTGTTAAGCGCTAGGAACGCCGCGGCGGTTTTGTATAGATCGCACAGAGCTCCAGGAAACGGGTGTTGGCTTCCGTTTCGCCGATGCTGACCCGGACGCCCTCGTTGCCGAAGGCCCGTACGGACAGCGCCCGTTCCGCCGCCAGGGCGGCAAATTCCGCGCTGTTTTCGCCCAGATTGAGCCAGACAAAGTTGCCCTGGGCCTCCGGGACGAACCACCCGAGCTCACGCAGTCCCGCCGTGACCCTGTCCCGTTCGTCCACCAGGCTTTGTACCCTTTCTACAACATCGGCGAAGTGCTCGAGCGACGTCACGGCTGCCGTTTCCGCGATCTGGGACACGGCGAAGGGGGTGGCACTGACGCGCAGGTGCTGCGTCAGTTCGGGCCTGGAGACGCTGTAGCCCACGCGGAGTCCGGCGAGGCCGTGCGCTTTTGAGAAGGTCCGCAGGACGACGACGTTGGGGTACTTGCGGTACATGGCGATGCCGTCCACGGCGTCGCCGGCGCGCACGAATTCCTGGTAGGCCTCGTCGATGACCACCACGACGTCGGCCGGAACGGCCTGGATGAAGTGCTCCGTTTCCTCGGCCGTCAGGATGGGTCCGGTGGGGTTGTTGGGCGTGCACAGCAGGATCATCCGGGTCCGCGCAGTCACTGCGGCGGCCATGGCGTCCAGGTCATGCCGCCCGTCGGATGTCAGCGGGATCCGGACGCTCTCGGCGCCGGCCAGTCCTACGCAGATCGGGTAGGCCTCGAACGAGCGCCAGGCGTAGATGACCTCGTCGGCCTTGCCGTCGTCGTTCTGGCCGGCGAAGGTGGTCAGCAGCTGGTTCAGGGCGCCCAGGCTGCCGGCGCCCGTGACGATGTCCTCGGCGGGAACATCCAGGAAGCGGGCGAGCGCTTCACGCAGCCTGCTGCTGAGCGGATCGGGGTAGCGGTTGAAATCGGTCTGCGCCGCGATGGCCTGCTGCACTGCAGGGATCGGGGGCAACGGGTTCTCGTTGGAGGACAACTTGTAGCTGGTCAGGCCTTCCACGGGGACGGGGGGTTTTCCGGCCGCGTAGCGGGGGAGGAGGTCTACCACCGGACGGGGCCTGATGCCCCCGGCCGGATTCTCTGATGAAGTCATGCCAACTAGCCTACTTCGGGTCGCTGCCGCAGTTGCGGGAGCCGATTGCTGTCCGTAGGGGATAGCCGTTGCTGACATGGGGAATATGGTCCCTGCCGTCGCCGCCGGGCGTATGACAGCATGGGGCCATGCGCTCAATCATCGTACGAGTCATCATCAACGGGCTGGCCCTTGCAATCGCCTGCTGGATCCTCACCGGGCTGGATATTTCCACCCAGAGTGACGGCACCATCAGCATCATCTTGGGCTACCTGTTCATCGGCTTGATCTTCGGTCTGGTCAATGCCTTCGTCAAGCCCATTGTCAGCCTCCTCTCGCTGCCGATCACTATCCTCACCCTGGGCCTGTTCACCGTGGTCATCAACGCCGCGATGCTCTACTTGACCTCCTGGATCAGCAGCTACACCACTGTGCACTTCACCATCGACTCGTTCTTCTGGACTGCCGTGTTCGCCGCCATCATCATCAGTCTGGTGTCCCTCGTGGCGAGCTTCCTTCCTGCCCTCGATCGTTAGAAGCGCCCGTGCCGCGCGGCGTGCCCGAAGTGGTTGCGGGCGTTGCCCGCGGTTCCGGCCGGGCCTCACGCCGGAGCGAGAACCTGGTCACCGACGCCGCCCCGCCGGTCCCCACCACTGCGGCCAGTGCCGCGGTGGAGTTCTGCAGGGTGTTGTCCCGGCTCGCGGAGACGAGCGCGGCCCCGTCAGCGTAATTCTCCAGCCGGTGCCCGGGACCCAGGCCGAAATCCTGTGGCGGCGGCACCGCCAGCGGGTTGGTGAGGGTCACGGTCACCCGGTCCCTGGTGTCCGGGTTCGCCAGTCCGTCCGCCCCCGGCACCCAGTCCTGCTCATGTTCGAGGTGCAGGCTGCGGATCCCCGGCGCGGGGCTGATCCCGCCCACCGGCGAGCCCGCGGTCAGCACGAACTTGAGGTCGTACTCGGCTAGGACAGCACGGTCCTTGCTGAGATTCATCGCGTGGATCCCGCCCTGGCTGTAGCCGACGGCCACGAGCTGATCCCCGGCCTCGGCCCCGGCCTGCCGCAACGCCTCCCTGATGGCCTGCGCCGTCGACGCCGAGTCATAGCCCAGGGCCTCGGCGATTCCGGCGGGGTCAAAGGGGTTGGTTCCTTCCGGCAGGGCGCCCTGCTGGGTTCCGGGGATGATCACCACCCACGCGGGCCGGGAACCGCCGTCGACCTCGATAACCTCGATCCGGCCGCCTTGCTCTCCCACTGCCCCGGCCCGCCGCAGCAGCCCGGCCGGTGAGAGGTCGACGTCGGCCGTAAACGTCTCCCGGCCCACGATGCTGACGGGGCGGGGCTTGAGGAACACGAGCCCCGGCGCTTCCGAGGCGTCCCGCACCAGGCGGCGGACGTCAGCGGGCCCGGCCAGGGCGCTGGCCACGGCGGCCAAAGGCCAGGGCAGGCCAAGCAGCACGGCGAGATTCCGGGGCGCCATGGCGACCCAGCCTTCAACAGTGCCGCGCACCCCGGGCAGGGCGAAGGGCTCCGGTGCTGCGCCGTACTCGGAGCCGTGCAGTCCCATCCGCAGCAGCAGGGCATTCCGGGCTTCGGCATATTCGTATTCGCGGTGACTGGCGCGGACGTCGTCGCCGATCCGCTGAAGCTGGGACCGGACGCGTCCGACCTCCCGGCCGGCCTCCCCCACAGCGATGATGGCGTTGCTGCCGCTGGTGTAGGAGTCGGACTGGTAGGGAAAGAGTGCGCGCCGGACGGTGTCGGCCTCAACCTCAACCGATTGCAGCTGCCGCACCAGCCCGTCCAGTGCCGCGGCACCCGCCAGCAGCTCCTCAAACTGGAAGCTCACCCCGCCGATTCCGCCCCGGATGAGCAGGCTGCCGTCGCGCGGCGGCGCGGAAACCCCGGGGCCGCCGCCGGAGCCCGCCGGACTCGACTCGGCCATCAGGGTCCCATCTGGTCCGTGGGCTGCGCCACGTTCCGGGCATGCCGGAGCACCACGGCAACAGCATCGAGCAGCGCATCCCGGCTTCGGTGCAGCGCCGCCGCGTGCAGGGACAAGGCCACACGGTAGGCGCGGCCGGCCGGTGACTGCCACGACTGCAGCTCAAGGCGGGCGAGGGCGGCGAGCACCGCATCAGCCTCATCGGCGCACCGCGCAACGCGCGCAGCAAACTGCTGGACTTCATAACTGCGCGAAGCGCACTCAAGGGCGTCGGCGGCCGTCACGCCAAGAACCGCCATATCCTGCACCGCCACACTGCCCGCCGGTCCCGGTGCTATCCCGTTGACCGGCCTCATCCCGGCCTCACCCCGGCCTCATCCCAGTGACCTGCCTCATCCAGCTGCCCATGAACCGACGCTAGCGGGGCGGCCTGTGCCCGCTGAAGAGAGCCGCCCGGCTATGTGGACAACGTCCCGGACCGCCATGCGCTGCCAGCCGGCAATGTCATCCGGCAATGTCATAAGGACGGGGGCGCTTAAGGCCCGGCGGCACTTCGTGAAAGAATCGCCATATGCCTGAAACTGCCGCCACAGCTGATACCCGCACGCCGTCCGGACGCCTGGCCCTCGCCGCGTCCGACCACCAGATCGCGCTCGGCCCGCTGGATGGCCGCTACCAGTCCGCCGTCGCGCCGCTGGTCGACTACCTTTCCGAGGCTGCCCTGAACCGCGACCGCGTGGCTGTGGAGGTCGAGTGGCTGATCCACCTGACCGGCAACAGCGTCCTGCCCGGGGCCGGACCGCTCACGGCGGAACAACAGGAGCAACTGCGTGCGATCGTCACGGAGTTCGACGCCGCCTCCGTCACCGAACTCGCCGAGATCGAGGCCGTTACGGTCCACGATGTCAAGGCCGTGGAGTACTACATCGGCCGCCGCCTGCCCGGCATCGGAATCGATCACCTGACCGCCATGGTGCACTTCGGCTGCACCTCGGAAGACATCAACAACCTCTCCTACGCCCTGGGCATCAAGGGGGCCGTGGAGGACGTGTGGCTGCCTGCGGCCCGCGCCCTCGTCGGCCAGATCAGCGCCATGGCCGGGGACAACCGCGCCGTGCCGATGCTCTCCCGCACCCACGGCCAGCCCGCCACGCCCACCACGCTGGGCAAGGAACTGGCAGTCATCGCGCACCGGCTCAACCGGCAGCTGGACCGGATCGCCCGCACCGAATACCTCGGCAAGATCAACGGCGCCACCGGCACCTACGCCGCCCACGTCGCGTCCGTCCCGGGCGCCGACTGGGAGCACGTCGCCAAGGGCTTCGTCGAAGGCCTCGGCCTGACCTGGAACCCGCTGACCACGCAGATCGAAAGCCATGACTGGCAGGCCGAACTCTATGCCGACGTCGCGCGTTTCAACCGCATCCTGCACAACGTCTGCACCGACATCTGGAGCTACATCTCGATCGGGTACTTTGTGCAGATCCCGGTGGCAGGCGCCACGGGCTCCTCAACCATGCCGCACAAGGTGAACCCGATCCGTTTCGAAAACGCCGAGGCCAACCTCGAGATCTCCTCCGGCCTGCTGGACGTCCTCGGCTCCACCCTGGTCACCTCCCGCTGGCAGCGCGATCTCACCGACTCCTCCTCGCAGCGCAACATCGGTGTGGCGTTCGGCCACTCGCTGCTCGCCATCTCGAACGTTGCCAAGGGCCTGGACCGGCTCAAGGTTGCCGAGGACGTGCTGGCCGCGGACCTGGACACCAACTGGGAAGTCCTCGGCGAGGCCATCCAGATGGTCATGCGCGCCGAGGCCATCGCCGGCGTCGACGGCATGGAAAACCCGTACGAGCGGCTCAAGGACCTGACCCGCGGACAGCGCGTGGATGCCGCCCGGATGCAGGAATTCGTTCAGAGCCTCGGCCTGTCCGCCGACGCCGAAGCCCGCCTGCTGACGCTGACCCCGGGCAAGTACACGGGCATCGCGGACCAGCTGGTGGACCACCTCAAATGAGGCTTCTGCTCATCCGGCACGGCCAGACGCCCGGCAATGTGCTGGGCCAGCTGGACACGGCGCACCCGGGGCCCGGGCTGACCGAACTCGGCGAGCGTCAGGCCGAGACGTTGTCCCGCGCCTTGGCGAACGAGCGGATCCTTGCCCTGTACGCCTCCACCCTGGTTCGGACGCAGATCACAGCGGCACCGCTCGCCCGGGTGCACGGGCTGGAAACCGAGGTGCTGGAGGGCCTTCACGAGATCGAGGCCGGGTCGCTGGAAAAGCGCACGGACCACGAATCGCACAAGCAGTACATCGGCACCATTTTTTCGTGGGCGGACGGCGAGCTGGACCGCCGGATGCCTGCCGGTCCCAGCGGCCGGGACTTCTTTGAGCGTTACGACGCCGCGATCGCCAAAATAGCGGGACGGACAAACGGGGCGGGGGGCTCAGGATCCGTGGCCGTGGTCAGCCACGGCGCAGCCATCCGGGTGTGGGCCGGCCTGCGGGCGGACAACATCGAACCGGACTTTGCCATCAGGCACGTGCTGGACAACACCGGAATCGTGGCGCTGGAAGGCGATCCCGCCAACGGCTGGGAACTCATCCACTGGGACGACAGTCCCGTGGGCGGACTGGCACTGGCGGATCCGACGTCGGAGGATCCCACCGGCCGTCCGGCGTAGCGGGCCCGTCCGTCCCCGGCGGGCGAACAGGCCGTCCCGGCGGGGCGTACCGGGTCTGGACTGCTCACGGGAACGCGGCGATGATGAAGACAGGCGTGGGGACAGGATGGTCGGCCGCGGCATGCGGTTGAGCCCGCGCAGTGGAGGCGCAGGGGCATGTCACGCAAATCGGTACACCCGGGGCATGCGCCCGGCCACGTTTTCCCCGGCTTCGATGACCAGTTCCTCGCGGCGTACTACGAACACGCTGCGCCGGAGGACCTCCAAGGCTACAGTCCCGAAAACCTGGAGCAGCGCGCCAGGCACCATGCGGAACTAGCGGACGGCCGTCCGGCAGGCACGGCGGCCGTCGACATCCTGAACGAAAGCGACGCCAGCGTCCTGCTGGTGGTTGCCGACGCCATTCCGCACCTGATCCATTCGCTTACTGCGGAGCTGGCCCGCCAAAACGAGTCCATTCGGTTACTGGTGCATCCCAATTTTCTGGTGCGGCGGGATCCGCGGACTGATCGGTTGGTGGAAGTACGGCATGGGTCCTCGCAGTCCGGACCGACGGGCCCAATTGCTGGCGTCCCGGGCGCCGCGGCGGCCGGCACCGTTCAGGACCCGCCGGGGTGGAGATCCGAAACGTGGGTGGCGGCAGAGATAGGCCGCCTGCCGGGGTCACGGGCCACTGTGGAGCTCACCGCCAACGTGCGGCGTGTCCTGGCGGACGTCCAGTTGGTCGCTGATGACACCCCAGCCATCCACGCCCGTCTCGCCCGCACCATCAACTCCCTGGACCTGCTGCCCGCCGGCACAGTTCCGGCTCCGGAGCAGCTCGGTGAGCTCCTGGGCTGGCTGGACCGCGGCAACTTCATGTTTCTGGGATACAGCGAATATCAGTACTCGACGGCGGAGGGCCCGGATGTTGTGTCGTTGCTGCCCGGCGCGGGGCTGGGCCTGCTCAGGGACGGGCGGCCGGAGGCCCGCCAGCCTGTTACGGGGCTGCCCCATTCGCAGGTCCTCACCATCTCCATTTCGGATCTGAGATCATCCGTCCCCCGCCCGGCTTACTTGGATGAAATCCTCGTCCGGACCTTCGGCAGCGCCGGGAAGGCCACGGGAGAAGTCAGGTTTGTGGGCCTTTTCGCCCCGGGCGCCACGGGCCGGTCCGTGCGGCGCATCCCGGTCATCCGGGACAAGGTACGCGCCATCCAGGAGCGTTTCGGCTTCACCGAGGCCTCCCACCCTGGCAAGCAGCTCCTCACCGTCCTCGAGTCCTTCCCCCTGGACGAGCTGTTCCACCGGGACCTGGATGAACTTTCCGGGCTTGCCCGAGAGATTCTGCGCCTGCAGGCCCACCACCAGACACGGGTGTTCCTGCGCGCTGACAGCTACGGGCGCTTCATGACCGCGCTGGTGTTCCTCCCCCGGCCCAGGTACAGCACGGCCGTCCGCCTCCGGATTGAACACGAGCTTAAACAGGCTTTCGGGTCCTCCTCGCTCGAGTTCGAAGTCAGGCTTAGTGAATCCCCGATGGCCCGCGTGTTCTTCCGGATACTGTTGCCCGCCGGCGGGATGCCCGACGTCGATCCCGCTGAAGTGGAGCGGAGCATTGTCAGCGCAACGCGGACCTGGGCCCAGGGCCTGGACGAAGCGCTCCGTGACAGGTTGCCGTCGGCGGAGGCCAGCCGGTTGTCGGCGCTGTGGTCCGCCGCCTTCCCGGCCAGCTACCGGGCTGATTTCGAGGTCGAGGACGCGGTCGAGGACATCAATACGTTCGAGCGGTTCGATCTCGACGGCACGGGCGGGCGACCGCTGAACGATCCTCAGCTGGCCGTTTATGTCCGCACCGACGCCTCCCCGACGCTGGCCGAAGACGCACGGATCCGGCTTTACCTGACCACCGCCCACAGCCTGACGCGGATCCTGCCGTTCTTCCACAACCTCGGACTGGAGGTGCTGAACCAACGGCCCTTCGATGTGGTGCGCGGGAGGGACCGGGCCTTGTTCCTCTATGACCTTGGCGTCCGCTACCCGGCCGGCGTGGATCCGTCCCGCACCAGCGGGCTGCTGGGGGATGCCTTCGGAGCTGCCATGCGTGGGGACTCAGAATCGGACCGCTTTGACGGCCTCGTCCTCCGGGAGGGCATCGAATGGCGCCAGGCGGCAATCCTGCGCAGCTATGCCAAGTACCTGCAGCAATTGGGCACAACGACCTCCTACGGCTTCATGGCCGATACCCTGCTGGTCAATGTCCGGGCAACCCACGCGCTCCTGGCATTGTTCAGGGCCAAGTTCGATCCCGAGCTGGAGGCGGCACGCCGGTTCGGGGACACCGACGCGGCTCGGAAGGATCTGCTGGCCGCGATCGACGACATTCCCGTCCTCGACGCCGACCGGCTGCTGCGCACCTTCATGAACCTGGTGGAATCCACGCTCCGTACTAACTACTTCCAGGCGAAGCCCCACCTGAGTTTCAAACTGAACCCTTCCGCGATCGCGGGTGCCCCGCTTCCCCGTCCCAAATACGAAATCTGGGTGTACTCGCCCCGCGTGGAAGGCGTCCACCTGCGCTTCGGGGCACTGGCCAGGGGCGGGCTGCGCTGGTCCGACCGGAGCGAGGATTTCCGCACCGAGGTCCTTGGCCTGGTCAAGGCGCAGAACGTGAAGAACTCGGTGATAGTGCCAACCGGCGCTAAGGGCGGTTTCTATCCCAAACAGTTGCCGGACCCGGCCATGGACCGCGACGCCTGGCTGACGGAGGGCCTGGAATGCTACCGGACCTTCGTCCGCGGGCTGCTGGACATCACCGACAACCTGGTCACCACCGCCCACGGCGAAACAGTGGTGCCTCCGGCGCGAGTGGTGCGGCACGACGTCGACGACTATTACCTCGTGGTGGCGGCGGACAAGGGAACAGCGTCATTTTCCGACGCTGCGAACGCGGTGGCAGCGGAGTACGGCTTCTGGCTGGGCGATGCCTTCGCGTCCGGCGGGACCGTGGGCTATGACCATAAGCAGATGGGCATCACGGCCCGCGGGGCCTGGGAATCGGTGAAACAGCATTTCCGCGAACTCGGGATGGACTGCCAGGCAGAGGACTTCACAGTTGCCGGCATCGGCGATATGGGCGGCGACGTCTTTGGGAACGGGATGCTCCTCTCCCGCCACATCCGGCTGGTGGCGGCTTTCGATCACCGCCACATCTTTCTTGACCCGGCGCCGGATGCGGGGGCCTCGTTCGAGGAACGGCGGCGGCTCTTTGCCCTCCCCCGCTCATCTTGGGCGGACTACGATCCAGCACTGATCAGCGAGGGCGGTGGTGTCCATTCCCGCCGGGCCAAGTCCATCGGCATCACTGAACAGGTCAGGAGCTCTCTGGGCCTGGAACCGGGCACCGTGTCCCTGCCGCCACACGCTCTGCTTCAGGCCATCCTCCGGGCGCCCGTGGACCTGCTGTACAACGGCGGCATCGGAACTTACATCAAGGCCTCATCAGAGGCCAACACCGGGGTTGGCGACAAGGCGAACGACCCCGTCAGGGTCAACGGCAATGAGGTGCGGGCGAAGATCATCGCCGAGGGCGGGAACCTCGGAATCACGCAGCTCGGGCGGATCGAGGCCGCCCTGTCCGGCGTCCTGCTCAATACCGACGCCATCGATAATTCAGCCGGCGTGGACTGCTCTGATCATGAAGTAAACATCAAGATCTTCGTGGACCGGATGATCGCGGCGGGAAAGATGCCGTCGCCGGAACGTGCCGGCTTCCTGCATTCCCTCACGGACGAGGTGGCCCGCCTTGTGCTGGCCAACAACGCGGACCAGAATGTCCTGCTCTTCAACGACCGGCACCTGGTGCGGGAATGGAGCCCGGGCTTCGAACGGACCATGGACTGGCTCGAGAACGCAACGGACCTTGACCGCAAGCTGGAGGGCCTGCCAAGCAACGAACAACTCAGGGAACGGCTGCGGTCAGGTGAGGGCCTGACCGCGCCGGAACTGTCGGTGCTGGCCGCCTACGCAAAGATCGAACTGGCAGCGGAGCTCAACGCCAGTGACCTTGCCGATGACCCGTGGTTCCGGCGCGTGCTCCGCGGCTATTTTCCACGCCAGCTGTCCGAACGCTTTGAAGCAGAGCTGGCGGACCACCCGCTGCGCCGCCAGATCGTGTGCACAGTGGTGGCCAACGACATGATCAATCTCGGCGGAATCACCTTCGCCTTCCGTGCCATCGAGGAAACCACTGCCACCGCCGCCGCCGTTGCCAGGGCCTTTGTGGTGGCGCGCGAGGCCTACGACCTGCCGTGGATCGTCACCCGGCTGGCCGCACTCCCCGCCGGATATCCCACCGAACACGTCGCCGAGGCGACGCTGCACATGCGCCGGATCCTCGACCGGGCCACGCGATGGTACGTGACGCATGACCATCGCGACCAGCCCGTGGCCGCGGCCGTGGACAGGATCATGCCCACCCTGGAACTGCTGCGGACCCGAACATTGGACTACCTCCGCGGCTCCGACCTGGACCGCGTGGAAGACAGAGTCGCGCACTGGGCCGCCGTGGGGATGCCCCGGGAGTTGGGCCTGCGCGCCTCGGACCTGTTGGAGAGTTTCGGGTTGCTGGACATCTCCCTGATCTCCGAGCAGGTGCGCGAACCCATCCCCACTATTGCTGACCTGTACTACGCGGTGTTCCAGCGCATCGGTGCCGCGAACCTGCTGCTCAGCATCACCGACCTGCCCCGGCAGAGCCGCTGGGAGTCTCTCGCGCGGGCAGCCCTGCGCGACGATGTGTATTCCGCCGTAGCCGACATGACCGTCTCGGTAATGGCGACAACCCAGGGCCTGAATGCCACCGACGCCGGCACGTCCGATGCCGTGGAGCGCATCGTGGCCTGGGAACGCGGGCACCAGGAGCAGCTGGCACGGATCAAGGACACCTTCGCGGAAGTGACCAAACCGGGCCAAGTGGATATCGCCTCGATCTCCGTGGCGCTGAAACTCCTGCGGACACTGGTGCGCCGCTAGGCTGTGGCCGTCGCCACGGCGACCCGGAAAGTCGAGCCGGAAGCCGCAACTGCACTGCCATCCGCCCACAGTTCTCGCGACGCTTACCGGCAGGAAACACAGCCGAAACCGCTGGTGCCTAGCCTTGGACTGCATAACACTTCGGCGAATCGAGGCAGTGATGCAGACCAACCCGCGGCTCAACATCCGTCAGGTCACTTGGGCGAACCCCGTCGGCGCGGACCTGAGGGCAGCCCAGCAGGCGGAACTCGAGGCCCGCTTCGGCCGGCCCGACCACGAACCCGGCCCGCCGCCGTCGGAAGCGGACACGGCGGTGTTCCTGGTGGCGCACGACAAAGCCTCAGGCCAGCCGGTGGGCTGCGGCGGCCTTCGCATGCTGGACGCCACCACCGCTGAAATCAAACGCCTCTACGTACTGCCCTACACCCGTGGCTCAGGAGTGGCGAGCTCCATCCTCGCGGCCCTCGAAGCCCACGCCCACGCGCTGGGAATCACCACCCTGACTGCGGAGGCCGGCTCGGTGCAGACCGACGGCCGGCAGTTCTACGAGAACTCGGGCTTCGTTTCCGTGCCGAACTTTGGGCCTTATGTCGGCCTGGTGCACTCGTACTGCTACGCGAAGCCGATCGATTCGCACAGCGCCGCGCACACCGCCATGGCGTGAGGCCGCGCGCCTCCCCGGGCCGGCTGCGTCACACAACGCCGCCGGTCACGGAGTCGGCTAACCTCGCACTATGGAATCGGCCGACATCACCTTCCGTACCCGCAAATGGGTGCGGCCCGAGGACCTCAACGCCAACGGCACCCTGTTCGGCGGGAGCCTGCTGAAGTGGATCGACGAGGAGGCGGCCATCTACGCCATCCTGCAGCTGGGCAACGGCCGGGCCGTCACCAAATACATCTCCGAAATCAACTTTGTCAGCTCCGCGGTCCAGGGCGACCTGATCGAAATGGGCCTGACCGCGACCCGTTTCGGCCGGACATCGCTGACCATGCGGGCCGAAGTCCGGAACATGATCACGCGCCGCAGCATCCTCACCATTGATGAGATCGTCTTCGTGAACCTGAGCCCGTCCGGCAAGCCAGAGCCGCACGGCTATACCGAGATCACCTACGACCGGGACCGGATTCCAACGCACCATCTGACCGAGACCCTGGACCAGGACTAGCCAAGCCCAGCAGCGCGTCCCGCACAGGCTGGCCCCGCTCCGCCAGGGCCAGCCGCATCACGGCCGACGACGCCCACCGCAACGCCTGCGTGCGGAGGTGGCGCGCCCGGTTGTAGGCGCCCAGCGCCTCGTCCACGGGCCGGGTATTGAGCAGCGCCGCGAGGGTCACGGCATCGAGCAGCGCCTCGCAGGCACCCCGGCCAAGGTTGGGTGTCATCGCGTGGGCGGCATCCCCGAGCAGTGCCACCCGGGCGCGGACATAGCTGCCAAGCGGCGGCGTCGTCCAGATCCGCTGCACCAGGGTTGTTTCCGGTTCCGCAGCGGCCAGGACGTCGCGGATGCCCGGGGCGTAGCCTGCGTAGCGGGCGCGGGTTTCCGCCAGGACCGCGGCGACGTCGAGGCTTCCGTGTCCCGCCCCGGAGCGGAACGCCGCGTACCAGTTGGTCCCGGCCGCCGCGGGACCAATCCCGAAGAGCTGCCCGCGGCCCCAGTATTCGCCCGTGTGCCCCCGCCACAGCGATCCGGGAACCACGCCGCGGACCGCGAGGTAGCGGGTGTACCGGGCACCGGAGCGGGCACCCCAGCAGCTGCGGCGCACCGCGCTGTGGACACCGTCAGCGCCCACCACGAGGCCGGCAGGACCGGGACGGACGACGTCGAGGCGGCCGGACACCCGGCGCACGCTGGCCGGGACTGCACCGTCGAGGAGCCGGACGAGATCAACCCGGGAGACGCCGATCAGCCCCGTCGCCTGCGCTGATGTCCATGCCCTGCCGGAGGCCGCCCGGACGGTCATGCCGTCGATCACCGGGCTGGCCTTCCTGACGGCGTCCAGGATGCCCAAATCGCCGAGGGCGCGCTGGGCCGCGGGCCACATGGCCAAGGATGTCCCCACGGTCGGGAGCCCGCACCGCTGTTCTGTGACCGTGACCTCGAAACGCGCGGGATCCAGCCGGGCTGCAAGAGCCAGCCCGGCGATGCCGCCGCCGATGATGGAAACAGCCTGCGGGCGGGGCCGATCAGGCGGTTGTTCGGTCAGGTCCAGAAGTCGTCTGCCTTGGCCGTGTCCTCGAAGAACTCCCGCCCTTCCGCGATCTGTCCGTCGCGAACCACGAACGTGATGACGGTAGGCATGTCCAGGGTTTTGCCGTTGGCTTCCCCGTGGGTTTGCTGGATCGCGACCGTGTGGTTTTCCCCGCCGACGATGTCCTCGACGTTGGCTTGGAAGTGACCTTGGGTGCGCGCGCCCAGTTCACCGAAGTACGCCAGAATCGCGTCGCGGCCCTGTTTGGTTCCGGATAGCACGCCGCTTCCGGCAACGTGCCAGACTGCGTCCTCCGCGAACAGGTCGCTGAGGGTCGCCATATCCCCTGCGTTGAAGGCCGTGTAACCCCGCCGTACCAGTTCAACATTCTCTTCGGTTCCCATGATCGGACACCTCTCCATCGTCCTTGTCGGGTCGTGCTGGGACGGTTCAAGGCTAGTCCTGGCCCCGGTGCCTGTCGACGGAAAATATGAGCCCCGCCGGGCCGCCGGTCTAGCGGGCCCCCGGCCAGCCGGTGTAGGCCTCCGCGAGGTAGGCGCTGCCGTGGCGGGAGGACACCACGGACTGGAGCTCGCCCAGCTGGCGGGCGCGGGAGAAATCATCGGCGCCGGCCGGGGTGTGCAGCATTGAAGTCATCCAGTAGGAGAACTGCTGGGCCTTCCACACCCTGTTCAGGGCGCGGTCGCTGTAGGCGTCCAGGAGCGCGGCGGAGCCGGTGGCGTAGAAGCTGTCGAATCCCTCGAAGAGGACCTTGACGTCATGCAGCGCCAGGTTCAGGCCCTTGGCCCCGGTGGGCGGCACCGTGTGCGCGGCGTCTCCGGCGAGGAACAGGTTGCCGTGCCGCATGGGGGCGTGGACGAAGCTGCGGAATTTCAGGACCGTCTTGTCGATCACGGGCCCTTCCTTGACCTCGAATCCGTTGCCGTTGACGCGGCTGCGGAAGGCCTCCCAGATGCGGTCCTCATCCCAGTTGTTGACGTCCTCGTTGGGGTCGCACTGGAAGTACATCCGCTGGACCGTCTCCGTGCGCTGGCTGATCAGGGCGAAGCCGTTCTCCGAGTTGGCGTAGATCAGCTCGTCGGAGCTGCGCGGCGCCTCGGCCAGGATGCCGAACCAGGCGAAGGGGTACTCGTGGAAGTACCACTTGCGGTGCGCCTCGGGAATCTGGAACCGGCAGTGGCTGCGCGAGCCGTCCGCGCCGGCGATGAAGTCGGCCTGGAGCTCGTACTCGACGCCGTCCGCGTCCGTGAACCAGACCTTGGGCTTGGCTTCGATGTCGTGGATGGTGGTGTCCGTGACGCCGTAGCGGACATCGCCACCGTCGGCCTTCCGGCGTGCGGCGAGGTCCAGGAACACGTCCGTCTGCGGGTACAGCCACACCGATTCCCCGACGAGGTCCTGGAAGTCGATCCGGTGGCTTTCGCCGTTGAAACGCAGTTCGATTCCGTCGTGCCGGTCGCCGTCACGCAGCACGCGGTCGGAGACACCGCTGTCGACGAGCATGTTGACCGAGCCGTGCTCAAGGATGCCGGCACGGACCGTCTCGGAGATCTCCTGGTGGCTGCGGATCTCCAGCACGGTGGATTCGATGCCGGCCTTGGCCAGCAGGTGGGACAGCATGAGTCCGGCCGGGCCGGCCCCGATGATGGCTACCTGGGTGGTGATGACTTTTCGCTGTGCCATGTGAGTCTCGCTTCGTTGCGGGGTCCGGGCGGTCGGGGCCGGGGCCGTTTTCGTCTTCCGGCTAACAGTGTGCTCCCCCGGGGGTGATGCGCGTTACATGGATTCCGCTGAATGGAATACTGGATTCTCGCGGGGTTCTCCCAGCCGCCGTCCGATCCCCCGCGCCGCCGTCTGGAGGGCGGGAACAAGCGCCTGCAGGCGCACCTCGCGAAGGGGAACAACGACGCCGAGGGCCGCCACAGCGTGCTTCCTGCGGTCCAGCACCGGAACCGCGATCCCCCACGTGTCAGGGTCCACGACGCCGGCCAGCTGGGCATAGCCCCGGTGGGCGGCCTCGCCAAGGAGGGCGCGGAGATCCTCCAGTGCCAGCCGGCCGGTCGGATCACTGAATCCCTCGAGGTACTCGGCCTGGACGGGGCGGGGCTGGTTGGCCATGAGCACCAGCCCGGCGGAGGACACGTGCACGGGCATCCGGCCGGCCACCTGCGCCCGGTTGGCGACGGAGCCGCGGCGGGACAGCCGCTCCACAAAGAGCGCTTCCTGCCCGTCCAGCACGGCGAGGTTCACGTTTTGATGCAGCACCTGCTGGATGTCCTCCATGAAGGGCAGGGCTGCCTGGCGGAGTTCGAGCGTGGGGGAATTGCGGTTGGCGAGCTCCCAGAGCCGCAGGCCCAGGCTGACGGAGCCGCCGGGGCCGACGTCGAGCAGGCCATGCCCGGCCAACTGCCGGACGAGCCTGTGCGCGGTGGTCAGGGGGAGCTCCGCCCTCGCGGCAAGCTCCGAGAGCGGCAGCGCCGTGACGCCTTCAGGGAACGCGGCAATCAACCGCAGGACCCGGTCCACCACCGAGTCGCCGGAGTTCGAGTTGGCCACCAGATCCCTTCCGTTGAATGGTTTTAAGTGTCCCATGCAACACGGTGCGGTGATAGAACTCTCACAATGGAAAGAGGCCCGGCGAACGCCGGCCGGGGCACGGAATCACCTAAACACTAGCGCTGGGGTAACAATGTCAACGTCGTCATTGGACAAGTCGTCGTCATCGGGGGAGAAATCACGGTGGCCCGTGTGGCTCTGCTGGCTGGCCATGGTGCTGGACGGCTTTGACCTGGTGGTGCTCGGCACGGTCATCCCGACCCTCATCAAGTCGCAGGAACTTGGCTTCGACGCCGTTGGGGCGACGTTCGCGGCAACCGTCTCCCTGGTGGGTGTGGGGCTCGGCGCGCTCTTCATCGCCCCGCTCTCGGACCGCTTTGGCCGGCGGAACCTGCTGGTGGCCTGTGTGGCGTGGTTCTCCCTCTTTACGATCGCCGTCGTCTTCGCACCCAACGTTGCGTGGTTCAGCACGTTCCGGCTGCTGGCGGGCCTCGGCCTGGGCGCCTGCCTGCCCGCCGCGCTGGCGTACATGAACGACTACGCACCCGCCGGAACGGCCGGAAAGTCCACCACCCGGACCATGACCGGGTACCACGTCGGCGCCGTGGCCACCGCGTTCCTGGCCCTCATGGTCATTCCAAGCTGGCGGACCATGTTCGTGGCCGGCGGCCTGGCCGGCTTCGCCCTGGTCCCCTTCCTGTGGTTCAAGCTTCCGGAGACCCTCCCGCCGGTCCACCACATCCCCGCGGCCGCCAAGTCCCCGGCCGGCAGCCAGGCCCGCACACAGGCCGGGGCCGCGCCCGCGGAAGAACGCGCCAGCTTCCGGGATTTGGGCCGCAAGCCCTACCCGCTGATTGCGGCCGGTGTGGCCGTGGCGTCCTTCATGGGGTTGCTGCTGGTCTACGGCCTGAACACCTGGCTGCCGCAGCTCATGGCCTCCGCCGGTTACAGCCTGAACGCCGGCCTCGCCTTGCTCCTGGTCCTGAACGTGGGCGCCGTGGTGGGCCTGCTGATCGCCGGCGTCCTGGCCGACCGGCACGGGACCAAGAAGATCGTCCTGCTCTGGTTTGGCCTCTCCGCCGTGTTCCTGGCCGCGCTCAGCGTCCAGATCCAGAACGAAGTGGTGCTCTATGCCGCCGTCTTCGTCACCGGCGTGTTCGTCTTCAGCTCCCAGGTTCTGGTCTACGCCTGGGTCACCCAGCTCTTCCCCGTCCGCCTGCGCGGCACCGCTTTGGGCTTTGCCGCCGGCGTGGGCCGGCTGGGGGCAATTATGGGCCCGGCCGTCACCGGCGCGCTGGTGGCCGCCGGCATCGCCTACCCGTGGGGCTTCTATGTTTTCGCCGCGGCCGCCGTCCTGGCGGTGCTCGCCCTCGCCTTTGTCCCGCAAACCGTTCCGGCAGTGTCCCGCGCCGGCGCCAGCGTCGGGCACTCGTAGCCGTCAGTCGCGCCTAGGAGAAGCGCTCCGGGGTCCGCGCCTCGCGGCGGCCCCTGAGTTTGCGCCACGCGCCGGGCGCCAGCACGACGGCGATGCCGACGGCGGCGCCGATGATGGTCTCGACGATTCTGTCGCGGAGCAGGAGGCCGGGCGGCACGGGCGCCACGAGAAGCGTCGAGGTCAGGGCCAGCGGCGTGACGAAAACCTGCGCCAGCATGTACTGGCGGGCGATGAACATCTCGGCGCCGAACTGGCACGCGGCAATGACCAGCACCGTCTGCCAGGGCGTCGGCTGCAGGAGCAGGATGCCGGCGAGCAGCACCAGCCCCAGGGCTGTGCCCGCGATTCGCTGCAGGCCGCGGCTGACGCGGTGCCGGGTTGTGTGGCCCACCAGCGGAACGACGGCGGCCACCATCGCCCAGTAGTTGTGGCCAATGCCCAGCCATTCCCCGGCCAGGGTTCCCAGCGTTCCCGCCAAGCCTGCCGCCACGAGGTAGCCCCAGCTTTCATGCCACGCGGTGCGTGTCTCCCGCGGAGTGAGGGCCGCCGGTCTCGGATTCACCCACGGGGTCCGGTGGCTCCGGGCCACCCGCGAGGACAGGCCGAGCAGCAGGGAGAAAGCCACCGTGAGGACCGCCACCAGCATGGCCTGCCACAGCGGCGGCTGATTGGGGATTGACGCGATGGCCGCGAACGCGAAGATATGGAACAGCGAACCGGAGGGGCGCAGGCGCCACCACGCGACAACCAGGGAGCAGCCCCACGCGATCACGGTGGTGGCCACGACCAGGACCCAGGTGGTGCCTGCCGCCGACAGCCCGGCCAGGGTGTCCACCCGCGCGGTGAGGGCGGCCAGGAACATCACCAGCAGCATCAGCCCGCCGCCGCGGACCTGCAGGGTCAGACGCCTGGCGTGCGGCTCGTTGCGGCCGTAGATGCCGGTGAAGGCGCCGAAGGAAGCGAAGATTGCCAGATCCAGGCGGTCCAGCAGCACCAGCGTGATCAGCGGAACAAAGACTCCCACGGCGCAGCGGAAGGCAACCTGGTGGTCCTTGTTGCCCGGCGCGATGGTGAACATCTCGGCGAACACCTTCATAGCGCCGGCCTCACAGCGAAAAAGCTCTTCATGGGCGGGTTCTCACGCATTTGTTCATGAGTTCAGGCGCCTTTCGTTGCAGCCGGAGTGTTACGACGGCGGCGCTGGCATCCAAGAGGGAGTTTACGCCGGAACGGCGCGGCGGCGGCATCGGAATCCGTTGATCGGGATCGGCCGGCTGCACCGCGAAGTGGTAGCGTCTATCGGTTGAATCAAGCCCGCAACGCACACCGGAGGTTCCCCATGCTCAAAGGATTCAAGGATTTCATCCTGCGTGGCAACGTGATCGAACTGTCCATCGCCGTCGTGGTCGGCACCGCTTTCACCGCCCTGGTCAGCGCGTTCACCGCAAACATCGTCAACCCGATCCTGGCTGCCGCCGGCGGAGTCGAGACCCACGGCCTGGGCTTCTACGTCTGGCCTGGCAACGACAAGACCTTCGTCAACATCGGCGCCGTGGTGACGGCCTTCCTGACCTTCCTCATCACCGCCGCGGTGGTGTACTTCATTTTCGTGGCCCCCATGAACCGGATCAACCGAATGGTCAAGAACCGGCTCAAGGCAGCCGAGCCCGAGGAGAAACCGATCCCGGCCGACACCGCGCTGCTGGCCGAGATCCGCGACCTGCTGGCCAATCTGGCCGGCCCGGACTCCGCGGCCACCCGTGCCCGCGTCGGGGAACACCCGGACGGGGAACACCGGGACGGGGAGTACCCAGACGGGAAGGCACACTCGTCCGAGCCGGCCGGAACCGCAAGCCGAACTCACGTCTGACCCGTCCTTGCCGGGCCCTCTGGCGGGCGGCCGGACCCGGGTGCTTTGATGTAGGGGCCCCGCCGCGCGAGCCTGGCTGCCAAGGAGGAACACCATGCCGGACCTTAGTTGGAACCACGAGCTGGTGGACCAACTGGACTGGCATTTTGCCAATCAGGCCCGGCCGCGGCTGGAGGGCTTGACTGACCACGAGTACTTTTGGGAGCCGGTACCGGGCTGGAATGTCCGCCGCAAAGACGCCTCAACGCCGCCGGCCGCGCCGGGTTCGGGCGAATTCACCATAGATTTCAGCTACCCGGAGCCCGTTCCTGCTCCGGTGACAACCATTGCGTGGCGCCTGTGCCACATTCTGGTCGGCGTCCTCGGCGCACGCACGGCATGGCACTTTGGCGGCCCACCGTTGGACTACCAGAGCTTCGCCTACCCCGGCACCGCGGCCGGGGCACTGGCCCAGCTGGACGAGTACTACGGCCGGTGGGTCCACGGCGTGAAGGGCCTCCACGAATCGGGATTGGCGGCACCCTGCGGGCCGGCCGAGGGCCCGTACGCCGATGCCCCCATGGCAGCACTGGTCCTGCACATCAACCGTGAGATGATCCACCACCTGGCCGAGGTCGCCCTGCTCCGCGACCTTTACGCCCACCGCCACCTGCTCCAGCGCGGCCCGGAGGGTGGACCGGACCTGTAACAGCACGATCACTCGGCCTGGCCCGGTCCCGGCGCGAAACCGTCACCCGGCGGCAACCCGGCCGAAACAGCCGGCCGGAATCATGGGAGCATGACGCGCAACGCTACAGGCAAAAACCCTGCCAAAACCACCGGCAAAGCCCAGTCCCCGGCCACCTCCGAGTTGAGCTGCGAAGTGTGCGGCCAGATGCCCGAACCGACCAAGGCACGGCTGACCCTGGCCAATGTCGCCGTGATGCTCCCGATCGAACTGCTGGTGCACGCGGCGGTGGTGCAAACCCACCTGCCATACGTTGCCAAGGTCCTGGTGCTGACCATGACCGCGACCATCCTGGTGATCTGGGTGGCCGAACCCTCGGCGGCCCGGATGCTCAGGGGCTGGCTGCATGCCCCGGCCCTGCGGCACCGCAAACGGCTCGGCGCCGCACCCGCCCTGTGGCGGGCGCGGACCGTCCTGAAAGACAAGCCCGGGTCGCTGCAGAAACTGACGCAGGCCCTGGCCGGCCTGAACACGAACATCCTCAGCATTCATGTTCATCCCGTGGCCGGCGGTGTGCTGGACGAGTTTGTGCTCTCGGCCCCGGGCGAAGTCCGCGAAGCCGAGCTGCTCCGGGCGCTGCGGGCCGGCGGCGGAGCGGACCCGCACGTCTGGCCGACCACCGCCCTTGCCATGGCCGACGGGCAAACCGGCGCACTGAGCCTGGCCGCCCGGATCGCCGCCAGCCCGGAGGAGCTGCCGCTGGCGGTCGCGGAACTGCTGCGGGCACGGATCATCCCCGGAACGGCCGCCGGCATCACCGAGGGCCCGCCCTCCACGGGCGGTGACGGGACGGTCCTGAAAATCCCTACGGCGTGGCACGGGCCCATTACGTTTTCCCGGCCCGGCGAGCCGTTTACGCCAGCCGAGTCCGCCCGCGCACACCGTTTGGCCGAACTCGCGGAGATCCTGGCGCACCGGCCGGCGGCGCGTTAGCCGGCCCGGCTGGCCGGTGGCCCGGCTGGCCGGTGAAATAGCCGCCCGATGGTTGGCGCGGGGTCAGATGCCTGTCATCCGGATGGTGAGGGCATCCTGCTCGACCGTGACCTTGAGGTGCTTGGCCTTGCCGAGCGGGTCGCCGTCGAGCTGGAATTCCTGCTCGTGGGCGAGTTCGATCTCGGCTGACTTTCCGGCGAAATATTCCACCGACGCGTTCTTGGAGTTCCTCCGGCCGAAGACGCCGGCCAGCACATCCAGCCAGCCGAACCGGCCGATGGGGGCCAAAATCACGACGTCCAGGATGCCGTCGTCGATCTTGGCGTCGGGAAAGATCTCCACGCCACCCATGATCTTGCCGCAGTTACCCACCATCACGCTGCGGATGCGGCGCCGTACCGGGTGCTCACCGTCAATGCTGATTTTCGCCCTGATGGGCTTGCCCGGCAGGTGCCGGATGCCCGCCTCAACGTACGCGAGCCAGCCCACGCGGTCCTTGAGTTCGTCGACGGTGTTGGCCATGATGGCGGCGTCGTAGCCAAGTCCGGCCATCACCAGGAAGGTGGATTCCGTCTCGGCGTGGTCCAGCGTGGCCTTCACCACGTCCACCTTGGTGTCCGTGCCGCTCAGGACGTCGTAGCTGGCCGCCACGGGGTCGGTGATGTCGATGCCGAGATTGCGGGCCAGCAGGTTCCCGGTCCCCAGGGGCACCAGGCCCATCGGCGTTCCGGTGCCTGCGAGGACTTCCGCCACGCAGCGGACCGTTCCGTCGCCGCCTGCGGCGATCACAACGTCGACTCCGGCCTCCAGTGCCTCGCGGGCCTGGCCCAGCCCGGTGTCCTCCTTCGTGGTTTCCAGCCACAGCGGCTCCGCCCAGCCCTGGGTCTCGCACAGGCGGAAGAAGGAGGCGCGGAAGCTCTCACCGGGAGACTTCATGGGGTTGATAACCACGGCGGCGCGCCGGGACGCTGTATTGTCCCCGGTTTCCAGGGTCTCCGACGTCGCGGTGCTGTTCTCTGTCATGGCGTCCTTAGGGGCAATTCGGCGGAGGGTTCCCGAACTAAAATCCTAGCCGCAGTGCCCGCGTAACCTGCGCAGGGCCGGCGCGAATCGTGGACGCGCGCTCCGCAGGCTCACTAGACTGGGTTTCGTGATGTGCCGGAGGCTGCGCTCCGGACGCCGAAAGCGGGGGCAGATGACTGAAACAGAGAATTACTCAGCGACGGCAGAATCGTCCAGCGTCGATCCGCACGACTGGGGCCGGGCGATGGCGCTGGCGCTCACACGGCTGGCCGAGCAGATCGCGCCCGGAGGCAGCGAAGACATCCATGCCCTGCTGGTGGGCAGGGACCTGCACTTGAAAATCGGTGACGAACCCGGTGGCGTGACGATCACGGTTTCAACAGAGCCCATCCCGGATCCCGCTGCCTGACGGTTCTCTTTCCAGACGTACCCCTTCCCGGACGTACTTCTTTCCAGACGTACGCCTTCCCAGACGTCCCGTCTGAGACGCGGTTCACCGGCCCGAGGTCAGGTCCTCGGAGATAATTTCCGCCGTGGCCAGCGCCGCCTCACGCACGGCCTTGAGGTAGGCGTCCGGGTCGGGCTGCGCGGACACCGTCTGGGCCTGCAGCGAGACGTTGATGGCCGCCACCACTTTCGGCCCGTCGTGGACGGGCGCCGCGATGGACATCAGGCCCAGCTCCAGCTCCTGGTTCAGCAGGCACCAGCCCTGGGCGCGAACAGTATCCAGCTCCGCCAGGAGGGCGGCCCGCGTTCCGATGGCTCCGGGAGTGAGGGGCCGGATCTCGGCGGCCGCGAGGTACTCTTCCAGCTTCGCCGGCGGGAGGGCCGCGAGCAGCACCCTGCCCATGGAGGTGGCGTAGGCGGGGAAGCGGGTGCCCACCGTGATGCCGACCGTCATGATCCGCCGGGTGGACACCCGGGCGATGTAGGCGATGTCGGTGCCTTCGAGCACCGCGGCCGACGTCGACTCCCCCAGTTCGAGGGAGAGCTCTTCCAGGTGCGGCTGGGCGAGCTGCGGCAGGGAGAGCCCGGACAGGTAGGCGTAGCCGAGCTGCAGCACTTTGGCAGTCAGGGCGAAGATCTTGCCGTCCGTGCGGACATAGCCCAGCTCCGCGAGCGTGTGCAGGAACCGCCGGGCGGTGGCCCGGGTCAGCTCGGTCCGGGCCGCCACCTCGGTCAGCGTCATCTTGGGGTGTTCCGTGTCGAAGGCACGGATCACTGCGAGCCCGCGCGCCAGCGACTGCACGTACTGGTCGCTGGCCGCGGGCGCGCCGCCGCTCTTGGCTGGCTCAGTCATTTTCCGCCTCTCGGTCCCGCATCACTTTAGCGGTGCCCACAGCTTGTCCGGCCGCAGGCCCGTCAGCTTGGGTCCGCCGCCCGGAGCGGCATCGGGACCATGGCCTGGAGTTCCTCGAGCGTGCAGCCGAAGGTCTCCCGCACCTGGACGCCGTCGGGTCCGGTCAGGAAGACGGCCTTGTCGGTGTAGACGCGGGTCACGCAGCCGATCCCGGTGAGCGGGTACGTGCAGGTCTCCACGAGTTTGGACACGCCGTCGCGGGTCAGGAGCGTCATCATGACGAAGACGTCCTTGGCGCCGGTGGCGAGGTCCATGGCGCCGCCGACGGCGGGGATCGCGTCCGGGGCCCCGGTGTGCCAGTTGGCGAGGTCGCCGGTGGCGGAAACCTGGAAGGCGCCCAGGACGCAGATGTCCAGGTGTCCGCCGCGCATGATCGCGAAGGAGTCAGCGTGGTGGAAGTAGGACGCCCCCGGCAGTTCGGTCACGGGGATCTTCCCTGCGTTGATGAGGTCGCCGTCGATCTGGTCCCCGGTGGCCTCCGGGCCCATGCCGAGCATGCCGTTCTCGGTGTGGAGCGTAATGTTCTGCTCCGGCTCGAGGTAGTTCGAGACCAGGGTGGGCTGGCCGATGCCGAGGTTCACGAACGATCCGGGGACGATGTCGCGGGCCACGAGGCGCGCGAGATCGTCACGGCCCAGCGGCTTGCCGGACGTCTGGAGATCAGCCTGGTTGCCGGTCCGCAGACTCTGGTCATTGGTTGGGATGCTCATCTCAGGCCACCTTCACAATGCTGTTGACGTAGATGCCGGGGGTCACGATGTTTTCCGGGTCCAGGCCGCCGGTGGGGACGATCCCGGACACCTGGGCGATGGTGTGTTTCGCGGCGGCGGCCATGATGGGGCCGAAGTTCCGCGCGGTTTTACGGTAGACCAGATTGCCCCGGCCGTCCGCCGTGAGGGCCTTGATCAGGGCGACGTCGGCGTGGATGGGGGTCTCGAACACCTGCCACTTGCCGTCCAGGAAGCGGGTTTCTTTGCCTTCGGCGAGCATGGTGCCGTAGCCGGTGGGCGTGAAGAAACCGCCGATCCCGGCGCCGGCGGCACGGATCCGCTCGGCGAGGTTTCCCTGCGGGACCAGTTCGAGCTCAACCTCGCCGGCGCGGTACCTGGCGTCGAAATGCCAGGAGTCGGACTGCCGCGGGAAGGAGCAGATCATCTTCTTCACCCGGCCTTCCTTGATCAGCAGGGCCAGGCCCTGGTCGCCCTGGCCGGCGTTGTTGTTCACCACGGTCAGGCCGGTGGCGCCGCACTCCAGCAGCGCGTCGATGAGCTCGAACGGCTGCCCGGCGTTGCCGAAGCCGCCGATCATCACGGTGGAACCATCCTTGATGCCGGCGACGGCCTCGCCGACGGTGTCGATGAAATTCAGCATCTGTCTTAGCCCTGTCCTCTATGCCGCATCGCGGGAAGTTACGTTTTCGAGCACGACGGCGAGGCCCTGGCCGACGCCGATGCAGATCGCGGCGACGCCCCAGCGCTGCCCGGAGGCCTGCAGGGAACGGGCCAGGGTGCCGAGGATGCGGCCGCCGGAGGCGCCGAGCGGGTGGCCCATGGCGATCGCGCCGCCGTGCCGGTTCACGATTCCCGCGTCGATGTCCCAGGCGTTGATGCAGGCCAGGGACTGCGCGGCGAACGCCTCGTTCAGTTCGACGGCGCCGACCTGGTCCCAGCC
>NZ_JBFTKI010000022.1:0-78298 GCF_056395875.1 Arthrobacter sp. 05T45 | reverse complement strand
GTCGAGTCCAAGCTGGCCGTGCTGGAGAAGTACAACCTCAAGGTCTGGGCCATCTCCAACCACCTCAAGGGCCAGGCGGTGTGCGATGACCCGATCGACTTCCGGCACGAGGCGATCGTCGGGGCCAGGGTCTGGGGCGACGGCGAGCCAGAAGGCGTCCGCCAACGCGCTGCCGAGGAAATGAAACACACCGCCCGGCTCGCCAAAGCCCTCGGCGTCGACACCGTGGTCGGGTTCACCGGATCCTCCATCTGGCAGTACGTCGCGATGTTCCCGCCCGTGCCGGAGAAGGTCATCGAGGCCGGCTACCAGGACTTCGCCGACCGCTGGAACCCCATCCTGGACGTCTTCGACGAAAACGGTGTCCGCTTCGCGCACGAGGTCCACCCCTCCGAGATCGCCTACGACTACTGGACCACCGTCCGGACCCTCGAGGCGATCGGGCACCGCGAGGCCTTCGGGCTGAACTGGGACCCCTCCCACTTCATGTGGCAGGGCATCGACCCCGTCTCCTTCATCTGGGACTTCAAGGACCGGATCTACCATGTGGACTGCAAGGACACCAAGCTGCGGCCCACCGGCCGGAACACCGTGCTGGGCTCGCACCTGCCCTGGGGGGACCCGCGCCGCGGCTGGGACTTCGTCTCCGCAGGCCGCGGGGACGTGCCTTGGGAATCCTCGTTCCGGGCACTGGCAGCGATCGGCTACGACGGCCCCATCTCGATCGAATGGGAGGACGCGGGCATGGACCGGCTCCACGGCGCCCCCGAAGCCCTCGCCGCGCTCAAGAAGTTCGACTTCCCGGCCTCGAACACCTCTTTCGACGCCGCCTTCAAGCAGTAGCGGGGCGCCGCAGGGTCCGGATCCGCTACGTTTCCGGACAGACGCGGCGAAACCGGTCCGGCGCACCGCGGATCCGCGCTGCGCCGGACCGATTCCGTGGCCCTGGTCCGATTCCGTAGCGAAACTCATCCGTCCACAAAGTTGTCATCGTCGGGAGCTTCGAGTGCCGGAACTCCCGGAAACACCATCGCACCGCGGGAACTTCAGCCCGGGCAGCGCTGCGAGGTCTGGATCGCGTCCGTCACCGGTGAGCGCGAGCTGGCGTTCCCCAACGTGGACGTGCTCCTTGAGGCGCCGAACACCTCCCGAGTGCAAGTTCCGCCGACTGTTGACATGGGACTCCGAGCGGTCCGATGCTGAGCTGATCCGGTATTGCTTACCCCTCGGTGCGGCTTTGCGCATCGAGCAGGTGCAGGAACATTCCCCCTCCTCGTGCGACCCAGCCGAGAGATAGCAAAAAGGAGCACCCCCATGCACATCGATATGCCGACCCGGGACGACGTGGAACGGCTGGCCGCCGCGCGCGATCCACACAGCGTCACCGTGTATCTTTCGACGAGCAGCGTCCCTGCCCATTCGGAGGACAATCAGTCCAGAGCGCGGTCCTTGTTCAGTTCCGCCGTCGCACAGCTCCGCGAAGCGGGAAGCAACGACGCGGTCGTCGCGATAGAAACGTTTCTCGACGAGCTGCTGGGATCCCCGGAATTCTGGTTTGAGATGGGGCGGAGCCTGGCCATCTTCGTGACGCCGACTTCGATTCTCGAGTTCCGTTTGCCCAACGATCTCGAAGACCACGTGAGCGTGGCCGATCGTTTCGCCATCACACCGCTGCTCCGTGCCCTCACCTTCCCCAACGCGGCGCTCGTGCTCGCCATCTCCCAGAACGGGGCACGGCTCATCGAGGTCACGGCGGACCGACCGGCCGAAGAGGTCACGGTACCGGGCATGCCACAGGGTGCAGCCAGTGCCGTCGGGCTCGAATCGATCGGCGGCCGCTCCCACTTCGGGCGGCTGCATGGCGACGAGGGACGAAAGGTACGGCTAGCCCAGTACGCCCGTTCCGTCGACCACGTGCTTCGTCCATTGTTGAACGGGCAGTCCCTGCCGCTGGTGATCGCTGCGACGGAGCCGCTCGCGAGCATCTACCGCAACCTCGCAGGATACGCCCACCTCGCGTCCGAGGGCATCGAGGGGAACCCCGATGAACTGACCCCGGCCCAATTGGCGGAAGCGGCGCGTGGCGTACTTGACCGGATCTATGCGGCCGACCTTGTTGCCCTGCAAACGACGTTTGAAGAGCGTCGCCCCAGCGGCCGCGGCACCGCCGACCTCAGCGACTTGGCGCGGGCCGCCGCCTTCGGCGCCATTGCGACGCTCGCCGTGGACATGGATGCCAGTGTCAAAGGTGCTGTCGGAGACGACGGCGCACTCACCCTGGACGGCGACACCGGACAGGACGTGGTCGAGGAAATCGCTCGCCGGGCCCTCGGCTCGGGCGCCAGGGTCTTCGCCGTGCGCCGATCCGACATGCCGGAAAATGTGGAGGCCGTCGGGATCCTCCGCTACGCCATCTGATATGTAGCCCCCAACCACGCCAGTTCTTATTGATGCCCGGGCCCCGCCGCGGGCTAGGGTTTAGCCATGACGCACCGGATCCGGACAGCAACCGCGGACGACGCCGGGAAGCTGGCCGCACTCGCGGCCGTCACCTTCCCGCTCGCGTGCCCGCCGGAGTCCCGGCCGGAGGACATCGCGGCCCACCTCGCCAATACCCTGAGCGAGGCAAATTTCCGGGCCTATCTGGCAGATCCGGAGGTCACGGTGCTGGTGATCGACACCGACGGCGACCTCCGCGGTTACAGCCTGCTGGTGGCCGGCCCTACCCGGGATCCGGACGTAGCCGCGGTCCTGGGCGAGCTGCCGTGCACCGAGCTCAGCAAGTGCTACGTCCACCCGGACCACCACGGGCTCGGCGCCTCGGCCGAACTGATGCACGCCAGCATCGGCGCGGCTGCGGAAGCCGGCGCCCGCGGGCTCTGGCTCGGCGTGAACAGCCAGAACGCCCGGGCCATCCGGTTCTACGTAAAGTCCGGCTTCCGCAAGGTCGGCACCAAGTCCTTCCAGCTCGGCACCACCGTGGAGCACGACTTCGTGATGGAGCGCCCAGTCGCGCCGTGAGGCCGCGGGCGCCGGCCGGCCCTCAGCCGGGAGGACGCTTAGCCGTGGGGCCGTGACGAAGCCGACAGGCCGCCGGGGAATGGACCCGGCGGCGGCGCGGTTGTTGCGGGCATGAAGATTGAGATCTGGTCCGACGTCGCCTGCCCCTGGTGCTACATCGGCAAACGCCGTTTCGAAACCGCCCTCGCGGCCTTCCCGCACCGCGATTCCGTGGAGGTGAAGTGGCGCAGCTACCAGCTGGATCCCACGCTCCCGGAGCACTACGACGGCACCGAACTGGACTACCTGAGCACGCGCAAGGGCATGGCGCCGGCGCAGGTATCGCAGATGTTCGAGCACGTCGCGGCCCAGGCCAAGGGCGAGGGGCTGAACTACCGGTTCGACGCCGTCGTGGTCGCCAACAGCTTCACGGCCCACCGGCTGATCCACCTCGCCGCCGCCCACGGCCAGCAGGACGTCGCGAAGGAACGCCTGCTCAGCGACCACTTCGAGCATGGCAAGGACATCGGCAGCCAGGACTACCTGACCGCCCTGGGCCTGGACCTCGGACTCGACGCGGGCGAACTGGCGGAACTGTTCAGCACCGAGGCCTACGCCGACGCCGTCCGCAACGACATCGCCGAGGCCCGCGCCCTGGGCATCAGCGGCGTCCCGTTCTTCGTGATCGACCGGAAGTTCGGACTCTCCGGTGCCCAACCCGCCGAAACCTTCACCGCCGCCCTCGAGCAGGCGTGGCAGGACAGCCACCCGCTGGTCATGGTGGGCGCCGGCGCGGAGGCCGCGGACGCCGCCACCGATTCCCCCGCGGAATCCGGCGCCTGCGGCCCGGACGGCTGCCCCGTCTGAGCCCGGCATCGTCGAAGTCGCCGGAAACTCCCGGATTCGCCGGAAGTTTCCGGCGCCTCGGGGCGTTTCCGGCGAAGTCGCGGCACGGGCGGCATCCTGCGGCTTCGGGCGGCCCGGCCTAGAGTGGATCATGGACACTTCGGCCGGACTGGACGGACCCCGGACCTCCCTGTTTACCGACCACTATGAGCTGACCATGTTCCAGGCGGCCCTCCACTCCGGGGCCGCGCACCGCCGGTCCATCTTCCAGGCCTTCGCCCGGGGACTGCCGGCCGGGCGCCGGTATGGGATCGTGGCCGGCACCGGCCGGCTCCTCGAGGGAATCGCGAACTTCCGCTTCAACGAGGACGACGTCGATTTCCTGGCCGCCACCGGCGTGGTCCACGAGGACACCCTGGAGCATCTGGCCGCCTTCCGGTTCTCCGGCGACATCTGGGGCTATCCGGAAGGTGAAGCCTACTTCCCGCACTCCCCCGTCCTGATCGTCGAATCGACGTTCGCCGAGGCCTGCGTCCTGGAGACCTACGTCCTGTCGGTGCTGAACCATGACAGCGCCATCGCCTCGGCCGCATCCCGGATGACCAGCGCCGCCGGCGGCAGGCCCTGCATTGAGATGGGCTCCCGCCGCACCCACGAGGAAGCGGCCGCCGCGGCGGCCCGCGCGGCTGTCATCGCGGGCTTTTCCGGTACCTCCAACCTGGCCGCCGGGCGGCGTTATGGCCTGCGGACCATCGGCACCGCGGCCCACTCCTTCACCCTGCTCCACGACTCCGAGCGCGACGCCTTCGCGGCGCAGCTTGCCTCGCTCGGGTCCGGCACCACGCTGCTCGTGGACACGTACGACGTCGAACTGGCGGTCCGCACCGCCGTCGACCTCGCCGGAGACAAACTTGGGGCCATCCGGCTGGACTCCGGAGACCTCGTGGCCCAGGCACGGTGGGTCCGCGAACTCCTGGACAGCCTCGGCAACGTGCACACCAGGATCGTGGTGACCTCGGACCTGGACGAATTCGCCGTCGCCGCGCTCCGCTCCGCCCCGGCCGATTCCTATGGCATCGGCACGTCCCTGGTGACCGGATCCGGGGCGCCAACGGCCGGGATGGTCTACAAGCTGGTGAGCCGGGCCAGTGACTCCGGTGAGCTGGCTGCCGTGGCGAAGACCTCGAAGGACAAGATCAACATGGGCGGGCGCAAGTTCGCCGTGCGCCGCCTCGACGACCGCGGCACCGCCACCCACGAGGTCCTCGGCGTGGACCACCCGCCGGCCGCCGGAAGAAACGGACGCCCCCTCCTGCACCAGTTCATGAAAGACGGCGAAATCCTGCCCGGCTGGACCGGCCCGGACGCGGTGGGGCGGGCGCGGGACCGGCACACAGCCTCCATGGCGGAGCTGCCCCGGGTGGTGGACAGGCTGCAGCCCGGCGAGCCGGCCATCCCCACGATCTACGAATAGAGCCCGCCAAGGCGGCGCAAGACCCAAATCCCGTTCCGGAAGGACGGCGACCTAGTCTGACGTCCGGTGCAGGACAAAGATGCCGCCGTAGGCGGGCTGGTCCAAGCGCTGCCGGTCACTGTCGGTGTATTCGCTCAGCACAGCGTGGATGCGCGTGGTGAGGTCCTCAGCATCTTCCTCGGAGAGGTGCAGAACGAAGCGTGAGAGGCTGGCGAGCGCGTCCGGTCCTGCTTCCGTCAGCTCTTCCCGGAACGCCTCGAGCGGGGCCAGCGGACCGGCGGGACCGGCTTCACCCAGCGCGGTGTCCAGCTTCCAGGACCGCCCCGTGGAACGATACGGCTTCTCCAGCGCGCCACTCTCGCCCGTGCGGACCCCGGCGGGTTCAAGGAACCCCGTCGAGAGCAACTGCCTCACGTGATAAAGCACCGTTCCCGGGTCCTGGCCCAGCCGGTCGGCGAGTTGTTTGTTGGTCAGTTCGTGGAGCCCGCACAGGCGCAGGATCCTCAGGCGCAGCGGATGGGCCAACGCCTTAATTTCCCGGGCGCTCGCGACGGGTCTTTTTTGGTCCGCGCTCGGCTGCTCTGCGTCCATCATGTCCCAATCCTACAATCCGATGTACTGGATTCAATCACCTTGAATTTTCTCAATCACTGTGGAATGGTCCACCTATGACTAGTCACGCCGCGCAGGTGAAGGAACGGCATCGTGCGCCGCTGGGTGCGTCCTACTGGAAGCTGTGGACCTCGTCCGGACTCTCGAACCTCGCGGACGGCGTCTTCAAGATCGCGCTGCCGCTGCTGGCCATTCAGTTCACCCAGTCACCCACCCTGGTTGCCGGACTGAGCGTCGCAGCGACGCTACCCTGGCTCCTCTTCGCCCTCACAGCCGGCGCGCTGGCCGACCGGCTGGACCGGCGCAAGCTCATGTTGTGGGCCAACCTCAGCCGGGCGGTGCTGCCGGCCCTGCTGGCCGCCGTCGTGTTGCTGGATGCGGGCTCCGTCTGGGCTCTGTACGTTGTCGCACTGATGGTGGGTGTGGCTGAGACGCTCTACGACACCTCCGCGCAGTCGATCATGCCCCAGCTGGTGCACAGGGATCAGCTCTCGCGCGCCAACGGCCGGCTCTACGCCGTCGAGCTCACCACCAACCAGTTCATTGGTCCCCCGCTGGGCGGGCTGCTGGTGGCCATGGGCCTGGTTGCGGGCGTTGCCGTGCCGGCGGCCCTGTGGCTTGCGGCCGTCGGCGGCCTGCTCCTGGTCCCGGGGGCATTTCGCACAGAACGTGAGCAGAAAACGACACTGCGATTCGACATTGCTGAGGGGCTGCGGTTCCTCTGGAACCAGAAGATCCTGCGCACACTCGCGGTGATGACCGGGGTGTTCAACTTCGCATCCAGCGCGGCCTTCGCGGTCTTGGTGCTGTTTGCCGTGGGCCCGGCTTCACAGATGGGGCTGTCCGAAGTGGGGTTCGGCCTGCTTTTGACCACCTCCGCTCTCGGCGCCTTCGTTGGCTCGTTCATGTCCGAGCGGGTGGAGGCCAGGCTCGGCCGGTCCACGTCCCTGATGCTGACGATCTTCGGGGCCGCGCTGTTCGTAGGTGCGCCCGCCCTGACCGACAACCCCTATGTTCTTGGCCCAATCTTCTTCGTGGGCGGCATGCTGATCGTGCTTTGGAACGTCATCACCGTATCCCTGCGCCAGCGCATTACTCCCAACCGCTTGCTGGGCAGAGTCAACAGCGCCTACCGCCTGCTGGCGTGGGGCACCATGCCGCTTGGTGCAGCAGCCGGCGGTCTGCTGGCCCAATGGCTGGGCCTGCAGGTCATGTTCGGCATCATGGGAGTGCTGACGCTCGCGCTGCTGGGGATGATGCCCGTCCTCACGAACAAGGCAATGGCCGCGGCCGACGTCGAATCCTAAGTTGCTGCCAGGGGCGCGGATCGGGCATCCGCGCCCCATGTTTGGTGCCGGGTTCCTGTCAGCTGTCGATCGAGGCCATGTTGGCCTCGTCGTGGCGTTCCCCCGCGGCGGGCCGGAGCGAGTTCAGCCGATCCAGCTGGTCACGGGTGAGTTCGATGCCGTCGGCCGCGGTGTTTTCCTCGACCCGGGAGACCCTGCGGGTGCCGGGGATCGGGGCGATGTCGATCCCCCGGGTCAGCAGCCACGCGAGGGCGGTCTGCGCGGGGGTCGCGCCGATCTCGGCGCCGATGGCCTTCACCTCGTCGACGATCGCGAGGTTGCGGCGGAAGTTCTCACCCGTGAACCGGGGGTTGGTCTTGCGCCAGTCGTCCTCGGCGAAGTCCTCGACGGAGCGGATCTGGCCGGTCAGCAGCCCGTGTCCGAGCGGCGAATACGGAACGAACCCAATTCCGAGGTCGCGCAGCAGCGGCAGGATCTCCGCCTCCACGTCCCGGGTCCACAGCGAGTACTCCGTCTGCAGGGCCGAGACCGGCTGCACGGCGTGTGCCCGGCGGATGGTCTCCGGGGAGGCCTCGGACAGCCCGAAGTGCAGCACCTTGCCCTCGGTGATCAGGTCCGCAACCGCGCCGGCCGTCTCCTCGATCGGGGTGTTCCGGTCGATCCGGTGCTGGTAGTACAGGTCGATGTGGTCGGTGCCGAGGCGCTTGAGGGAGCCCTCGACGGCTGCCTTCACGTTCGCCGCGCTGCTGTCGACCACGCCGGGGCCGCCGCCGGAATGGGAGACCAGGCCGAACTTCGTTGCAATCCTGACCTGATCGCGGCGTCCCTTGACGGCTTGGCCGACGATCTCCTCGCTCAGGAACGGCCCGTAGATCTCCGCGGTGTCGATGTGGGTGACCCCGAGGTCAAGGGCACGGTGGATCGTCCGGATCGACTCCGCGTTATCCAGTGCGCCCTCGCTGGTGTAGGTGCCGGCCATGGTCATGGCGCCGAGTCCGATGCGGGAAACTTCCAGGCTTCCGAGGCGTGCGTTCTTCATGGTGTATTTCCTTTGGGTGTGGTTCCCCGGCCTGGAATGTGGGCATGGCCCACAGCGTGGCGAGGGTTTTTGGGCGGCCGGTAGCCATTGGCGTCCGGCGGGTATGTCGAGACTGGGTGGACGACGGCGGGAGGCTCCCGACGTCATCCGCTTGCCTCGGTGTCAGGCGTGGGTGTCAGGCGTCGGTGTCAGGCGTCGGTGTCAGGCGTCGTCGTGGGCCAGGTTGCTGGAGAGCTCGCGGTGGGCGTCGGCCTGGACCTGGAGTTCCTTGGCCCGGGCCTCAAAGACTCCAACAGCGTCCGCTCCCGCGGCGAAGCGCAGCGGCGGTTCATCCAGCTCCACCAGTTGAATGAGGGCGACGGCGAGCTTGGCCGGGTCCCCGCCCTGAAGGCCGTTCATGCCTTTCCACGCGGTGACTGTCTGCTCGGTCCGCTCGGAATAGTCCCCGATAGTGGATGCCGCGTAGCTGGTGGATTCCGGGGTGAGGAGCTCGGTGCGGAAGAATCCCGGCTCAACGATCATGGTGCGGATTCCGAACGGCGCGACTTCGGGGGCCAGGGATTCGGCCCAGCCCTCCACACCGAACTTCGAGGCGGCGTAAGCAGAAAGGAACTCCCCGCCGGCGATGCCGGCGGTGGAGGAGATCGTGACCAGCAGGCCCGAGCGCTGGGCCCGCAGGACGGGCAGGGCCGCGCGGGTGACGTTTATGGGTCCGAACATGGTGGTTTCGATTTGGGCCCGGAAGTCCTCCGGGGTGATTTCCTCGAAGAACCCGGCGTAGAAGTTGCCGGCATTGTTTACGAGCACGTCGATCCGGCCGAACCGGTCCACGGCGGCGGCGATGGCGGCGGTGGCGTCGGCGGGGTTGGTGACGTCGAGTTTTACGGCCAGCAGGTTCTCGTTCTCGCCGACGGCCTGGGCGACCTTGTCGGGGTTTCGGCCGGTGGCGACGACTGCGTGGCCGGCGGCCAGGGCGGCCTTGGCGATGTCAATGCCCATACCGCGGCCTGCCCCGGTGATGAACCAGACTTTCTGTCCGGTCTTGGCGTCGTTGTGCTCAGTCATGTTCTGTCTTTCCTGGGTTGGGTGTTCCGGGCCGCGCGTGGGAGCGCAGATCCGGGATGGAAGGGTCGCTGGTTGCGGTTTTCGCCGGGGGCGATGCCGCCCAGCTGGCAAGGAACGCCAGCGCGTTTTCGGATGCGGACCCCGGCTCTGCAGTGAAGGTGTACAGGGTTTGTCCCTCATCGCCGGGAAGGTCGAGCGTCTCGAACTGCAGCGACACATCGCCGGCGACCGGATGGTGGAAGCGCTTGGTTCCCGTGGTGTGGATCCTTACGTCATGGCCGGCCCACAAGGCGGCGAAGTGCCCGCTGCGTGTGGTCAGCTCGCCGACCAGTTCGTTCAATGCGCGGTCATGGGGATTCCGTCCCGCTTCCGATCGGAGCATCGCCACCGTGGTGGCAGCGATTGCGGACCAATCGGGGTAGAAGTCCCCTGCCCCCGGATCGAGGAAGAGGTACCGGGCCTGGTTCGGCAGCTGGCCCGGAGCCTCCGGACCAGCGGCTGCTGTGGACTCGAACACCGGCCCGTACAGCGCGCGCCCCAAGGAGTTGGCGGCCAGCACGTCCGAGCGTCCGTTCTGCACCAGGGCGACCGCTCCGGTCATCCCGTCCAGCAAACGCAATACTCCGGGACGGACCCTCTGCTGCGGTGGCCGGCGCGCCGGCCGCCGGGAGGACGGCGTGTTGGCCGTCCTGGCCAAGTCCATCAGATGTGTCCGCTCTGCCTCATCCAGCTGAAGGGCGGAGGCCACAGCGTCGAGGACCGAGTCCGAGACGCCGCGGATGCTGCCGCGTTCCAGCCGCGTGTAATAGTCCGTGCTTACCCCGGCCAGCTGTGCCACTTCCTCCCGACGCAGCCCCGGAACGCGGCGCAGTTCGCCATAGTTGGGGAGCCCGGCCTGATCCGGGGTGATCTTCGCCCGGCGCGAGATCAGGAAGTCTCGGATTTCGTCTTTTCTGTCCACATCCACCACGCTACGCAGCCCGGGCCGGCGGTGGCAGTGTCTATCAGACACCCCCAGTTGAGGCGGTGGATACAGGTGTGGCCCCTCAGAAGCGGTCGATGTTCGTAGCCCGGCCGGGTCACAGTCCGCCGCCCGGCTGCTTTGGTGACAGATCGCGCTAAAGTGTGCGTATGCCTAGGATTTCGGCCGCGAGCAACGCCGCCCAACGTGCCGAGACCCAGCGTCGCATCCTGACCGCGTTCGGGGAACTTCTCTTCACCCACGGGCTCCCCGGCCTGACCATGACGGACGTCGCGCGCCATGCCCAGATCGGCCGGACCGCCGTCTACAACTACTACGCGGATATCGAAGAGCTCCTCATCGCCTACGCCCTGGATGAAACCGAGCGGTTCCTGCTCGATCTGCGCGAATCCCTCGATGCACTGGAGAACCCGGTGGAGCGCCTGGCCGTCTACGTCCGCGCCCAGGTGGAGGACCTGAGCCGGCGCCACCTGCCGCCGGGCCCGGCCATGGCGGCGGTGCTCTCGCCGTCGTCGTTTGCCAAACTTGCCGACCACGTGGGTGAGCTCAGCGTGCTCCTGCGGGGCATCCTGCGCGACGGCATGGCCCAGGGGTACCTGCCCGAGTCGGACATTGCCCAGCTGGCCCAGCTCATCCACGGCACGCTCTCCTCAAGCGCTGCGCGGGGCGACGGGGCGGGCCAGGACGCCGAGGCCGAGGCACGGCTCGCCCGGACGGTGCGGTTTGTCCAGCTGGGGGCCGGGGCGAGGTTTGACGACGCCGGCCGGCCGGTCCGCACCATCCGCTAGGCCGCGGCGCCGGGAAGGCTGGAAGGCCGTGCCTTAGCCCGTGCCGGGCGTCGCCGTGGGTACGGCGGGCAGCGTGGCCTCATCCACGATGCGCCGGTTCTCGCGGGGGCAGCTGAGCTGGCCCGGCGTCTGGTCCACGAGTTCCGGCTTGGCCAGTTCCTTGAAGTCGCCGGTAATGATCACGTCCACGCTCGGGTCAGCGCGGCCGTCCTGGACATAGTCCGAGCCGGGCACGTGGCGCTGGACGCTGAAGGCGGCCGACTGGCCGGCGGCACCGGAGACCACCAGCGCCACGCCGCGGTAGCTCGACGTCGTGTTCCCCACGGCACCCACCAGGAACTTCCGGGCGGCAAGCTGGTCGGCCACGCTCCGGGCCAGGCCCGGCCGGCTCGTGGAGTTGTAGATATTGACGTGGACCTTCTCCGGCGGCGCGTAGTCGTAGGTGGCCGCCGGGCACACCGACACTGCCGCCTTGCTCCGCTCCGCCCCGGGGATCTTGATCTGGCCGTTCATGATGGCGAGGGCCACCACGATCGCGGCCACGATCAGGCCGACAAGCATCACCAGCACAACGCCGTGCAGGATCCTGCGCCGCAGCCGGTGGGGGTTCTCTGCCGTATCGTCCTGCCCCACGAACGTGGCCCTCAGCTCGGAGCCACTGATGACGCGGTGCCCGTGCAGGACTCTGACGTCTGGCGGCTTCCTAGCCATTTATCACGAGGACCCGCGCGTGGATTGCGGTGCGCTGGTGCAGCGCGGTGCGGACTGCCCGGTGCAGGCCGTCTTCAAGGTAGAGGACGCCGCGGTATTCCACGACGTGCGGAAAGAGGTCGCCGAAAAACGTGGAGTCTTCGGCCAGCAGGGCTTCAAGGTCCAGTGTGCGCTTCGTGGTCACCAGCTCATCAAGCCGGACAGGACGCGGGGGCAGGGCCGCCCAGTCCTTGGGCGTGGTGTAACCATGGTCGGGGTACGGGCGTCCCTCGCCCACAGCTTTGAATATCACCATGCCAGCCTAGGGAACTTGGACGCCCGAAGGAACGAATGTCCCCCGGCGGCGTGAGGTTGTGGCCAAACGGTAACCATTTGTCACACGACGCATTGACACGACCAGCGCCTGCCGCCTGTCACATCCAGCGCCGGGCCGTCGATCTGCTGCGCGGTTCACCCAAACGCCCCGTGCGGCTGACAGAATGGCCGTATGACTTCACCCGAGACTGTCCCTGTTCCGTCGCCGTCGGCTCCCGTGCTGGCGCTGCTGCTCGACGTCGACGGTCCGGTCGCGAGCCCGGTCACCCGCGAGGTGCAGCCCGGCATCATCGCCGACCTGGTGGCCCTGGCCGCCGCCGGCGTGCCGGTCATCTTCAACACCGGCCGGTCGGACGCGTTCATCCGCGAGCAGGTCATGGAACCGATGATCGCCGCCGGGATGCCCGCCGGCACCCTCATCCACGCCATTTGCGAGAAGGGCGCCGTCTGGTTCAGCTACACCGCGGAAGGCCCCGGCCCGGTCCACGTGGACCACGAGCTCGCCATTCCGCAGGCCTTCGGCGATGACGTGCGCCGCCTGGTGGCCGAGGACTACTCCGCCCACATGTTCTACGACGAAACCAAGCGGGCCATGGTCTCCGTGGAGCAGCACATTGCCGTCCCCAACCCCGACTACCGGGCCGAGCAGGAACTCTTCGACGCCGACGCCATGGGCCTCATGGCCCGGCACGGGCTCGGCGTGGTGCGGCTGGACCACCACGTCCCCGATTCCGATGACCAGGTCGACTTCCGCGTCGATCCGACCATCATCTCCACCGATATCGAATCGGTCCGGCTGGGCAAGGACCTGGGCGCGAGCCGGGCCGTGGAGTTCCTGGCCGCGCAGGGGATCACGCCGCAGGCTTGGCGCACGGTGGGCGATTCCCGCACGGACTACGCCATGGCCGACTGGCTGCACCACAACGACCACGCCGTGAAGCACGTCGACGTCCGGCCCGCGGACGGCATCCCGGTCAAACCCTACGATGTCCTCACCGCCGCCGATCTGGGGCTCGGCGAAGACGTGATCCACGACGACGCCGGTGCCGCCTTCCTGCACCACTGGCTGGCCGTCGTCACCGGCTGAGGCCCCGCTCCGCCGATACGCTCCACCGTTACGGTCCGTCACATTTCGTCGTCACGCACGCCGCGCGGCGGCCGGTTTTCCGCGGCAATTTTGAGGCCCGCGTTATCATGCAAGTAGACACCAACGCACTCAAAGAAGCGGGAGCTCAGACATTACCGAAGCAGCGATCCAAGACGAGATTTACTATGGCAGCCAGGCATCTGTGGACGCCCACGCCGAGGTCACGTCGGCGGCCGCAGTCGCCAGATTCCGGACCCGCTCCGATGTTGTCCGCCACCGCGGCCGCTATGCGCTGATCAACGAAAACCGCACGCCGTACCAGGCCATGGTAGAGGACCTGATGTTCCTGCGTTCGGTCCTGGCCGGCGCCGGTATCGGCTACCTGCTGGTCCGCGGCAACAACCACCGCCCTGTGGTCGCCGTCGACTGGAAAGACCGCAAGGAACTCCGCGACGCCCTCGTGGAGGCGTGCCGCGACGAGCCGATGTATTCCATGAGCGTGGATGCAAAGAAGAAGTCGTCCGTGCTGGTGGCCGACGGCGAGCTGTCGCCGAACCGCCAGGCCCGGATCTTCCGGCTTTACCGGCCCAGGGTCGAGCCCGAAGGCGGTTTTGAATTCGGGGCTTCCGCCGGCGTCCAGCTGGAGCTGTGGAGCTTCGAAGGCGATCAGCTGATCCTGCCGATCGAGAACTCCCTGACGCGCCGCACCATGCTGGCCCAGGATGCAGTGCGCGGCACGGTGGAACGCTACGGCCACACGTGGCCCACCATCGAGAACATGTTCGCGGACCACGCCAGCGACATCAGCTTCGACGTCGACCTGGTCTTCTCATGGGTTGACGGCAGCTCCCCCGAGTACATCGCGGCCCGCCGCGCCCGCATGGCCGGCGTGGTGGTGGGCGAGGGCGATGACCACGAGGCCCGCTTCCGCCAGATCGATGAGCTCAAGTACGCCCTGCGCTCGGTGTACATGTTTGCGCCGTGGATCCGCCGGATCTTCATCGCCACGGACTCCCCCGCGCCGTCATGGCTGGCCGACCACCCGAGTGTGACGATCGTCCGGAGCGAAGAGTTTTTCGCCGACACCTCGGTTCTGCCCACGCACAATTCGCAGGCCGTGGAGTGTCAGCTGCACCACATCGAGGGGCTCTCCGAGCACTTCCTGTATTCGAACGACGACATGTTCTTCGGCCGCGCCGTGGGCCCGGACATGTTCTTCACCCCGGGCGGCATCACGAAGTTCATCGAGGCCGAAACCCGGATCGGCCTGGGCGACAACGACGCCGAACGCAGCGGCTTTGAGAACGCCGCCCGCGTGAACCGCAAGCTGCTCTGGAACCGCTTCGGCCGCATCACCACCCGGCACCTGGAGCACACGGCGGCCCCGTTGCGGCGCAGCGTGGTCGAGCAGATGGAGCAGGAGTTCCCGGCCGAGTTTGCCAAGACCGCCGCGAGTACCTTCCGGGCAGCGGACAACATCTCCGTGACCAACTCGTTCTACCACTACTACGCGCTGCTCACGGGCCGGGCCGTGACCCAGACAGCTGCCAAGGTGAGGTATGTGGACACCACGGCGCGGGCCGGCCTGAACTACCTGCCCAAGCTCCTGGCCAAGCGGAACATGGACTTCTTCTGCCTCAATGACGGCAGCTTCCCCGAGGTCCCGGCGGAAGAGCGGGCCGAACTGGTCACGGACTTCCTGGAGAAGTACTACCCCATCAAGGCGCCCTGGGAGAAGTAACGGAACGTGACCAAAACGGGCGCCGCGTCGGCCGGGGAGTGAATCAGTTCAACGTGGTGTACCTGCGGTGCGCCGGCGTCCGGGACGGGGCCTCGAGCCTGGCCTTCCCAGGGATATGGATCCCTGCGGCCGTGAGCCGGCGCTGGACTTCCTCCGGCGAGACCAGCTCCCCCACCGCCGGGGTGTCGCCGAGCAGCACCACGGAGTGCACGATCGTGTGTTCGTAGACGTGGACCAGGTTGAACGCCTGCCCGCCGTCGCGGCCCCGGGTGCCGCCGACCGGGACGTTCAGATCCTGCGTGTAGCAGGTCGCTGAAGCCACGGACACAGGGATGCCCGCGAACGTTGCGGTGGTCGAGTAGTGCAGGTGGCCGCCCAGGATGGCGCGGACATCGGAGTTGCGCAGGACGCCGGCGAGCGCCGGCTGGCCCCGGAGCTCCACGAGCACGGCAAGGTCCAGCACGGACGGTACCGGCGGGTGGTGCAGGGCAAGGATGGTCCCGTCCGGGGCCGGGGTGGCCAGTTCAGATGCGAGCCAGTCCAGCTGGTCGTGGCTCAATTCACCATGGTGGAAGCCGGGCACGGAGGTGTCCAGGGTGATGATGCGCAGCCCGTTGACGAAGTAGCTGTGGTCCACGGGCGCGTCATTGTCGGCCTGGTCCAGGAGCCCGGCCCGGAAATTCGCCCGGTCGTCGTGGTTGCCCATCGCCCAGATGACCTTGGCCCCCAGGGCCTCGCACGCCGGATCCACGATGGCGCGGAGCTTGGCATACGCCTCGGGTTCGCCCAGGTCAGCCAGGTCGCCCGTGAAGATTACGGCTTCGGGGCGGGCCCCGGAGGCGTGGACCTCCTCGAAGAGTTGCCTGAGCAGGGCTTCGCTGTCCACGACGCCGTGCAAGGGTTGCGGACCCCCCAGCAGGTGGGGGTCGCTCAGGTGAAGTAGGAAATGACGTGGCCGGGGGTGTTCGGCCTCGATGCGCTCCATTGCTGCCTTCTTGGTTGGGTGGAAGCGGTGCTTCCAGGGTCCCTCTCAGTAAGAACTATCCAACCAGACATTGGGCAAACAATGTAAAAACTGGGACAGGCATATTGGAAAAATAAGCGTTAACAGGTGGCGTGCCCTCACATGCCCTTTCCGGCATATACGGGGCTGTGAAGCCCGGCGGCACTCCCGAAACCCCGGGGCTTCGGGGCGGGACGGACAGTGCCGCCGGGTTCACGGTTTGCGCTAGCTCAGGTAGCCGTTCGGGTTAAGCACGAACTTCGTCGCCGCGCCGGCGTCGAATTCCGCGTAGCCCTTCGGCGCGTCCTCCAGGGTAATCGCCTTCGCGTTGACGTTCTTGGCGATGTGCACCCTGTCATGCAGGATGGCCATCATCAGCTGCCGGTTGTACTTCATGACCGGACACTGTCCCGTGGTGAAGCTGAGTGACTTTGCCCAGCCCGTTCCGAGGCTGAGCGAGAGCGAACCCTTCTTCGCGGCCTCGTCCACGCCGCCCGGGTCCCCGGTGACGTAGAGCCCGGGGATGCCCAGGGCACCGCCGGCGGCCGTTACCTCCATCAGCGAGTTCAGGACGGTGGCGGGGGCCTCGTGGGCTCCGGCCCCGTGCCCCTTGGCCTCAAATCCCACGGCATCCACGCCGCAATCGACTTCCGGGACGCCCAGGAGTTGTTCGATCTGCTCGGCCGGGCCGCCCTTACTCAGGTCGATGGTCTCGCAGCCGAAGCTGCGCGCCTGCGCCAGGCGGTCCGCGTTCATGTCACCCACAATCACGACGGCAGCACCCAGGAGCTGGGCACTGGTCGCCGCGGCCAGGCCCACGGGCCCTGCGCCTGCCACGTAGACGGTGGAACCGACGCCGACGCCTGCGGTGACCGCACCATGGAATCCGGTCGGGAAGATGTCCGAGAGCATCGTCAGGTCCATCATCTTTTCGAGGGCCTGGTCTTTGTCCGGGAACTTCAACAGGTTCCAATCGGCATACGGCACCAGGACGTAGTTGGCCTGGCCGCCTACCCAGCCGCCCATGTCCACATAGCCATAGGCGCTGCCCGGGCGGTCGGGGTTGACGTTCAGGCAGATGCCCGTCTTGCGTTCCTTGCAGTTCCGGCAGCGCCCGCAGGCGATATTGAACGGGACGGAACAGATGTCCCCCACTTTGATGAATTCAACATCCGGACCCACTTCCACCACTTCTCCGGTGATCTCGTGCCCGAGCACCAGGTCGGCGGGAGCCGTGGTGCGCCCCCGGACCATGTGCTGGTCCGAACCGCAAATATTCGTGGCCACGGTTTTGAGGATTACGCCGTGGCGCACCTGCCGGCCCACGTTGGCGGGGTTGACCCCCGGGCCGTCCTTGAGTTCGAAGGTGGGGTAGTCAATGTCGATCAGTTCGACCTTGCCAGGCCCCTTGTAGGCAACGGCTTTGTTCCCTGTCATCTATTTCCTCCTGCTTTCACGGGCCCCGTGGTGGGCGCCCTGGTGTGATTCACGAAGTTCTTTGATGCGCCCTCCACAGGAACACCCGGCCATTCTGCCGACGGCTGCCAGAGTTGCTTGCGCCGCGGGGAAGCCCGGAATGTTGGAGGGTCCGGCCAGTCTAGGCGCTAAGCATGCTTAGGGATAGGGCTGAGTTCCTCTGGACCTCGGGGCCGGTCGGGTCAGTCGAGGGCGGACTGAACAGCCTCGATGATCTCCGGCGCGTCAGGCTCAACGGTGGGCGCAAAGCGGGCGATGACCTCGCCGTCGCGGTTCACGAGGAACTTCTCGAAGTTCCACTTCACCAGGCCGGGCAGGATTCCCGTCTTGAATTTGGTGAGCTCGGCGTAGAGCGGGTGCTGGTTCTTTCCCCGGACGTTGGCCTTGACCGTCAGCGGGAAGGTCACCCCGAAATTGCGCTCGCAGAACTCGGCAATCTCGGCCTCGCCGCCGGGCTCCTGCCCGGCGAACTGGTTGCAGGGGACGCCGAGGACCTGGAAGCCCTGGCCCCGGAACTTGTTGTGCAGCGCCTCGAGTCCAGCGTACTGGGGCGTGAAACCGCACTGGGACGCCACGTTGACCACCAGAACCACCTCGCCCTTGAATCGGCCAAAATCGGTCTCGGTCCCGTCGATGAGGGTCAGGGGAATGGAGTGCAGAGCTGTCATGGGGCGCGTCCTTGCGATGTCGATGGTCCGGAGCAGGGAATCTGAACTGGTCACTCCATTATTCGGCACCGGGGCCTGCGGGTATGGGTGTGCCTCCCGGACATGACGCCGGAACAACGCCCTGCGGCGCGGCGGCGGCTAGCCGCCGGGCGTCGCTGAGGGCGTCGCTGAGGGTTCTGTTGTCACTGCCGTCGTGGCCGACTGCGTGACCGCCCGTGGCTTCGGCGTATCGGCCGGCGCGGTGACCGGGTCCGGCTCCACAGTGAGCGGGGCCGGCACCGGAGTGGCCGTCTTGGCGGCAGCCTCCGTCGCCGTTGCGGAGACTGACGCGGGCGCGGAGGACGGCGGTGCCACCGGCGGCGGGACGGATAACGGTGCTGATGGCTTGGCTGAGGCTGTTCCCGTCTGGGTTGGTGCCGGCGTCGGGGTGGCGGTCGCCGTCGGCGTCGGGGTGGCCGTTGCCGACGGGGTCGGAGTCGCGGTCGCCGACGGGGTCGGGGTCGCAGTTGCCGACGGGGTCGGGGTGGGCGCGGCAGGCGCGGTCGTCGTGGCAGTGCCGGTCGGCGTCGGGGTCGCGGAAGCAGTGCCGGTGGGTGTCGGCTTAGAGGCAGTGCCGGTGGGCGTCGGGGTCGCGGAAGCAGTGCCGGTGGGTGTCGGCTTAGAGGTGGCAGAAGGCGTTGGGGACGGTTTGTCGGCGGCGGCTTCAGTAGCCGCAGGCGAGGCACTCGCCGACGGCTTGGCGGCCACCGCGGCAGGCTGTTCCTGAACGCCGCCGGCCACCACATGGGTCAGGTCCTCCCGGACAGGAATCGCCCAGCCAATCCCCGCGTTGGTTGCCTTACCGGCGTCGGGTGCGTAACTGGTCATTTCGATCGGGCCGAGTTGATCCACCTGCTTGATGGGAAGAAATGTCCAATCGCGCGGATCAGTGTGGGAGCCATTGAGGATGGTTTCGAAGTGAAGATGGCAGCCGGTAGAGGATCCGGTGGTACCTACCCGGGCAATAATTTCCCCCACCCGCACGGAGTCGCCCTTCTTGACCGCGATCGCCTCCAGATGGTTGTACGTGGTGATGAGACCGTTGCCGTGGTCGATTTCCACCCGGTTTCCGCCGCCCCACGGGTGCCACCCGACGGCCCGCACCACACCGGCGTCGGCGGAGTAGACCCGGGTGCCGCAGGGGGCCGCGAAGTCCTGGCCCCAGTGGAATTCGCCCGCGAATCCCGTCAGGGGGCTGGTGCGCAGCCCGAACGGGGACGAAGGCACCAGTGATTCAAGGGGGGCCATGAGGAAACCCACCGCGGGCCGGTGCAGCGACGCCGAGGCCACATTGAGCTCGCCCCGCACCCCGGCCCGGGTCGCCGTGTCCACCGTGCTCCGGCTAAAGGCCACGAGTGCCTGGGCATCGGCGGTGACAGCGCCGGCGCCGGGAGTCCCCGCTGGCGCGGTCGCGGCGGAATGGGCCAGCGGGTCCAGGGCTTCCGGTCCCACGTCGCCGGAGGCAGGCATGGCGGCCGTCGGGACGGCGGTGGGCGCGCCGTAGGTCGCAAAGGCGCTCAGTCCCTGAAAGCCGCCGAATGCCAGCACGGCCAGAGACAGGCACAGGCCTCCGGACACGCAGCGCACGGCAATGGTCCGTGCCCTCGCTGACTGCTCACTCGATGAGTTTCCCCAGTGTTTTCCCACGAAATGACTCCCGCAATATGTCCGCCAGACCCCAATCTTCACGGACTTACCTCCCTATGTGACCACAGACGGCCGGGTCTGTGAACCGTCAGCGTGTTCCTTTTGCGGGACCAATCGGAGATCCGCGGATGTCCCCAGTAGCTTGCCGGCGGCGCCCCAGTAGTTCTCCGCACAATTGCAGGTGCCGCACGCCGCCGGGACGGGTAAGAATGAAGGATGCGAAATGTCCTCAGGGAATGGCAGGCGGAACTCAAACAGACGTTCACGGGGACGCGCGATTCGGTGCCCGAGTGGGTGCCGGGCCTGGCCGAGGGGGACGACGTCGGTTACCACTTGCCCGGGTCGGCCGTCTGGGCCGTGCACGGGGACATGCCAACCATCGTGGCGGGAATCCGGGCACTGCTGATGCAGGCGCTCCATCCCGGCGCGTTGGCCGGAGTCCACGATCACTCCCGTTTCCGCGAAGACCCGCTGGGCCGGCTGGCTGGCACGATCCGCTGGATCTTCACCGTGACGTATGGCTCCACGGATACGGCGAAGGCGGCGTCGGACTGGGTTCTTCGGCTGCACCGGACGGTGCGGGGGGAATTTGTGGATGGCCACGGCATCAGGCGCAGTTACGCGGCCAACGATCCCGAGCTGCTCCGGTGGGTTCACATTGCCTTTACAGACGCTTTCCTCTCTGCCCACAAGCTGTGGGGGCGGCCAATTCCTGGCGGACCTGATGCCTACGTCCGTGAGTGGGCCCAGGCCGGCCGGCTGATGGGCGTCGAGGCACCGCCGCTGAGCGAAGCGGAAATGCGGCAGCAGCTGGACCGCTGGTACGACGCCGGCGAGCTCCGCTGTGACGAACGGGTCACCGAAACGGTGGCGTTCATTCGCGACCCGCCCCTGCACCCCGCGCTCAGGCCTGGCTACCGGGTGCTGTTCGCGGCCGCAGTCGTCAGTCTTGAACCTAAGTACCGCGAGCTCCTGGGCCTGCGGACCGCGCGGCTGGGCCCAATACCGCTGCCGGTAACCCTGGCCACCCGGGTCACGCTCGGCGTGGTGCATGTGGCTCTCGGCCGGATGGGCCCGAGCGAGCAAGCTGCCCGGGCCCGGCTGCGCCGGCTGGGATACCGGGCCTGAGTCTGGGCCGGCGGCCGGCGGCGGCTTGCTGGTTCGTGGCGGGCCGGGGGCGCAGTGCGGCTGGGGCACGGGGGGCGCAGGGGGCTGGGGCACGGGGGGCGCAGGGGGCTGGGGCACGGGGGGCGCAGGGGGCTGGGGCACGGGGCGGCTGGGGCACGGGGGGGCTGGGCCTCCGAGCCGACTTGGCGGATGAATCGGTGCCGGTACTGCCGGAGGACGCAGCCTTGGCCAGAACCTCACGAGAAGCTCACGCGGATAGAAATGCCGGGGACGCGAAAGGCCTGGAGACGCAAAAAGGCCCCGGTCCGAGGACCGGGGCCAACCGCGGAGAATGGGGGATTTGAACCCCCGAGGGCGTTAACCCAACACGCGTTCCAGGCGTGCGCCATAGGCCGCTAGGCGAATTCTCCAGTTGCTTCTGAATCAAAAGCAGATACTAGACTACCTGAACTTTCCGGCTTCGCCCAATTGAGCCTCCCCGCCCCGGCCTGCGGCTCCTCCGCGGGACATGCCCCGCGGCCCGCTTGAGAGCTGGACATAGCCCCAAATAGCCCACTCCTTCCCGCCAAGAATGGGCATGCCCCACACTGCCCACTCCCGCCACTTGGACATGCCCCGCGGCCCGCCCGAGGGCTGGACACAGTCCCAATTAGCCCACTCCTTCCCGCCAGGAATGGGCGTGCCCCACACTGCCCACTCCCGCGACTGGACATGCCCCACAGCCCGCCCGACCGCTGGACATAGCCCCACCGCGCCCGCTCCCGCAGCCCGCCCCTGCCGCGAAAAATGGGCATGTCCCGCCGAGGATCAAGGGCCAAACCGGGCCAATTCGGGGCACACCCAATCGTCAGGTAAACTTGCTGACGGCCCCTCATGTGGCGTCATCCTGTTGAACTCCCCCAGGACCGGAAGGTAGCAAGGGTAAACGGGCTCTGGCGGGTGCATGAGGGGTCTTTTATGTCTGTGCCGATTGGTAGGGTTTATCTGTGACTGTTACTACCGCCCTCTACCGTCGATACCGCCCCGATTCGTTCGCGGACGTTATCGGGCAGGAGCACGTCACCGAGCCTCTCATGACGGCCCTGCGCAAGAACCGCGTCAACCACGCCTATCTCTTTTCGGGCCCCCGCGGCTGTGGCAAAACCACCTCCGCCCGCATCCTGGCCCGCTGCCTGAACTGCGCCGAGGGCCCCACGGACACTCCCTGCGGCAAGTGCCCCAGCTGCGTGGAACTCGCCCGCGGCGGCTCCGGCTCCCTGGACGTCATCGAGATCGACGCCGCCAGCCACGGCGGTGTGGACGACGCCCGCGACCTCCGGGAACGGGCCACCTACGCCCCCGTCCGGGACCGCTACAAGATCTTCATCATCGACGAAGCCCACATGGTCACGTCGGCCGGGTTCAACGCCCTGCTCAAGATCGTCGAAGAACCGCCGGAACACATCAAGTTCATCTTCGCCACCACGGAGCCGGACAAGGTCATCGGCACCATCCGTTCCCGCACGCACCACTACCCTTTCCGCTTGGTGCCGCCGGAGCCTCTCATGGCGTATCTGGAGCTGCTCTGCACCCAGGAGAACGTCCCCGTGGCACCCGGGGTGCTCTCGCTCGTCATCCGCGCGGGCGGCGGTTCGGTCCGCGACTCCCTCTCCGTGCTCGACCAGCTCATGGCCGGCGCCGGACCAAACGGACTGGACTACGAACTCGCGGTCGCCCTCCTGGGCTACACGCACGCCTCCCTGCTCGATGACGTCGTCGAAGCCGTCGCGGCGTCGGATGCCGCCACGGTGTTCCGCGCTGTGGACCGCGTCATCCAGACCGGGCACGATCCCCGGCGCTTCGTCGAGGACCTGCTGGAACGCTTCCGCGACCTCATCATCGTCCAGGCCATGCCCGAAAGCGCCCAGTCCATCCTCCGCGGCATGCCGGCGGACCAGATCGCCCGGCTACAGAACCAGGCGCACAACCTCGGGGCGGCCGAGCTCTCCCGCGCCGCTGACGTGACCAATACCGCGCTCACGGACATGACCGGGGCCACCTCTCCGCGCCTGCACCTGGAACTGCTGTGCGCCCGCATCCTGCTGCCCAGCTCCGAGCAGACCGAGCGCGGCATTGCGGCCCGGATCGACCGCGTCGAGCGGCGGTTGAACTACGCCGGGAACGACGTCGGGGCTCCCCTCGCCAGCGCCCCCGCACCTGCCACCGTTCCCCCTGCACGCACGGAGCAGGCAGCCGCGCCACAGTTGCCGGCAGCGCACGTGCCCGCCGCACCTTCGCACGCCGCGCCGGCTGCCACGACCACCACCCCCTCCGCCCCGCGTCAGGGCGAGCAGCCGCCGGCCACAGTCTCCGCGCCCGCCCGGCAGGACGAACCCATCCGAGAACCGCTGACGGCACCACGGGTCAGCACCAGCGACTGGCCTGTGGACGAACCCGCGGCGGCCAGCCGGCCCGCCCCTGCCGCAGGTCCCGCCGCCGCGCCTCCGTCCCTGCCCGCGTCGGCGACTGCCCCAACGGTTGCCCCATCCGCCCCTGCACCGTCTGCCCCTGCACCGTCTGCCCCGGCGGCATCTACCCCAGCACCCTCCGTCCCCGCGCGTCCCGAGCCGGCCGAGCCCGGCCGGGCGCCTGCCGCTGTTCCCAGCCCCGCTCCCGGCTCCGCCGCCGGACCCGGAGCCGACGTGGAGGTTTTGCGCCGCGCCTGGCCCGAGATCCTGCAAACGCTCACCAAGATCAAACGCAGCACTTGGGCGCTGGTGGAACCCAACGCCCAAGTCGGCCACTTCGAAGACCACGTCCTGACCCTCGCGTTCACCACCGCCGGGCTGGCGGGCGCCTTCGGCCGGGCCGACCACGCCGAGAACCTCCGGCAGGCGATCCACAAGACCATCGGCATCGATTGCCAGATCCGGGCCGTGGCCGGCAGCAGCAACAGCCCAGCGAGCTCTGAGCCAAACCCAAAAGCGCCGCCGGCTAGCCCGGAGACCCCGGCATCGTCCGCAAGCCAGGCGACATCGGCCGACGTCGCCTGGGGCCTGAGCCCGGCTCCCCAGCAGGCCCCATCTCCGGCCAACGATGCCGCTGAAGCCGTCCCCTCGAGGGTGGCCCCGGCGCACGTTCCCGCCGCCTCAATGCCTTCGACGCAACCCACTCCGGCCCCCGCGGCCCCGGCTCAGGTCCGTGCCGCCGCGCCGGCAGCGGAACCGCAGTCACCCGCCCCCGCAGCCCAGGCGCCGGTCCGCGCAGCCGAGCCAGCAGCCGAATCGGACGGCCCTTCGGAGCCTTCCGGGTCCTACGCCGACGCCGATGACGACTGGGGACCGCCCCGGGACGAGGACGCCCCTCCGCTGGACGAGGAACCACCAATGGATTGGGACCCCTCGCCCGTAGCCACGCCGCGCCGCCCCGAGCCCGCGGCTGCCACTACTGCTCCGGCCCGCAAGTCCCCTGCCGCGCCGGCGTCCAAAACCGTTGGTTCCCCGGCCCGGACACCGGGCGCAGACCCGGACGCGTCGGATGACGCGTGGGCCCGCGCCGTCGAGCAGTCACCCGGCGTCTGGACGGTCGGCACAGATTCGAACCTCGGCCGGTACACGAGCCCGGATGTCGAACCCGCTGCGCCCGAGCCCGAGCCGAAGCCTGTGCACTACGAGCCGGCGGCGGCACAGATCCCGGAGTACGCGGGTGTCGTGTCCGCGCCGTCCGGACTGGCCTCGGACCACCCGGCCCGGGCCGAAGCGGCTCCGGCTCCGGCGCCGGCGGTTGCGGAGTCTGTTGCGCCGCGTGTGGCCGCCGCTGCCGTAGCTGCCGTCGCGGAGGCTGTTGCGGTCACTGCCGTTCCCGAGGCCGCCGCCCCGGCAGGCCGGCAAAGCCTGTACCAGCGGCTGTCGAACAGTCCCGAGGCCGAGGCCGGGCGGGCGAAGGCCCCCACCCGAGCTGCCGCCGCGACCACCGTCTACGTACAGGACATCCCCAGCGCCGACGACGAAACGATCGAGGAATCGGGCGTCTTCGGCCGGGCCGCCGTCGAGCGTATTCTGGGCGGGAAACTGGTGGAGGAGCGCTCCCTGGATGGAAGCCCCCTGCCGCCCCGCTTCTAGCAGACCCCCTGCCGGCTGGCCCCGGCCCCACTCCAAAAGAACGAGGACATTGTGTACGAAGGCGCAGTTCAAGAGCTGATCGACGAGCTCGGACGCCTTCCCGGAGTGGGGCCGAAGTCAGCCCAGCGGCTGGCCTTCCACATCCTCGAGGCTGATCCCCAGGACATGAAGCGGCTTGTCGATGCCATCACCACAGTGAAGGAACGGGTCAAGTTCTGCACGGTTTGCGGGAACGTGACCGAGCAGGAACTGTGCAACATCTGCCGCGACCCGCGCCGGGACCCCACGGTGATCTGCGTCGTCGAAGAATCCAAGGACGTCCTGGCGGTGGAGCGCACGCGGTCCTTCCGCGGCAGGTACCACGTCCTGGGCGGCGCGATTAATCCGATCGCCGGGATCGGTCCGGAACAGCTCCGGATCCGTGAGCTGCTGACCCGGCTCAACGACGGCGCCATTCAGGAAATCATCATCGCCACCGACCCCAACCTCGAGGGCGAGGCCACGGCAACGTATCTGGCCCGGATGCTCAAGTCGATTGGCATCGCCGTCACCCGGCTGGCGTCCGGCCTGCCCGTGGGCGGGGACCTGGAATACGCCGACGAAGTCACGCTCGGCAGGGCCTTCGAGGGCCGCCGCAACGCCCTGAGCTGAGCTGACGGATTCGTGGCAACCACCGGCAGCGGCACCCCGGCGCCGCTCCTCACCGGGCGCTTGCTGTTGCGTCCGTTGACAGCGGACGACGCCGGCGCCCTGCTCCGGTTCCGGGCCCATCCGGCGGCCACGCGGTACCTGTCCCATGGTCCGCTCACCCCCGCGCAGAACAGCGCCCGGCTTGAGCAGACACTGTCCGCGGCGGCATCCTCCACGGCCGAGTGGTTTCACTTCGGCTGGGCGATCGAGCTCCGGGCCACCGGTGAAGTCGTTGGCGACGCCCGGACCTGGAACACGCAGGAACCCCCGGCGCCCGGCCGGATTCCCGCAGACTCAGCCAGCCTGGGCTACGTTCTTCACCCGGAGCACCACGGGCTCGGTCTCGGCCCGGAGGCCGCCGGCGCCCTGGTCGACTGGCTTTTCGGCGCCCGCGGCAGCGAGACCATTTTCGCGGGAGTCTACGAGCCCAATCTCCCGTCCCGAAGGCTGCTCGAGGGCCTGGGCTTCCGGAAGGACCGCTTCTTCCCCGTCGCCGAGGACACAGCGGGAAAACAGCTCCCGTCCTGGCGCTACCGGCTGGACCGCGGCTAGCGGACATGCCCCGCGCCCACGCCCACGCCCAGGCAAAGCGGACATGCCCCGCGCCCGCACCCAACAATGGACACAATGCCCTCATGCCCGCTCCAGGCCGCCAAGAATGAGCATGTCCCGCGGCAGCACTGAGCATGTCCACTCCTTGCCCGAGCTCCCCCACCCTGCCCCGGCGGACATGTCCAGCGCCCCTGCCCGGGAATGGACACAATGCCCTCATGCCCACTCCAGCCCGCCAAGAATGAGCATGTCCCGCGGCAGCAGTGAGCATGTCCACTCCTTGCCCGCAGCACTGGGCATGTCCGGTGGAGACAAAACCCGGAGTGTCTGCCATTCGGTCACAATTCAACGGCGCGGGCGGCACGGCGATAAACTGGGGTGAGAAGTTACGCCGTCGCGCCGTTTGGTTGCCTGGCCCAGAACCCCGATGATCCAGTGAGGGTGCGCGAATGAGTTTGCCCACTACCGAAGTCCAGCCCGGATCGCAGACGTTGCCCGTCTCGGCCGCCGCCACCAAGCACCTTGTCGTGAAGAAATTTGGCGGTTCCTCGGTGGCTGACGCAGAAGGCATCAAGCGCGTCGCCCGGCGGGTCGTGGATGCCCAAAACGCCGGCGACGAGGTCGTCGTGGTGGTTTCCGCCATGGGCGACACCACCGATGAGCTCCTTGACCTCGCCGGCCAGGTCACCGATTCCGCGCCCGCCCGCGAAATGGACATGCTCCTCTCCGCCGGCGAACGAATCTCCATGGCGCTGCTGGCCATGGCCATCAACAAGTTCGGCGCCTCGGCCCAGTCTTTCACCGGGTCCCAGGCCGGCATGATCACCGACGGCATCCACGGCAAGGCCCGGATCATCGACGTCGACCCGCACCGCATCCGCACCGCCCTGGACAAGGGGCACATCGCGATCGTGGCCGGGTTCCAGGGCATGAGCCACACGACGAACGAGATCACGACGCTCGGGCGCGGCGGGTCGGACACGACGGCGGTGGCCCTCGCCGCGGCGCTCGACGCCGATGTCTGCGAGATCTTCACCGACGTCGACGGCGTGTACACGGCCGATCCGCGCGTGGTCGCGTCCGCCCGGAAGATCGACCGCATCTCCAGCGAGGAAATGCTGGAACTGGCCGCGTCCGGCGCTAAGATTCTGCACCTGCGCTGTGTTGAATACGCCCGCCGCTTTGGGGTGCCACTGCACGTCCGTTCCTCATTCAGCCAGAACGAAGGCACCTGGGTTCTGCCCGGCGCCGACGACAAGATCACGACTCAAGAGGGAGTTGCCTTGGAGCAGCCAATCATCTCCGGTGTGGCACACGATCGGTCCGAAGCCAAGGTCACGGTTGTCGGCGTACCTGACATCCCCGGCAAGGCAGCGGCGATCTTCCAGGTCATCGCGGACGCCCACTCGAACATCGACATGATCGTCCAGAACGTGTCCACCCACGGCACGGGCCGGACCGATATCTCCTTCACCCTCCCGATCGTCGAAGGCGCCGAGGCCCTGGCCGCCCTGCACGCCGCGCAGGACCGGATCGGCTTTGAGAGCATCGAATATAACGAGAAGATCGGCAAGCTTTCGCTGATCGGCGCCGGCATGCGCTCGCACCCGGGTGTGTCCGCCCGCTTCTTCGCGGCCCTCTCCGAGGCCGGCATCAACATCAACATGATCTCCACCTCGGAGATCCGGATCTCCGTGGTCACCCACGCGGATCTGCTCGACGACGCCGTCCGCGCCATCCACAGGGCCTTTGACCTCGACAGCGAGGACGAGGCCACGGTCTACGGCGGCACCGGCCGCTAGCCGCACCTGCGCATCCGGGCGGACCCCGGACCGCATAAAGACGGGGAAGGGAGCGGCACCTGCCGCTCCCTTCCCCGTCTCCGCCCGTCGTCGGCCGCTTCCCCACAACTCCGGCCGAATTCCCACGTTTCCGGCCGCGTACCACGCGGCCGCCCAGGACGCCCCCGGTACCCGGAACCGGCGAAGCGGGCCTCGTCAGACCTCTTCTTTCCCGAGATCCGTTTTCCGGACAGCGTAGTGGTGTCCGTGGTCGTCCGTCTCGACTTCGAAACCTGCCAGGTCGTCTTCCGAGGCGTGCTCGAAGTCGTCGTGCTTGTGAACTACAGGCGCCGCGGTGTCGCCTCGATTTGCGGGCCCGAACAGCAGCCTCAGCTTGTCGGTCTTTTCCATGAAAGCTCTGACAGCACGTGTCACTAGTCCCACCCCCTTTCCTCGTCCCGGATGGTTCAGGATGCTGCACAGCGGTGTGTCAGTGCCCTCATTTTACGCCCGGCAGCGGGAAATGGCCCGGGTGAGGTGGCGCTAAAAGGGACCTAGCGCAGGGATTTGTCGTCAGGGTTTCGGGGCACCACATAAGTGCTGCCGTCGGGCCGGTGCAAGGTCTCCCACTGTTCAGTTTCAGCCTGCCGCGCCGCCAGCAGCCGCCTGTTCTGGTCGGTCATCTCGTGGCCGAGTGAACTGCGGTTTGCCGGCCCGAACACCGCCCGGAACTTCCCGGTGGCCCGCATGAACCTCTCGACGGCGTTTTCCTTGGCCATGGCTATCCTTTCCTGGGAGCAAGACAATGCTCCCAGTGTACGCTAATCATTAGTGCACTAATCATTCGAAGGAGTCGGTGTGACCCAAGGAACCCCAGCAATTCAGGGCGGCCACGCCACGAACGGCCTGCCGGACGCCCAGGCAGCGCAGGACGACCTCCTGCTGGAACAGCAGCTCTGCTTCGCCCTGACGGTGGCCTCCCGCAGCGTCGTGGGCGCTTACAAGCCCGTCCTGGACAGGCTCGGCCTGACCCACCCGCAGTACCTCGTGATGTTGTGCCTGTGGGAAGCGAGCCCGCGGTCGGTCCGCGACATCAGCGACGCCCTGGCCCAGGAGCCGGCAACCATCTCGCCGCTGCTGCGCCGGCTCGAGACGGCCGGCTTCATCACCCGCCAGCGGATGGAAGGCAACGAGCGCACCCTGGATGTCCGGCTGACGCCGCGCGGCGCCGCCCTTCGGGAGCAGGCCACCGAAGTCCCGGGCATCATGATGGCCCGGCTGGGCCTGACCCGTGAACAGGTCGGCCAGCTGCACGCCACCATGATGGACCTGATCGCCGCCACACGGCCCGGCCCGGAGGACGCGCCCCGGCGGTAGACTGGGCAAAACAGAGGAGGACTGCTGATGCGCACGCAATCGGGCCGCCCGGCACTTGTCCTGGCGGCCGTCCTGATGGCCGTGGCCGGACTGGCCGCCTGCACGCCGAACGGCGGGCCCACACCTTCTCCCTCCCCCAGCACGACGTCGGGCACCCCCTCCAGCCCGTCACCCACAGCGCCGTCGGGCTCGCCGTCGCCGGAGACGGAGACGACCTCGCCGGCACCGTCCCCCTCCGCCGTCCCGCTGCCGTCCGGACCGGGCAAGGGCAACGCCGAACTCGCCATCATGGTCAAGCCGAACGAAACCGGCACCGCGGCCAACTTCACGCTGGTGTGCCAAAACGGGGTTCCGGCGGCCGAAAGCCAGCACCCCAACGCCGCCGCCGCGTGCATCGCCATCAAGAACAACCCGGCCATCCTCAGCCCCGCCCCGCCCGCCAAGAACCAGACCTGCACCCAGCAGTACGGCGGCCCGCAGGTGGCCACAGTCACCGGCGTCGTGGATGGCAGGGCGGTTCAGGCGAGCTTCAGCCTGACAAACGGCTGTGAAATCGCCGCCTGGAACGCCGCCAAAGATGTTCTGGGCTCATCCGGCGGGGCGAGCTAAGCCCTTGCACCTCCAGCAGGAAGAATGGCTGCCGCGCCAGACCGCCCACGTCCAACATGTCCGCCGCTACGCGGACCCCTACCTCGAGCGGCGCTCCGCCGGCCGGAAGCACCCGGTGGAGGACTTCCTCTTCACCTACTACACCCAGAAGCCCGGTCAGCTGCTGCGCTGGCACCCGGGCGCCGGCGTCGTGCTCTCCGGCCCCGAGGCTGAGGCGCGGACCGGGTGGAAGTATTACCGCGCGGCCGACGCCACAGAACTCGCGGCCGCCGGGCTGCCGGCGGAGTCGCCGGCGGTGACGGTCGACGTCGACGCCTTCCTGAGGGAGCGCCGGGAGGCACTGCAGTTCGCAGGGATCATCCTGGCCGGGACTGCCGCGCGGCCGGCCCAGTTCGGCTGCTTCGGGCTGCACGAGTGGGCCATGGTCTACCGGCAGGACAAGTTCGATCTCCGGCACGAGTACCTGCAGCTGCGGCTGGGGTCCGGGCGCACCGACGAGGTGGTGGAGGAGAACCGGATCCGGTGCTCGCACTTCGACGCCTTCCGCTTCTACACCCCGGACGCCGTTCCGCTGAACAGCATGGTTCCCAGCCGGGGGAACCAGCGCACCATGGAGCAGCCGGGCTGCCTGCACGCCAACATGGACCTATACAAGTGGGCCTACAAGCTGTCCCCGTTGCTGCCCAGCGAGCTCGTCATGGACTGTTTCGAACTCTCGTGGCGGATCCGGGCCATGGACATGCGGGCGTCGCCGTACGACCTCGCCGACTGGGGGTATCCGGCGATCCGGATCGAGACACCCGAGGGCAAAGCTGCGTACGTTGAGCACCAGCGGGCTTTTTCAGCCGAATCACAAGTACTGCGGCAGCGGCTGTTGCAGGAGCTCGCTCCCCTGCTCCAGTCGATGGGTTCCGGCCCTGCCCCCGAACACACGGAAGGACAGCAATGACCGCCACCCACGAGCGTCACAGCCACCACGAGATCGATCTCACCGTCCGGCTGACGGAGGCCCCGGAAGCGCCGGAGTACACCTTCCGACTGGCGGTCGACGGCAGCAGCGTCGCCCCGGCGTCCACGCTGCCGGATTCGGCGGCCGCCCTCGCGGCGGTCACGCAGCACGGCGAGGCGATCTTCTTTCCAAAGCCGGGGCCGCCGAAGATGTGCACGCAGCAGTACGGGGGTCCGCAGGTCGCCGTGGTGACCGGCTGGTTCCTGGGCCGGGAAGTCCACAGCACGTTCAGCCGCACCGATGGCTGCGAGATCGCCCGCTGGCGGGCGATAGCGCCGCTGCTGGGCGGGGTTGCGGGATCCACCGGGGCAATCTGAGCCTTCACGGCACGGACGCCCGCGGCCCCTGGGCTCTCCCGGCTCCGCCGGCCGGCCCGGGACCGGGTCCGCCCCGACCTTTCCCGCGCGCTCGGCTCTCCCGGCTCCGCCCCCGGCGGATTAAACGGCAACGGCCGGCGGTGTGAGCCGCCGGCCGATGCCGTATTTTGGTGCTGCTTCTGCCTAAATGGCGTCGCCTAGATGGCGTAGTTCGGGGCGAAGGACTGATCGCTGTTCTGCATCTTGCCCTGCTCCTCCTTCACCTTCTTGCCCTTGTCCTTCTTGTCCTTGTGGGAGTTGTCGCCATCGGCGTCGTCACCCGGACCGTCATTGGAATCCTGGTCCTCGGAGGTCGGCGGGACCACAACGGTCCCGGCCGGGGTCACCAGGACTGAGACGAACGTGGGATCGCTGGCACCGGCGAAGGTGACCCGGCCGATGTACGAACCGACCTGAAGCCCATCCCAGCTCAGCGTGACCTTGCCGGCCTTGCCGTTGGCGAGCCGGAGCGGGTTCGGGCTCAGCGAGGCCTTGCCCTCGACCTTGCCGAGCACGGCGGCGTCGACCGAGGCCTTGGTGGCCTGGTTGTTCGGGCTGGCGTACAGGTTGGCGTAGATCGTGTACTTACCCGGGGTCGGGTTGGGGATGGACACCGATTCGCTGGCCGACGACGTCGCGACCGTCAGCGGACCGTTCGGGGTCATGACGTACATGTCGAAGTCAGCCTTCGGATCCGCGGAAATGACCGAGAATTTGGCCAGCGGGGAGCCGGCCACGACTGTGACCTCCTTGACCACGTTGGAGGCATCCGGGGCGCCGGTGAACGGGCCCGGGACGAGCTCGGCGGCCGTGGAGTCGGCCTTCGAGAGACCGTCGAGGGTCATGTTGATCGGCGCGTTCGTGCCGGAGACCACCTTGATGGCACCGGAACCGCTGCCGCCCTCGGAGGTGAAGGCGACATCGGACAAGGCCACGACGGACTGCGGACGGACCGCGATCGGCGACGCCACATTCTTGTTGGCGCCCTGCCAGCTCAGCGAACCGGTCGCGAACTTGCCCAGGGGCGCGCCCTGGTTCTCAAAGGAGACCTTGAACGTGCGCTTCTCGCCGGCGGCGCGGAAGTTCAGAACAGCCGGGGTCACGCTGACCTTGATGCCGGGAACGTTGAACTGGGCCTTGTAGACCCCCGGGGTCAGGGCGGTCAGCGTGCGGGTGACCTCGATCTTCCCGGCCAGGTTGCCGAGGGCGAAGGAGGGCAGGTTCATGTCCCGCGCCTTGGTGGTTCCGTGGATGAACTCCAGGTAGTCTGCCTCGCTGGCGTCGTAGACGAGGCCCGGATCCAGCACGCGGGCCGGGTCCACCTGGCCTGCGCCGGTGGCAAAGACATCGGTGTTCTTGGATCCGTCGGCGTTCTTGACGTCGCTAGTGGTGGTCATCATCGCGGATTTGACCGCCGCCGGGGACCACGTGGGCTTCATGGCCAGGATCAGCGCGCCGAAGCCGGCTACGTGGGGGGAGGCCATTGAGGTGCCGGAAAGAAAACCGAAGTTGTCGCCTCCGGTGCCGATCGGCGAAACGCCGGCCAGCACGGCCACGCCGGGCGCCGCGACGTCGGGCTTGAGGAGGTCGGAGCCTTCAGCGAGCAGCGGGCCGCGGGAAGAGAACCCGGCGATCTGCGGCTGCGCCTCGAGGGGCAGTCCGGTGGTGTCCTTGTTGACCAGGGAAACCGTGATGGCCGGATTGGCCGTGACCTTGGCCTTGATGGCTTCGGTGGCGGGCGGGTTCACGTGGACGGTGGGGACTGAGTGTTTGTCCGTGTCCAGTGAGGAGACGGACAGGTTGACGAGGATCATGCCGACGCCGCCTCCGCGCTTGACTTCGGCGCTCTTTGCGACGCGGTCCACGACGCCGCGGTCACAGACCACAACTTTGCCGGTGATTTTGGCCGGGTCCAGCGAATCGGGGCCGCACAGATTCGGGCTGGCTTTCCCGGCGGCTCCTGCGTTGGCTGCCAGCACGACGCCGGCATTGGAAACCTGGCCGTTCATGATGCTGGCGCCGCGGTATTTGCTGCCGTCGGAGAACTCGACCGTGCCCTGCAGTTCCTGCGAGAAGCTGGTGGCCGCGACCGTGGTCAGCCAGGGCGCGCCGTGGTTGACGGTGCTGGCGGTCGGGCCGGAGTTGCCGGCGGAGACCGCGACGAAGATCCCGGCCGAGGCGGCGGACAGGAATGCCAGGGAGACCGGATCGGTGGTGGTATCCGTGGCGCCGGAGATGGAGTAGTTCAGGACGTCCACGCCGTCCTCGATGGCCTTGTTGATGGCCTCGACGGACGCGGACGAGTAGCACCCACCGGAGTTGGGATCGTTGTCTTCCCAGCAGACCTTGTAAACGGAGAGCTTGGCGGCCGGCGCGATGCCGCTGGTCAGCCCGAAGCTCCTGCCGTCAACCATGGCCTCGACATTGGCGTTGCCGGCAGCCGTGCTGGCGGTGTGGGTTCCGTGGCTGGCGGCGTCGACCGGGGACAGCCGTTCGCCCGGAGCCCAGTCTTCCGGCGGGACAGTGGCCGCGAAGTCCTCGCCAAAGTAGCGGGCGCTCAGGACCTTGGAGTTGCAGGCGGTGCCGTCGAAGTCGGTGCCGACCTGGCATTCGCCCTTGAAGGTTTCGCCGTCGGCTTTGAGCATCGCGATCTTGCCGTCCGGGGTGCGGTACGGCACGCCGACGACGGGATTTCCGGTGAGGGGCTTGACCTCCTGGCCGGCAAAGTAGGCGCTGGAGGGGGTGTAGCCGGTGTCAATGACGCCGACCACGACGCCCTTGCCGGCCGCGTCCTGGCCGCCGAACTTGGTGTTCCACGTGCCGTTGGGCCCGCTGAGCTTCAGGAAGTCGGCGGTGGAGTAATCGGGTGCGTTCTCCGTGTCCGGCGCGACGACGAGGACCGACGGGTCCCGGGCCAGTTTCACGGCCTGGTCCGCGGTCAGCTTGGCGCTGAAGCCGTTGAGGGCTGCGGTGAACTGGCGCTGCATCTTGACGCCCTGCTGGCCGGCCACCTGGGCCTGCTTCTGTTCCAGGTGGGCCTTGTACTGCTTGACTTCGGCCTTGGTGGCATCCAGTTTCTTGCCGGAGGCAGGCTTGGTGGCCGGCAGGCCGGCCGTCCCGCCGTCGTAAGTCGCGGAAGGCTTCTCCGCCATGACCACTATGTAGCGGCCGTCCTTGTAGTTGTTCGGATCAATATTCTTCTGTGCGACGCCGGCTACGCCCGGGCCTTGCGCCGGGGCCGCATTGGCGGGGGCGATCGCGATGCTGGACAGAAGAACCGGCAAGCCCAGGGTCAGTGCCGCGGCCCTCCGGAGTCCCCCGCTTCGAAGGAAGCTCTTTCCTGGTGATGTCACGAGTGTTTGAACCTTTCGTAAAGGAACGGCCCGACTCCAACGCCGGGCCCAACGGACTGGCGGGAACTCACCGGGCGGTCGCCCGGCCCGCCCCCACGGATACCAGCCGATTCATACAGTACAGACCGAGAGCGAGATATGACATAGACCACAAGGAGGTATTTAAAATTTGTCACGCAATACGACACGATGCGATGGTGAGGATGCTGAACTGCGTCAATTGGACTCCCGCGGGCACAGTGCCTACGCCAGCATGCGCCGGCTCAGCGCCGGAGGCCGCGACGACTTACGATCTTCGGGCCCGCCGCCGGCCCGCTCGTGATCCGCCGGCCTATTTTCGGGGAGTCCGGACCACGTCGCTGATCCATGCGCGGGTCTTCTCATCCAGGGGGCCGGCCACCTTGGTCGCCTTCGCCGCACGGTCAGCCTTGATCTTCTGCAGAACCATCCGGCCCAGCCCGGCGAACACTGCGACGGCCACAACAGACAACACCACGGATTTCGGTTTCTCAGCCATGCGCACATCCTACTGACCCGCGGCAGCCCCGACCATAGGGCGCAGCCGCCCCCGCGACGCCATCTCCCCAGCTCAAGGACCTGCCGGGGAGGCCGCGTTCACACTCCCCGCCCGAATACGGCCGGACGCACGGTGGCCGGTAGAATGGGCATGCAAGCTCGCGGAGCGCCCTTTCACGCTGTATTCACCAGTCCAACACACAGCGGATCGGCGTGAGACGGCACCACTCCGCTGCGCCCTTACCCAACGCTCACGCACAGGAGTTACCGGATGCCCCGGATCGTTGTCGACGTCATGCCCAAGCCCGAGATTCTGGACCCGCAGGGGAAGGCCATCGTCGGTGCTCTGCCCCGGCTGGGCTTCACCGCTTTCAGCTCTGTCCGCCAGGGCAAGCGCTTTGAACTCACGGTCGACGGCGAGGTGACCGAGGAGATCCTGGCCCAGGCCCGCGACGCCGCGGAGACCCTGCTGTCCAACCCGGTCATCGAGGACGTCGTCAACGTCGAGGTCGTTGAGGCCTGAAATGACTGAACTCCCCCTGATCGGCGAGGCCGTCGCCGTCGCCGCCAACGCTCCTGGTGCTCGCAGGCTCGCTGGTGCGAAGATCGGCGTCGTCACCTTCCCCGGCACCCTCGACGACCGCGACGCCGCCCGTGCGGTCCGTCTGGCCGGCGCCACCCCGGTGGAGCTCTGGCACGCCGGCACCACCCTGGGTGACGTTGACGCCGTCGTGATTCCCGGCGGGTTCTCGTACGGCGATTACCTCCGCGCCGGCGCGATCGCCCGCTTCGCGCCGCTGATGTCCAGGATCATCGACGCCGCCAATTCCGAGGCCAAGCTGCCCGTGCTGGGCATCTGCAACGGCTTCCAGATCCTGACCGAGTCGCACCTGCTGCCCGGTTCCATGATCAAGAACGACCACCTGAAGTTCATGTGCCGCGACCAGGTCCTGCGCGTGGAAAACAACACCACCGCCTGGACCGGGGACTACGCCGCCGGCCAGGAAATCACCGTGCCGCTGAAGAACCAGGACGGCCAGTACATCGCCGACGAGAAGACCCTGGACGCGCTCGAGGCCGAAGGCCGCGTTGTGTTCCGCTACGTCGGCTTCAACCCGAACGGCTCCCGGCGCGACATCGCCGGCATTTCCAACGCCGCGGGCAACGTGGTGGGCCTCATGCCGCACCCCGAGCACGCTGTGGAGGCCGGCTTCGGTCCCGAGCTCGGCTCCGGCACCGAGGGCCTCGGGTTCTTCACCTCTGTCCTGAACAAGATCGTGGGAGACAACAAATGACGGAGACACCCGCAGTGGCGGCACCCGCGGAGACCGCCCGGAAGTTCAACATCGACACCGTCGAGAACGCGGCCAAGACCCCGGACACCGAACTCCCCTGGGCCGAACTGGGCCTGAAGCAGAACGAGTTCGACGAGGTGGTCAAGGTCCTGGGCCGCCGCCCCACCGGCGCGGAACTGGCCATGTACTCGGTGATGTGGAGCGAACACTGCTCCTACAAGTCCTCGAAGAACCACCTGCGCCAGTTCGGCGACAAGGTGACCGAGGAAATGAAGAAGGACATGCTCGTGGGTATCGGCGAAAACGCCGGTGTCACCAACCTGGGCGACGGCTGGGCCGTGACGTTCAAGATTGAGTCCCACAACTCGCCGTCGTTCGTGGAGCCCTACCAGGGCGCCGCAACCGGCATCGGCGGCATTGTCCGCGACATCATCTCCATGGGCGCCCGCCCGGTAGCGGTGATGGATCCGCTGCGCTTCGGCGCCATTGACCACCCGGACACCGCCCGCGTCATGCACGGCGCCGTGGCAGGGATCGGCGGCTACGGCAACTCGCTGGGCCTGCCCAACATCGGCGGCGAAATGGTCTTCGACTCCGTGTACCAGGGCAACCCGCTGGTGAACGCGCTGGCCGTCGGCGTGATGCGCCACGAGGACATCCGCCTCGCGAACGCCTCCGGCAAGGGCAACAAGGTGGTGCTGTTCGGTGCCCGCACCGGCGGCGACGGCATCGGCGGCGCCTCCGTGCTGGCCTCGGAGTCCTTCGATGACACCAAGCCGTCCAAGCGCCCCGCGGTCCAGGTGGGCGACCCGTTCGCCGAGAAGGTCCTGATCGAGTGCTGCCTGGAGCTGTTCAAGGGATCCCTGGTGGAGGGCATCCAGGACCTCGGCGCCGCCGGCATTTCCTGCGCCACCTCCGAGCTCGCCTCCAACGGCGACGGCGGCATGGAAGTCGAGCTGACCTCCGTGCTGCTCCGCGACCCCACCCTGACCCCGGGCGAAATCCTGATGTCCGAGTCGCAGGAACGCATGATGGCCGTGGTCACCCCGGAAAACATCGCCGCGTTTGAAGCGGTCATGGACAAGTGGGCGGTGGAGTACTCCTGGCTGGGCGAGGTGACCGACACCGGCCGCCTCATCATCACGTGGGAAGGCGAGGTCATTGTCGACGTCGACCCGCGCACCGTGGCCCACGACGGCCCGGTCTACGACCGACCCTATGCCCGCCCCGAATGGCAGGACGCCGTCCAGGCCGACTCCTTCACCGGGTCCGTCCAGGACGCCGGCCGCCCCTCCGCCCCCGCGGACCTGGCCGCCGCCATCACCGAGCTCGTCGCCTCCCCGAACATGTGCGACAAGTCCTGGATCACCAAGCAGTACGACCGCTATGTCGGCGGCAACACCGCCATGGCGTTCCCGGACGACGCCGGCGTGGTCCGGGTGGACGAGGAAACCGGCCTCGGCGTGGCCCTGGCCACCGACGCCAACGGCCGCTACACCTACCTGGACCCGTACCACGGCGCTCAGCTGGCCCTGGCCGAGGCCTACCGCAACGTCGCCACCTCAGGTGCCGTGCCGATGGCCGTCAGCGACTGCCTGAACTTCGGCTCCCCCGAGGATCCCGACGTCATGTGGCAGCTCGCCGAAGCCATCCGCGGCCTGTCCGACGCCTGCATGGTCCTCGGCATCCCGGTCACCGGCGGCAACGTCTCGCTGTACAACCAGACCGGCACCACCCCCATCCACCCCTCCCCCGTGGTGGCAGTGCTGGGCAAGTTCGACGACGTCGCCCGCCGCACGCCGTCGGGCTGGAAGGAAGACGGCCAGGCCATCTACCTCCTCGGCACGACGGCGGCAGAGCTGGACGGTTCGGAATGGTCGAACATGCGCGGACACCTCGGCGGCCTGCCGCCGAAAGTTGACCTCGAAGCCGAGCGCGAACTGGGCCAGATTCTGATCAACGCCTCCCGCGACGGCATGGTGGATTCCGCCCACGACCTCTCCGAAGGCGGCCTCGCCGCGGCCCTTGTGGAGTCGTCCCTGCGTTACGGCGTGGGCGCCCGGATCGCCCTGCAGGACGTCCTGGACCGCGACGGCGTGGACCTGTTCACGGCGCTGTTCTCCGAAACCCAGGGCCGCGCCGTCGTCGCTGTGCCCCGCTCGGAGGAAATCCGCTTCACGGACATGTGCACCGCCCGCGGCTTCGCGCACGTCCGGATCGGTGTGGTGGACGCCGAGGGCGGCACGCTGGAGATCAACGGTGTCGAGACCATGAGCCTCGACGCGCTCCGCGAAGCCCACGAGGCGACCCTGCCGAAGTACTTCGGCTAAGCCCTACCGCTCAAAGCAACGCGGGGTCACTTACCGCCCATAAATCCCCTCGGGATGGGCGGTAAGTGACCCCGCGTTGTTTAATCGTCGCTGCGGAGCTCCCGTTGCCGTGCGCTGAGGAGTTCGAGTTCGGGCCGGGCCGCCACGAAGCGTTCGACGGCGGTCAGTACCTCCACGACGTGTGCCCGGTCTGCTGCCACCAGGCCGGCGCCCAACTGCGTGCGCCGGTACTGTTCGTGGTCCCCGACCTCGGCCACGGAGACATCAAAGCGGCGCTTCAGCTCCGCAAGCAGCGGCCGCACCATGGAACGTTTCTCCTTCAGGCTGTGAACGTCGCCCAGAAGGATGTCGAATTCAATCCAGCCGATCCACATGCCATAAGCGTATCCATTGCCGGTTAGATGGTGAGCTCGCCCATCCGGTCCCAGCCGTCGCCGTCGAGCTGCCGGCTGATGATCCGGGGTGTCTCGGCCAGCGCCTGAGGCATGTCCGCCATAGCCTGCTTGAAGTGGGCGCTGTTCACGTGGGCCCCGGCGGCGTCATCCTTGAAGGCCTCAACCAGGACGAATTCATTGGGGTCCTCCACACTGCGGGACCAGTCGAACCACAGGTTGCCGGGCTCCTGGCGGGTGGCCTGGGTGAAATCGTTAACGAGTCCCAGCCAGCGCTCCGACCAGTCCGGCTTGACCTTAAATTTGACGACGATGAAGATCATGGGCTGAAGCCTTTCATTGGTTTTCCGGAGGTTCCATTCTTCCAGCATGACAATGCCGGGTCACATGGCCAGTTGGCGGGTCAACAGGCCTTGATGGCCTCGCGGGCCAGTTCCTGCTGCCGCGGGGTGCCGATCCGGTCGGCCCACTGTTCGGCGAGCTGGAACTCCACCATGGCCTCGGTGCACCGGCCGGCGTCATGCAGCGTCCAGCCGAGGTTGTTGTGCAGCGAAACCACCCACCGTTTGGTCCGCTCATCGTGAACCGTGGACGCGTACTCCAGGGCGCTCCGGGTCCAGGTCTCGGCGTGGGCGGAGTCGGCAATGGCGAGCATGTGCAGCGCGTCCACGGCCAGGAATTCCTCGACCAGGTAGTCAGCCAGTTCGGCCGCCTGTTCAAACAGCGGCACGGCCATCTCGGGGTGGCCGCTGGAATTGAGCACCCGGCCGCGTTCCAGCAGCACCCGCACCGCGACTGTGGGCTCGTCGGCATCGACCGCATCCAGCAGGGCGTCGGCTTCCTCGTAGCGGCCCTGCAGCCCGATGGCCCGGCCCAGCTGGGTGGTGAGTTCGGCGCGTTCGTCGGCGTCGTAGCGTTCATCTGCGGCCGCCGCCCGGAACCGGGCTTCGGACCCGGCGGGGTCGTCGAAGTTCCACAATTGGTCAAGGGCTTTCTGTTCCAGCATCCATCTGCTCCTGATCAGCTTTCACCTGCGGCCAGTTCGTGTGCACTCCCAATGTAGCGGGAAGTGACATGCCTTTGTGCCCGTCCCGTGAGGGCGCGGCCGGCCGCGTAGAACCAGTTGGACGGCCGGCTGAAGGCCGTGATTTTCAGGAACACCCGGCCGGCGGCGTCGATCTCCACTTCGAAGGCCTCCTCGCCCCGCACGGGATGACCGGGCAGTGTGCCGTACCCGAACCCGGCTCGTTGCGGCCCGTCGCCGGGCACCGGCCGGCGCACCCACACCACCTCGCAGGGCGCGTTGATCCGGAAGGGTCCGACGCCGAATCCGCTCACCACGCGCGCGCCGGGCACGACGGCGTCGGAGTCGGCGCGGACGCGCAGCCCGGAGCGTCTCTGCAGCTGCCAGGTCAGAATCCCCTGCGCCACCCTCCGGTACAGTGCCGGGCCGTCGCCGAGGTACGCCCGGGACACCAGGCAGGGAAAGCCTGCCGGAGCCTGGCCATGCTCAGTGGAGCCAATGCCCGGATAGTTCAGCCCGTCCCGCGCGCCGGCACCAGGATCACCGCTCATGTGTCCTCGCCCCTGGCCAGTCCCGCCCAGCCCAGCTGTTCCCGCTGCTTCCGGCTGAACGAGGCGACCACCAGGTCATAGGAATCCTCCACCATGTCCCGGATCATGCCGTCCGGCAACGATCCGTCCAGCCGGACCCCGTTCCAGTGCGTCTTGTTCATATGCCAGGCGCCGGTGATTTCCGGGTGGATGGCCCGCAGCTGTTCGGCCAGGGCCGGCTCGCATTTGAGGCTCACGGACCAGTCGGCCGGGTCCATGGCCGATGCCGCGAACATCTTGGCGTCCTGCCTCGTGCCGCCGGCGATCCCCGCCCGCACCTTGAAAACCGATGTCTCCGGGCCGAAAGGAAAATCCTCAAACGCACCGGGGAAGCTCAGGCAGATCTCGCGGAGGGTGGCAACGTCCATGGCACGAGCCTATCCGGCTGCGGCCTGCCCGGCTGCGCGGGCTATCCGGCTGCGGCCCGCCTCACCCTGCCTGCGCGGCGGTGCGGGCGTCGCCGATGCTGTGCAGCCCTTCGGGAGTGGTGCCGTTGACTTCGTAGTCGCCCACGGTGCGGGCCTTGAACACAGCGGGGTTGTGGGTGGAAACGGTCCTGGCGTTGCGCCAGTGCCGGTCCAGCGATTTCGACTTCGACGTGGCGGACGCCCCGGTGACGTCGAAGAGCTGCTGGGCCGCGGACTGGACGAGTTCGGGCACCAGAAGCTGCGCCTTTTCCACCGCGATCTCGCCGCGGACGTAGCGTTGTTCCGGGGTGAGATCCAGGTTCTGGTCCGCGCCGGCGTCGAGCTCCCGGGCGGCGGCCAGCACCACGGATTCCGCCGCGAAGACCTTGGCCGAGAGCTGGCCGATGAGCTGCAGGATCAGCGGGTCGTGGCGGAACAGTTCGCCGGAGCTGGTGTTGAAGGTGCGCTTGCGGTCGCGGACCAGCGCCCTCGCGTCGGCCAGCGCCGCCCGGCCGATGCCCGCCAGGACGGCGAGCAGGACCAGCTGGAAGAAGGCCGGCTCGTGCGTGGTGGATTCCGAGCGCCGGATGATGTTGGTGTCCGGCACCACGGCGTCACGGAAAATCGTGGTGCCGGTGCCGGTCAGCTGCTGGCCGAACCCGTCCCAGTCGTCGAGGATTTCCACTCCGGGCTGGGTGGTGCTGACCACGGCGTACTGGCGGCCCTCCACGCCCGCGGTGCTGGCCATGACGGCAATCCACTCGGCGAAGATGGTGCCGGTGGTGTAGTACTTCCTGCCGTTCAAGAGCCAGTCCCCGCCGTGGCGGGTCAGCTTGGTTCCGGTGGTGCCGAGGACATTGCCGGATTTCTCCGTGGCGGCGTTTCCAAAGATCTCGCCGGCCACCACTTTCGGGTACCAGCGGTTCCGGAAGTCCGCGGATTCCAGACCGACGGTTTCCACGAACGCGAAGTGCGAGCGGTAGAGGTGGGCCACGGAGGAATCCGCCTCGGCGAGTTCGATGAGCAGCCGGAAGAAGGGCTCAAAGCCGATGCCGTCGCCCCCGTGTTCCGTGGGCACCCGCAGCCGGCCGAAGCCTTCCTCGTTCAGCCAGCGGACCTGTTCGAAGGGCAGGACCCTGTCCTGCTCGCGGGCCAGCGCGCCCTCCGCGATCCGGGCAAACACGGGCCGGAAACGCTGCGCCAGCCTCTCGTAGGCGGCTTCGGCCGACGGCGCCTCGATGTAGGCGGCTGCGACCGATGGTGCTGCGGGGGCTGTGGTCTCTGGTGCGTAGGACATGCGTTCCCTTGGTTGCTGGTGGCCGGGCTAGAGCTTAGCGGCGTCGGCGGCGGGATCCTGGTCCCAGGGGGTGGGCAGGATGCCCTTCTGGTAGCTGGCAAACCAGGCCTTGACCTCCGGGGACTGGAAGGCGGCCTTGAGGGCCGCGGCCTTCTCCGACCCGGCAAAATCCTTCCGCCCGGCAACCACGATCCGGAACGGGACCTGGTCCGCATCCGTTTCGAAGGCCAGCGCGTCGTCCTTGCTGTGCGCGGCATCCGCGGCCATCCGGGCGACCAGGAAGCCGGCGTCGACATCGGAAAGGGTCTTGGCGAGGGACTGCTGGTCCACTTCCACGAACTGCAGCTTCTTCGGGTTGGCTGTGATGTTCTTTTGCGAGGTGTGGATCACGGTGGCGTCAGACAGTTCCAGCAGGCCGGCGTCGCGCAGCATGAACAGGGCACGGCCGTTGTTCGCCGGGTCCACGGGAATGCCGATCTTGGCGCCGTCCGGGAGCTCGTTCAGGGACTTGTACTTGTCAGACCAGATGCCGCCCGGGGCGCTGTAGACGTAGAACAGTCCCACGTTCTCCAGGCCCTTGTCCTGGTTGAACTGCTTCAGGTAGGCGTTGTGCTGGAAGAAGTTGGCGTCGAATTCGCCGTTGGCCACGGCCAGGTTGGGCTGGATGATGTCCGTGACGTACGTGGGCTCCAGGGTCCAGCCCTGGGCCGCGAGCAGCTTCTGGGCCAGCTTGGTCGGTTCCTGGTACGGGGCGGACTCGGTGACGATAATCTTGATCGTCTTGCCGCCGCTGGCGCCGGCACCGCCGGGGTTGGTGAGGCCGCAGCCGGTCAGTGCTGCGGCGGAGACAGCACCGGCGCCGGCGAGGGCATATTTGAGGAAATTTCTACGCTGCATGGTCTTGGTCCTTTGTGGTGGTTCGCGCTGGGCTATGACTGGGCGGTAACGCTGACGCGCTGGTTTTCGGCCGCCGCGGAGAAATCGGTGAAGGCTCCCCGGAAGGCCGCCGCGGGATGGCGTCCGTTGAGCCGCGGCCCGGCGCCGAAGAGCTTCTCGCGCAGGGTTCCCGGCGCGTAGCCGGTCTGGGCGAGGCCGCGGCTGCGCAGTTCCGGCAGCACACCGTCGATGAAGTCGGTGTAGGAGCCGGGGATGGTCTGGTTGATGATGTTGATGCCGTCGATTCCGGCGTCCTGCCACTGCTCGAGACGGTCGGCAATCTGGTCCGGCGTTCCCACCACCCGGTTGGCCCGGCTGCGGTAGAGCGCAATGTCGCGGAGGGTGGGGTTGCCGCCGCGGACGGAGGCGCGGATAGCCGTGAGATGTCCCTGGCTGCCTTCCGTTTCAAGGTCCCCGAGCGGGGTGTCCAGCGGCAGGCCGCCGAGGTCGACGCCGAACCCGCCGCCCACGTGGGCCAGCAGGGCCTCAATGTCCAGGCTGTCCTCGAGCTCGTCGGCTTTGCGGTTCGCCTCGGCTTCGGTGCCGCCCACCACGAAGTGCATGCCCTGGAGGAACTTCACGTCATCCGGATGGCGGCCGGCGGCAACGGCCTGTTCCCGGACGGCCGCGGTGTACTTCGCGGCCACCTCGGTGCTCGGCGCGAGGGTGAAGGTGGCCTCGGCGTTGGCGGCGCAGAACTGCTGGCCGCGGCCGGAGCTCCCGGCCTGGAAAAGCACCGGGGTGCGTTGCGGCGAAGGGGCCGCGAGGTGGGGTCCGTCGATCGAGTACCGGGGCCCGCGGTGGTAGATCTTGCTGACTTTCTCCGGGTCCGCGTGGACCCCGGTCGCCTTGTCCCGGAGCAGCGCGTCGTCTTCCCAGGACCCTTCCCACAATTTGTAGGCGGCCTCGACGTATTCGTCCGCCCAGTCGTAGCGTTCGTCATGCTTGGTCAGCTCGGTGGCGTTGAAGTTCCGGTGCGCGTTTTCCAGCACGCTGGTGACGATGTTCCAGGCCACGCGGCCGCCGCTGATGTGGTCCAGCGTGGACATTTGCCGGGCGAACTGGAACGGATGGCTTTGAATCACCGACGACGTCGCGGCCAGCCCGATCTCCCGCGTTCCCGTGGCGAGCGCGGACAGCAGGATGAGGGGGTCGTTGGACGGCACCTGCAGGCCCTTTTTCAGCAGCGATGCCCACCCGCCGTCGTAGTCGCCGTAGAGACCGACGACGTCGGCGAAGAAGATCGCGTCAAACTTGGCGCCTTCGAGCTGGCGGGCCAGGTCGATCCAGAGCTGGAGTTCGTTGAACCGGTGCTGCTGGGCTTCCGGGCGCCGCCACTGGCCGCCCATGATGTGGCTGGACGTGTTCATCACGAAGGCGCTGATCAGCAGGCGCGGGCGGGGTCCGTCGAAACGGGTACTGGGTGTTGAAGTCATGGGGTGCTTTCCGCTGTGGGAGGTGGGACGAGGGTGCTGCCGGCGCTCAGAGGCGCTTGTCCAGGCGGCGGGCAACATAGGATCCGCCCAGCTGAACGATGGTGACCAGCAGGATCATCAGGACAATGGCGGTGATCATGAGCGGCGTTTCGTAGCGGTAATAGCCGTACCGGATGGCGAAGTCGCCGATTCCGCCGCCGCCCACCAGTCCGGCCATCGCCGAGTAGGAGATGAAGCTGACGGTCATGATGGTGATGGAGCTGACGAGTCCTGGCTTCGCCTCCACAATCAGGACGTCCCGGACGATCTGGGACCGGCTGGCGCCCATGGACCGTGCCGCTTCGACCACTCCGCCGCCGAGCTGGCTCAGGTTCTGTTCCACGAAGCGGGCGAAATACGGAATGGCGTTGAGGGTCAGCGGGACAATGACGGCGGCCGTGCCGATGGTCGTGCCGACAATGAACCTGGTCACGGGAATGATCGCGATCAGCAGGATCAGGAACGGGAACGAGCGGAGCAGGTTGACCAGCCCGTCCAGGACCCGGTGCAGCTTTGGCCTGTGCTTGAGCCCGTTGGGACCGATGGTGTAGAGCAGGACACCCAGCGGTGTCCCGAGCAGCACCGCCAGCGGGATGGCCACCAGCAGCATGGTGAGGGTCTGTCCCATGGCGACGCCGATTTCGGGCAGGACTTCCAGGATGCGGTCAAACATTGATCAGGCCCTCCGACGCGGCTGTGGTGTGGGTGCCCCTCCCGGAGCGGTCCAGCTGGATCTCATCGGAGACCAGGTAGCGGCCGATCGACGTCGCCGGGTGGAAACCGGGGCGCTGGAGTTCGGCGAGGTCGAACTGCTCCACCACCCGGCCTTCTTCCATGACCGCGACGTTGTCCGCGATGGCCTTGATGACATTCATCTCGTGGGTGACCACCACGATTGTGATGCCGAATTCGGCGTTGACGTCGGCCAGGTATTGCAGGACCGATGACGTCGTCCGGGGATCCACGGCCGACGTCGGCTCGTCGCAGAGCAGCACTTTGGGCCCGGTGGCAAGGGCGCGGGCGATCGCCACCCGCTGTTTCTGGCCCCCGGAGAGTTTGGCCGGATACGTTCCCGCTTTGTCGGCGAGGTCCACGATTTCCAGGGTTTCGGCGGCCCGCCGCCGGCGTTCCGCCTTCCCGACGCCGGCGAACTTCAGGGACAGCTCCACATTTTCCTGGGCTGTGAGGTTGTTGAGGAGATTGAAGTGCTGGAAAATCATGCCGATGTCATGCCGCTTGGTCCGGAGCTCGGCGTCGGACAGGGTCACCAGGTCCATGCCGTCCACCAGGACGCGGCCCGACGTCGGGCGCTCGAGGAGGTTGATGTTGCGCAGCAGCGTGGATTTGCCGGCGCCGGAGAACCCGATGATGCCCTGGATGGTGCCCCGCCTGATGTGCAGGCTCACGTCATCGACGGCCGTGAAAGGTCCCGCGGCCGAAGCGAATGACGTGCTGACGTTCTGGATCTCGATCACAGGCCCCCACCTGCTCGGGGCCGCGGCGCTGCCGCTGTCTGCGTGTTCATGATTTCCTCCGGGCTCGCCCGAGGAAAGCCCTGGGTCCTGGCTTCCGGGCAGCGCTGAGCGAAGCCGGGGAGCCTCAGAACACAGTGGTTCTCCATCGGTCCTGGCGGTAGCACCGTCCTCAAAGGAGGGGGTTGCTGCGGCGTCACGGAGCCAGATCTCTCAGCCGCTCGGGATGGTTACGAGTCCATCTCACACGGCAGGAGGCCGGATACAGAAAAAGCCGGTCACATTTTGTAACCGACTCTTCCCGATCTGTTGATCGTCATTCCCGGGCCGTTAGATGCCCACGCGCCAGCCTTCGCGGGCGGGGCACGCGTTCACGACGACGTCCAGCCCGGCGGCCTTGGCCCGGTCCGTCGCGGCGTCGTCGAAGACGCCCAGCTGCAGCCAGACGGCCTTGGCGCCTACTGCGATGGCCTCGTCTATGACTGCGCCCACCCTGTGGGAGTTGACGAAGCAGTCCACGACGTCGATCGGGTGCTTCTCCGCCGGGATGTCAGTCAGGGAACGGTACCCCTTCTCGCCGTGGACGTCGTCGCCCGGAAGGTTGACCGGAATGATGGTCATGCCCATCCGGTCCCGGACATAGAGGGAGACCTCATACGCCGAGCGCCATTCGTTGGTGGTGAGGCCGACCACCGCCCACGTGCCTTTGGTTCGCATGAGGCGGTCAATGACTGCCGGATCGTTAACATGGGCCATGCATCAACCTTACTCCTGCGACCTTTCCGGGCAATTGTCGAATAAATGAATGATTTGGGTCGGACCCACGCCGGGTGAACGAATATTACGGCGCTCCCGGACGCCGATTTTGTGGAATCGTGCATCTGAAGTTCTAGTAGGTAGTGACCATCCCGAGCGGCCGAGAGACCTGGATCGATGACGCCGCAGCAACCCCCCGGTGACGTGGGACGACCATTCCCACGCCACCGCTCCGCCCTCCTTCGGTGAAATTCGAGGGAGCCGGAGCAACCAAGGGTGCTACTGCCAGGACCGATGGAGTGCAGCAATGACCCCTGAGAATTCTTCCGCCCTGCCCACCTTTGCCCGGCCTGCGTCCGAGGCATTCCCCCAAACCACTTCGGACGCGACGGCGAACGAAGCAGGGCTGCGTGACGCGGCCGGCTCCTCTCGCGGCTCTTCGGGATGGTCCCTGAACGAGTCCACGGACGGCGCAGTGCACGGCGTCCCCGCCGATGGGCCGGCGCGTCACCGCAGCACCACCTCCGGAAACCACCTTCCCCGGCACAGCGGCGCCGCGACCGCGGGAACTGTCCAGGCAGAGACGGTTGCGTTCTGGGAAACCCAGGCTCTCCGCCTCGACTGGGCGGACCTGCCCGGCGGCGCGACGGAGCAAACCAAGCCCTGGCACACCGCGCACCGCCGGGTCCCGGCCGACGTCGAGGCCGGCACCGGACCGCAGATCACCTGGTTCGAAGGGGGCAGGCTCAATGTCGCCTACAACTGCGTCGACCGCCACGTAGCGGCGGGGCGCGGAGACAAGGTGGCCCTGCACTTTGAGGGCGAGCCCGGCGACCGCCGTGCCGTCACCTACGCCGGACTCCAGCGCGAGGTCTCCAAAGCCGCCAATGCCCTCCTGGATCTCGGCATCACCAAGGGCGACCGGGTGGTCATCTACCTCCCCGTCATCCCCGAAACCGTGATCATCACCCTCGCAGTGGCCCGGATCGGTGCCATCCATTCCCTGGTCTTCGGCGGATTCTCTGCCGAGGCCCTGAAGTTCCGGGTGGAGGACACCGGCGCCAAGCTCCTGGTCACCACCGACGGCCAGTTCCGCCGCGGCACCGCCGTGCCGGTCAAGGACAACGCGGACGCCGCCGTCTCCGGCGACAACGCCATCGAACACGTCCTGGTGGTCAACCGGACCACTCCCGCGGACGAGCTGGACACCGTCCCGATGACCGCCGGCCGCGATGTGTGGTGGCACGACGCCGTCGGCACCGCCTCCGAGACTCACGAAGCCGAGGCGTTCGACGCCGAGACGCCGCTGTTCATCATGTACACCTCCGGCACCACCGGCAAGCCCAAGGGCCTGGTCCACACCTCCGGCGGCTACCTCACACAGGCGTCATGGAGCTTCGAGCACCTGTTCAGCAACCCCGACCCCGCGCTGCGGGAGAAGGACGTGCACTGGTGCACGGCCGACCTCGCCTGGGTCACCGCGCACACCTATGAGCTCTACGGCCCGCTCTCCAACGGCGCCACGCAGGTCATCTTCGAGGGCACGCCCAACACCCCGCACCCGGGCCGGCACTTTGAGATCATCGAACGCTACGCGGTCACGCAGTATTACACCGCGCCCACCCTGGTCCGCTCCCTCATGGGCTGGTTCCCGGACGGCGTCCCGGACACGTACGACCTCTCCTCTATCCGTCTTCTCGGCACGGTAGGCGAGGCCATCAACCCCGAGGCCTGGCGCTGGTTCCGGACCAACATCGGCGCCGGCACCGCCCCCGTGGTGGACACGTGGTGGCAGTCCGAAACCGGCGCCACCATCCTCTCCCCGGCACCGACGGACGCCGCGTTCAAGCCCGGCTGCGCGGCCCGCCCGCTGCCCGGCGTCAGCACGCGCATCGTGGACGACGCCGGCAACACGGTGCCGCCCGGCGTCCAGGGTTTCATCGTGGTGGACTCCCCCGGCCCGGCGATCGCCCGGACGGTCTGGGGCAACCCGCGCCGCTACTTCGATTCGTACTGGCGCCAATACGCCGAGCAGGGCTGGTTCCTCGCCGGTGACGGCGCCAAGTATGACGACGACGGCGACATCTGGATCCTCGGGCGGGTGGATGACACCCTCAACGTCTCCGGACACCTGCTCTCCACCATCGAGGTCGAATCGGCGCTCGTCACCCACCCGGACGTGGTGGAGGCCGGCGTCTGCCCGGTCGCGGACCCAAAGACCGGCCACGCGATCGTCGCGTTCGTGGTGCTGAAGGATTCGGCGGCCACCCCCGACATCCAGGGTGTGCTGAAGGCGCACGTCGCGAAGCAGATCGGGCCGATCGCCAAGCCGCGGGACGTCGTCGTCGTTCCCGACGTGCCGAAAACCCGCAGCGGCAAGATCATGCGCCGGCTGCTGACCCAGCTGTTCGAAGGCACAACGCTCGGCGACACCACCTCGCTGCAGAACGAACCATCCATCGCGGGCATCCAGGATGTGCTGCGCGACCGCGCCGCGGAAATCCTGGCACCAGCAAGCCCCACCCGGAAGTAAAGGAACACCCATGACTGAGATCAGCAACGTCGCCCGTCTTTCCGAACCGCTCAAGTTCGCCTACTGGGTCCCCAACGTCTCCGGCGGCCTGGTGGTATCCACCATCGAACAGCGCACCGGCTGGGACTTCGAATACAACAAGAAGCTGGCCAGGATCGCGGAGAACTCCGGCTTCGAATACGCCCTGACCCAGACCCGGTACGCCGCCTCCTACGGCGCGGACAAACAGCACGAGGCCACCTCGTTCAGCCTGGCGCTGCTGGCCGCCACCGAGCGCCTCAAGGTGATCTCCGCCGTCCATCCGGGCATGTGGCACCCCGGCGTGCTGGCGAAGTACATCATCACCGCGGACCACATCTCCAACGGCCGCGCCGCCGTGAACATCGTCTCCGGCTGGCTCAAGGACGAATTCACCAACTTCGGCCTCGAATGGCTCGAACACGACGAGCGCTACGTCCGCACCGAGGAATTCATCAAGGTCCTCCGCGGGCTCTGGACCGAGCAGGACTACAGCCAGTCCGGCAAGTACTACAACATCACCGACTTCACCCTGAACCCGGCACCGGTGGACGTGCCGGGCCGGGCGCACCCGGAGATCTTCTTCGGCGGCAACTCCACGGCCGCGCAGGCCACCGCCGGCCGGGTGGCTGACTGGTACTTCTCCAACGGCAAGGACCTCGACGGGTTCAAGGAGAACATCGCCGGCGTCGTGGCGGCGTCAGGTGCCGCCGGTCGCGGCACGGAAGGTGCCCTCCCCTCCCCCAAGTTCGGCCTCAACGGCTTCGTGATCGCCCGGGATTCCGAGAAGGAAGCCCGCGACACGCTCCGCGAGATCGTCGAGAAGGCGCACAAGCCCGCCGTCGAGGGGTTCCGCGCCGCCGTCCAGGAAGCCGGGGCGGCCACCAAGGACGGCAAGGGCATGTGGGCCGACTCGAGCTTCGAGGACCTGGTCCAGTACAACGACGGCTTCAAGACCCAGCTGATCGGCACCCCGGAACAGATCGCCGAGCGGATCGTGGAGTACAAGAAGATCGGCGTGAACCTGTTCCTGACCGGCTACCTCCACTTCCAGGAGGAAGTCGCCGCGTTCGGCCAGGACATCCTGCCGATCGTCCGCGAACTCGAGGCCGACCTCGCCCGCAAGAACGGCACCGAACTGGACCTGTCCCGGACCCCGGCGGCAAACGCCGGCACTACCAGCAAGCTGGTGAACGCGTAATGGCTGACCGCAAGTTCGGATTCCGCACCCGCGCGCTGCACGCCGGCGGCACCCCCGACGCCGAGCACGGCGCCCGCGCCGTGCCGATCTACCAGACCACCTCCTTCGTGTTCAAGGACACCCAGGACGCCGCGAACCTCTTCGCGCTGCAGAAATACGGCAACATCTATTCCCGGATCGGCAACCCCACCGTGGCCGCGTTCGAGGAGCGCATCGCCTCCCTGGAGGGCGGAATCGGCGCCGTGGCGACGTCGTCGGGCATGGCGGCGGAGTTCATCACCTTTGCCGCGCTGACCCAGGCCGGGGACCACATCGTGGCCGCCTCCCAGCTCTACGGCGGCACGGTGACCCAGCTGGACGTCACGCTGCGCCGCTTCGGCGTGGACACCACATTCGTCGCCGGCACCGACCCGGCGGACTACGCCGCCGCAGTCCGGGAAAACACGAAGGCGATCTTCGTGGAGGTGGTGGCCAACCCGTCCTCGGAGGTCCAGGACCTTGCGGCCCTCGCCAAGGTGGCGCACGACGCCGGCGTCCCGCTCGTCGTCGACGCCACCCTGAGCACGCCCTACCTCGTGCGGCCGATCGAGCACGGGGCGGACATCGTGATCCACTCCGCCACCAAATTCCTCGGCGGCCACGGCACCACCCTCGGCGGCGTGATCGTCGAAAGCGGCCGCTTCGACTGGGGCAACGGCAACTTCCCGACCATGACCGAGCCCGTGGCCTCCTACGGCAACGTCTCCTGGTGGGGGAACTTCGGCGAGTACGGGTTCCTCACCAAGCTGCGCTGCGAACAGCTGCGCGACATCGGACCCGCACTGTCCCCACAGTCGGCGTTCCAGCTGCTGCAGGGCGTGGAGACGCTCCCCCAGCGCCTCGACGAGCACCTGAAGAACGCCCAGGCCGTGGCCGAATGGCTGGAAGCGGACGAGCGCGTGGCCTACGTGAACTTCTCCGGCCTGCCCTCGCACCCGCACTTCGAGCGGGCGCAGAAGTACCTGCCGCTGGGTCCGGGCTCGGTGTTCTCGTTCGGCGTCAAGGGCGGCCGGGCCGCGGGGCAGAAGTTCATCGAGTCCCTGCAGCTGGCCTCACACCTGGCCAATGTGGGCGACTCCCGGACCCTGGTCATCCACCCCGGGTCCACCACCCACCAGCAACTGAGCCCCGAACAGCTCGAGGCGGCAGGTGTCCCCGAGGACCTGGTCCGCATCTCCGTGGGCCTCGAGGACATCGATGACATCCTCTGGGACCTGGACCAGGCACTGGACGCCGCCTCGGAAGCAGCAGCCCCGGATGCATCCGCAGAGGCTGAAGCCTGCACGATCGGAGCGAACTGATGAGTGTTGAAGAACGGACCTGGACCGGCCCCTCGGCGCCGGAGCGCCTGAACCTGCTGCGGCAGGCGAAGTCGATCGCGATTGTGGGCGCATCGGACAAGCCCTCGCGCGCGAGCTATTTCGTGGCCACCTATCTGCAGTCCTCCACCCGGTACAAGGTCTATTTCGTGAACCCGGTGGTGAAGGAAATCCTGGGTCAGCCGACGTATCCGTCGCTCGCGGACCTGCCGGAAAGCCCGGACATTGTGGACGTGTTCCGCAAGCACGGCGACTTGCCCGGCGTCCTGGACGAGGCCATTGCCGCCGGCGCCAAGACCCTCTGGCTGCAACTGGGCTCCTGGCACGAGGACGTTGCCAAGGAGGCCGAGGCCGCCGGACTCGACGTCGTGATGGACCGCTGCGTGAAGATTGAGCATGCCCGGTTCCACGGCGGCCTGCACCTTGCCGGATTCGACACCGGCGTCATCTCTTCGAAGCGGCAGGTCCTGGCCTAAACAGCAGGAACAGCCCAACTCGAGCCGCCGCCAACCAACCCCCCGCCAACCAACCCGTTGCGCTATCACTTTGGGTCGTTCTGAGCGCTCAGAACAGCCCTAAGTGATAGCGCAACCGGGTTAACAAAGGGCTTTAAGGGCGGCTTATGGCTGGCCGGGCGCCTTGGTCGGAACGACGCCCGGCAGGGTTGGCGTGATGTGGCCCGGAACGCGCGGCAGATCCTTGCCTGCGTTTCCGCCGCCGCCCGGAAGGTCGGGTGATCCGGGCAGCCCCGGCGCTCCGGGCCGCTGCCCGGGGGTCGGCAGGATGCCGTCGCGGCCGACGGCGGGCGGCGTGGCGGGGGGCGCGTGTCCGGCCGCCGGGGCGCCCTGGGCGCTGGAGCTGCTGGGCGTCGATGCTCCGGACGGGTCAGCACCGGGCGTGCCGGGCGCGCCGTGACCCGGCGTGGCGACAGGCGCGGGAAGGGCGGGGATGGTGGACGGCGAGGGCTGGACATGCTCGGGGGCCGGTGCGCCGCCGTGGCCCGGAGTCTGGAAGATGACCCCGACGGTGTGGCTGACGCTGTGCCGGAAGTCCTCGCTGGATGCCGCCACGGCGCCGGCACCAAGGGTCATGGCACCCACGACGGCGCCACCGACGATTGCCAGCCGGCGCTTCCGGCCGCGGCGCTCGGCCAGGCTGGTGACCCCGGCCGGCAGCGATTCATCGGCATCATTCTTCGCGGACACGACGGTGGGCAGCGCCGTCGTCGTGGCTGTGTCAGGGGCGGCGGCAAGACCGGTTGCTCCGGCTGTTCCGGCCGCGAGCAGGGCCGCGAGGTCGGCGCGGGGCGCGGGAGCGGCATCCGGGACCACGGCGCGGAGCTGTTCCAGCGCGCTCCGAAGCTCGGCCGCGGATTCGAGGCCGGAATCGCCCAGCATCGCCTGGATGGTGCCATCCTGCTGGGGGTCGCGGGTGCCGGTCATGATGCTGCGTGGTCCTTTTCGGTTACGAGTTCGCGCAGGGCACTGAGCCCGCGGCGCTGAAGCTGCTTGATGGCACCCGGCGTCTTGTCCATGATGCCGGCCACCTGTTCGATGGAAAGGTCCGCGACGATCCGCAGGACCAGAACTTCGCGCTGCTCCTCATTGAGCCTCGCGAGGGTGTCCGAGATACCGCCCAGGGATCCGAGCGCTTCGTCCTCGGCGGATGCCGAGTACCGGGCGTCGTTCAGGGGATCGTATTCGGCCAAATGCGGAGTGCGTTCTGCCCGCCGCCTGTAGTCGACCAGCCGCGCGTGGGCGACGGAGAAAATGAAGGTCCTCAGACCTGCGTGACCGCCGCTGACGCCGGCCAGCTTTGGCAGGACGTCCACGAACACATCCTGGGTCAGGGCCTCGGCGTCGTCCACGCCCCGGGCCCGGAAGTAGCCCAGCACGGCCGGGGAAATAACCGTGTACACCGCGCTGAAACCTGAAGGGTCACCAGCTAAGGCGGCTGACAATTCGTCATCGCTTAGCTGCTGTGCCAAGAGGCTGTCCTTCCGTTACTGCTGGGGTGCGGCCCCCGCAAGTCTAGCGGCCGCACCCCGGAGCCCTCCAAAGTGAGGGCTCCTTCCTTGCTTTCAGACCCGTGCCGGGTCCAGGCTAAACAGCCGGAATTTACTTGTCGTGCTGGGGCAGCTCGACCGACGTCTGGGCCGGAACAGCCGGCTGGGCCGGAACAGCCGGGGTTGCCGGAATAGCGGGGGTTGCCGGAACGCCCTTGGCACCGGGGACGGCCGGTGTCGCCGGGGTGGCCGGAACTGCGGCGTGGATGTTGGCGTTGGCGCGTGCCTCGCCGGCAGCACCCTTGACGCTGGCGTCGCCCTTGACGGTGGCTCCGTCCTTTGCGTCGGCGGAGCCGTCGACGGCACCCTCGGTGCCGTCCACGTCGGCTTCGGCGTCGCCCTTGGCCTTGCCGTCAGTCGACGGCGCGGCCGGAACTGCGGGGACGGCCGGCTTTGCCGGGAGCGTAGGCGTGGCCGGGACAGCCGGCGTGGCGGGCGTAGCGTGGCTCACTTCAGCCTGCTCGGTGCCGGACATCTGAGCGGCATTGGCCAGTCCGATGCCGGAGAAACCTCCGACTGCCAGAATGGCGGCGCCGACAGCGATCTTGGTGGTCTTGCTAACACTCTTCATTACAGACGTACATCCTTTGTTTTTTTGGTTTGAAGGCGGGCTGAGGCCTCATGGGGGCAGTTGACAGCCCACTCTCGCCAGAAAAGACTGGCCGGCGCCCATGGGGGCAGGCGCCGGCCGGCACTTACGGTGGAAGGCCAGCCGGGGTCTGGTGGGGGGTCCAAGACTCCGGCGGCGCTTACAAAGGAGTAATCGCTGGGCGGGCCCGAAAGGTTACGCACCAATCGGAAATTTCTTGATTTCTTTTTTGAGCCGGCGCTGCAGGGGCTTAACGACGACGACGGCGGGCCCCCGCCAGGGAACCCGCCGCCGCAGGAGCTTAACGACGACGCCGCGTCAGGACCGGAAGAGCCCGCTGTAGGCATTCAGGGCGACCTGGCCGCCGAGGTGGGCGTAGAGGACATTGCTGCCGGCCGGAATTTCCCGGCTTTTCACAAGGTCGATCAGCCCGGCCAGGGACTTGCCCTCGTAGACGGGGTCGGTGATCATGGCCTCGAGCGAGGCGCCCAGGCGGATGGCCTCCAGGGTGGAATCGACGGGAATCCCATAGAGGTCCCCGGCCCAGCCCTCCATGACGTTGATTTCCTCGTCCCGGAGTTCCCTGCCCAGGCCGATCAGCTCGGCGGTGTTCCGGGCGATGCGTTCCACCTGGTCACGGGTCTTCGCCAGGGTTGCCGACGCGTCGATGCCGATCACGCGGCGCGGTTTGTCCTGGCCGGCAAAACCTGCGATCATCCCGGCGTGGGTGGAGCCCGTGACGGTGCAGACGACAATCGTGTCGAAAAAGATGCCGAGCTCGCGCTCCTGCTCTTCCACCTCGTAGGCCCAGTTGGCGAAGCCCAGACCGCCCAGCCTGTGGTCTGACCCGCCGGCCGGGATCGCGTAGGGCTTGCCGCCGGCGGCCTTGACCTCTTCGATGGCGGTTTCCCAGCTGCTGCGGATGCCGATGTCGAAGCCCGCACTGTCCAGCCGCACGTCGGCGCCCATGATCCGCGAGAGCAGGATGTTGCCTACCCGGTCGGACAACGGATCGGGCCAGTCGACCCAGTTTTCCTGGACCAGGCGTGCTTTGAGACCGAGCTTCGCGGCCACCGCCGCGACCTGGCGGGTGTGGTTGGACTGGTAGCCGCCAATCGAGACGAGGGTGTCCGCACCCTGGGCCAAGGCCTCCGGGACGAAGTACTCCAGCTTGCGCGTCTTGTTGCCGCCAAACGCGAGGCCGCTGTTGACGTCCTCGCGTTTCGCCCAGATCTGCGCCCCGCCCAGGTGTGCGCTGAGCCGCGGCAGCGGATGGATGGGGCTCGGGCCAAACGTCAGGGGGTAGCGTTCGAAATCGGTGATGGCCATCGTCGGTCCTTCGCTCGCGGTGGGAAACGGTCACAGCAAATATGCAATATATTGCATTGTCGGATACGGGCTCCGGAAGGGCAAGAGGGATATACGATATGTTGCATGCCCGTACCCTCGCTCGCCGGAGTCCACAAGCGGCCGCTGCTGCGGGACAACGTCTTTGAATCGATCCGTAACGCGATCGTCGACGGCACCTTCGAGCCCGGCGAACGGCTGAAGGACGCCGAACTGGAAGCGTGGCTCGGCGTGAGCCGGACACCCATCCGCGAGGCGCTGCTGCGGCTGGAACGCGCCGGCCTGGTGGTTGCGCTGCCGGGCAAGGCGACCATCGTGGCCCCCTGCGACCCGGCGTCGACGCTCAGCACGCAGCAGGTGGTGGCGGGACTGCACGAGCTGGCCGCACGCCTGGCGGTCCCGCTCCTGGCGGAGGAGCACCTCGCCGCCATGGCCGGGGCCAACGCGCGCTTCGAACAGGCCCTGCAGGCGGCGGAGGTCGAGTCGGCACTGCGGGCCGATGACGATTTCCACGCCGTCTTTGTCGCGGTCAGCGGCAACCCGGTGCTCCGGGAACTCCTGGAACAAACCACCCCCGTCCTGCGCCGGGTGGAGCGGATGCGTTTCGGCTCCTTTGCCGCCCGGGAATCGGTGGCTCAGCACGCTGAAATCATCCGGCTCGCCCGCCTTGGCGACGCCGAGGCGGCCGCCAGGGCGTGCCGGGAGAACTGGCTCTCGCTGCGGTTCACGTCCGCGGAAGACCCCGCTTAGGACCGTTGTGGTCCCGCCTGCGCCAGGCGTGACTGCTGCCTTAACTGCGACGGCTGCGGCCTTAACCGCGACGGCGGCGACCCGCCGCCGTCGTACGTCGGTTGGTGACACGTCAGTCGGTGCCGGCCAGTGTCAGTCGTTGATGAGGTCGTTGACCACGATCGTCTGGTCGCGGTCCGGGCCGACGCCGATCGCGGAGAACCGCGTGCCGGAGAGCTTTTCCAGGGCCAGGACGTAGTTCCGGGCGTTCTCCGGCAGGTCCTCCAGGGTACGGGCGCCGGTGATGTCCTCGGTCCAGCCTTCGAAGTATTCGAAGATCGGCTTGGCGTGGTGGAACTCGGTCTGGGTCATGGGCATTTCGTCGTGCCGCACGCCGTCGACGTCGTAGGCCACGCAGACCGGGATCTGTTCGATGCCCGTCAGCACGTCCAGCTTCGTGACGAAGTAGTCCGTGAAGCCGTTGACCCGGGAGGCGTGGCGTGCCAGCACGGCGTCGTACCAGCCGCAGCGGCGGGGACGGCCGGTGTTGACGCCGAACTCGCCGCCGGTCTTCTGCAGGTACATGCCCATCTCATCGAACAGTTCCGTCGGGAACGGCCCTGCGCCCACGCGGGTGGTGTAGGCCTTGATGATGCCGATGGAACGCGAGATCCGGGTGGGGCCGATGCCGGAGCCCACGGAGGCGCCGCCCGCGGTCGGGTTCGAGGACGTCACGAAGGGGTAGGTGCCGTGGTCAACGTCCAGGAAGGTGGCCTGGCCGCCCTCCATGAGGACCACCTTGCCCTCGTCCAGGGCGGTGTTCAGGACGTAGGTGCTGTCGATGACCAGCGGGCGGAGGCGCTCGGCGAAGGACAGGAAGTACTCCACGATCTCGTCCACCTCGATGTCCCGGCGGTTGTAGACCTTGACCAGGAGCTCGTTCTTCTGGCGCAGCGAACCCTCTACCTTCTGGCGCAGGATCGAGGCGTCAAAGACGTCCTGGACGCGGATGCCGAGGCGGGCCACCTTGTCCATGTAGGCCGGGCCGATGCCGCGGCCGGTGGTGCCGATGGCGCGGCTGCCGAGGAACCGCTCGGTGACCTTGTCCAGGACCTGGTGGTAGGGCGCCACGAGGTGCGCGTTGGCGGAGACGCGCAGCTTGGAGGTGTCCGCGCCGCGGGCCTCCAGTCCGTCGATCTCCTGGAACAGGGCTTCCAGGTTCACCACGCAGCCGTTGCCGATGATCGGAATCGCGTTCGGGCTCAGGATGCCGGCCGGAAGGAGCTTGAGCTCATACTTCTCACCGCCTACGACGACGGTGTGCCCGGCGTTGTTGCCGCCGTTGGGCTTGACGACATAGTCGACGCGGCCGCCAAGCAGGTCAGTGGCCTTACCTTTGCCTTCGTCGCCCCATTGGGCTCCGACGATCACGATTGCTGGCATGGGATCCTCCCCCATTCGTTCGGGCCGAACTGCGTTTAGTGACCAGGCGGTCACCGCAGTTCAGCGCCGTTCATGAGAATGCCCCGAATCTATCGCTGTGTTCGTATCCAACGCCAGAGTTCCGGGGCTCTTACCACCCAAGTTTAGCCGAAATCGGTGCCCGGCATCGCTTTGGGTCCTTGCTTGGACGCGCCGCCTAGGTGGTGAACGCCAGGGCGGCTTCCGCGAGGAGGGCCACGCGTCCGCCGCGGCGGACGAGCCGTTCTTCTTCCTGGCGTTCGTCGTAGCTGCATCATCCACCAGCTCAGGCCCGACACATAGCGGGCACCACTTGCGGGACGGCGCGAGGTGGAATTGAGTGGGAGTGAGAATCCCGAGCGGCCGAAAGGAAACCGCGCCATGCCCCGGACCACTGACCACATCCGTGTGACCCATGCCGGCTCATTGCCCCGCACGCCGGAGCTGATCGCCGCAAACGAGGCCAAGGAAACCGACGGCATCACGCCCGAATTCCTGGACCTGCTCGAAACCTCGGTAGTGGACGTCGTCCAGCGCCAGAAGGAGCTGGGCATCGACATACCCAATGACGGCGAGTACGGGCATACGATGTCCAGCTCCGTGGACTACGGCGCCTGGTGGAATTACTCCTTCTCACGGCTCGGCGGCCTGGAACCGACCGACGTGGACCGCTGGGCCGACGCCACGGTGCACCGCTCCTCGCCCGGCCACATCGTCCTGACCTCCTTCCCGGACCGCCGGGACCGGCAGAAGTTCGATGACGCCTACAACGACCCCTCCTCCGGGATCCTGGCCCACCGCAAGGCCGTCACGCAGCCCAAGGTCGCCGGGCCACTGACGTACACGGGCCAGGAGCTCGTGGCCTCGGACGTTGCCAACCTCAAGACCGGACTGGCCGCGGCCGGGCTCGCCGAGGGGTTCATCGCCTCCCTCTCGCCCGGTTCGTGCGCCCGGGTGGCCAACGATTACTACGGCAGCGACGAGGAACTCCTCTACGCCTGCGCCGACGCGATGCGCGAGGAATACAAGGCCATCATCGACGCCGGCCTGACAGTCCAGCTCGACGACCCCTCCCTGGCCGAGAGCTGGGACCAGATCAACCCCGAGCCGAGCCTGGCGGACTACCTGAAGTTCATCCAACTCCGGGTCGAAGCAACGAACTGGGCGCTGCGCGGTCTTCCCCAGGAGCAGATCCGGCTGCATGTCTGCTGGGGTTCCTGGCACGGCCCGCACACCACGGACATCCCGTTCGCGGACATCGTCGACTCAGTCCTGCAGGTCAATGCCGGCGGCTACTCCTTCGAGGCGGCCAACGTCCGGCACGAGCACGAATGGCGCGTCTGGGAGGATGCGAAGCTTCCCGAGGGGAAGGTCATCATCCCCGGCGTCGTCTCACACGCCACCAACGTCGTGGAGCATCCGGATCTCGTGGCCGACCGGATCGTGCGCTTCGCCGAGCTCGTGGGACGTGAAAACGTGATTGCGTCCACCGATTGCGGGCTGGGCGGCAGGGTGCATCCCCAAATCGCCTACGCCAAGCTGGAGGCCCTCGGCGAAGGCGCACGCCGCGCCACCCAGCGGCTCTGGTAGCAGCACCTGGCCGGCGGGGTCCAGCCCGGCGCCGCATTTCGCGGGGCTTGATAGACTGATAAGGATCGACCAGGAATCGGTCCACACCACATTTTCAAACCACACCATTGCTCCGCATGCCCGTATTCGGCGTGCCTGCATCCGGTGTGGCAGCTTTGCCAATCCCGCAGGAGACCCAGCAACATATGACAGCCCTGGCCACCGAAAATTTCCGCGAAGAGCTTCTGAGCCGCCGGTACGAACCTAACGTCGCCCCCGTCAACGAGCTCCTTGACGTCCTCCAGGCAACCAAAGCTGGCACCGCTGTCCCCTACGTGGACCCCATGCACGACGTCGACGAGTGCCGGATCATCAGCCTGTACTCCAACATCGGCACCGCTGACGCGTCAGGCTTCATCACCGCCGGCGACGACGAAGCCGCCACCCGCATGCTGGGCATCCAGTGGAAACTCGGCCTGCGCCCCGAATTCGTCATGCCCTGGAACGTCCACCCGTGGCACGTCCCCGGCGAGCCGAACGGCAAGTTCACGCCGGACCAGATTTCCGCGGGCCTGAAGCCGCTGCTGAAGTTCCTGGCCCTCGTTCCCCGCGCCTCCGTGATCGTCGCCCACGGCACCGAGGCCAACCGCCTGGCCAACCTGCTGCTCAAGACCGAAGTGCCCATGATCTGGCGCCGCGGCCTGAAGACCTACAAGGTCCGCTCGCTCAGCGGCCGGGCGTTCGCCGGCACCCCGGCCCGGCAGGAAGAGTACCTGGCGGAGATGCACACCGCCTACGCGGACGCCATGGCCCGCACGGGCCTGGCCAAGGCCAGCTGACCCACGCACGCACAAACGACGGCGGGCTCCCACCTCAAGGTGGGAGCCCGCCGTCGCACGTTAACGCGTTAAACCGTCGCCTAAACCGCAACGCGGGGTCACTTACGGCCCATCCACCGTGGTGGGATGGACCGTAAGTGACCCCGCGTTGCGTCGTTTGGCGGCGCCTCAGCCCTCGGCTTCGATGGCCGCCTTCGCGCCGGGATCGGAATCCTTCAGGAACTTTTCGATCCGCTCCGGCTCCTCGGGCTCGCCGATCGCCGCGGACGCACGGCCAAGCGAGTAGAGGGAGCGCAGGAAGCCGCGGTTGGGTTCGTGCTCCCACGGGATCGGCCCGACGCCGCGCCACCCGTTGCGGCGCAGCGAATCCAGGCCGCGGTGGTAGCCGACCCGCGAGTACGCGTAGGAATCGATGGTGCGGCCCTCGTTCCAGGCCTCCTCGGCGAGGATGGCCCACAGGAGCGAGGAGGTGGGGTACTTCGCCACGAGGTCCACGGCTTCCTGGCCGAGCGCGAGATGCTGGTAGATCTCGCTCTCGGCAGGCAGGAGCGTGGGCTCGGGACCCATCAGGTTTTTCCGGAACTCGTCGGACATGGCTAGAAGGTCTTGCCGGTGGAGCCCAGCTGCTGGGCGGCCTCGACCACGCGGGCGGCCAGGCCGGCCTCCGCCGAAGCGCCCCAGACGCGGGGATCGTAGAGCTTCTTGTTGCCGACCTCGCCGTCGACCTTCAGCACGCCGTCGTAGTTGCGGAACATGTGGTCCACGACGGGGCGGGTGTAGGCGTACTGGGTGTCGGTGTCGATGTTCATCTTGATGACGCCGTAGGAGACGGCGTCCGCGATTTCCTTGTCCGAGGAGCCGGAGCCGCCGTGGAACACGAGGTCGAACGGGTTGGCCTTGCCGATCTTGGCGCCGACCTGCTCCTGGATGTCCTTGAGGATCTCGGGGCGGAGCTTGACGCCGCCCGGCTTGTAGACGCCGTGCACGTTGCCGAAGGTCAGCGCCGTGATGTAGCGGCCGTTTTCGCCGGAACCGAGCGCGTCGATGGTGGCCAGGGCGTCCTCGACCGTGGTGTAGAGCTTGTCGTTGATGGCGTTCTCGACGCCGTCTTCCTCGCCGCCCACGGTGCCGATCTCGACCTCGAGGATCATCTTGGCGGCGGCGGTGCGCTCGATCAGTTCACGGGCGATCCGCAGGTTTTCCTGCAGGGTCTCGGCGGAGCCGTCCCACATGTGCGAGTTGAAGAGGGGGTTGCGGCCTGCCTTGACCTCGGCCTCGGAGGCGGCGAGCAGCGGGAGCACAAAGCCGTCGAGCTTGTCCTTGGGGCAGTGGTCCGTGTGCAGGGCGATGTTCACGCCGTAGTTCTTCGCGACTTCGCGGGCGAACGCGGCAAAACCGAGGGAGCCGGCAACCATGTCCTTGGTGGCGGCGCCGGACCAGTAAGCTGCGCCGCCGGTGGAGACCTGGACGATGCCGTCGGACTCGGCCTCGGCGAAGCCGCGCAGGGCGGCGTTCAGGGTCTGGGAGGACGTGACGTTGACCGCCGGGAAGGCGAAGCCGCCCGTCTTGGCGCGGTCGATCATCTCGGAGTAGATCTCTGGGGTTGCAATGGGCATGCTGACTCCTAATGTGAATTTCGTCTGCGGGCTGGTGATCCTGGAGGGAACCTCGTCGGCTAGGAACCATCCTAGCCATTCCTGCGCCGGGGCCGTGTCTCCGGTCACGTGGCCCCTGTAACACTCGCGGCCGGGCGCTTCGGTCATGGTTCCGGGCTGCCGGAGGACTGGCCGGCGCCGGCCCCGCCGCCGGCATTGCGCCGGCCGCTGGCGTTGCGCCGGGCGCGGGCGGTGCGCCGGCCGCTCGCGGTGCGCGTGGCGCGGGCTTTCCGGATCCGCCACGTGATCACGGCGGCCACGACGACTACCGCGACCACCGCGGTGACGCCGCGTCCGGCAGATGTGGCTGCCGCTTCGTAGGAGTTCCCGGCCAGGTAACCGAGCAGGACAAATCCTGCACCCCACACCAGGCCGCCGGCGGCGTTGAAGGCCAGAAACTTCAGGTAGGGCATCCGTGAGCTGCCGGCCAGTGCGGGCATGACGGCGCGGAAAAATGCCACAAACCGGCCCAGGAACACCGCCGAACCGCCTCGGAGGCGCAGGAAATCCTGGGCCTTTTCAAGTCTGGCCAGACGCCTGTTCATGACTTTCAGACCCAGAAGTCTCGGTCCCAGGTGTTTGCCGACCTCGTATCCGGCCGAGTCCCCGATGATCGCGGCCAGCACGACCACGACCATCACGGACCACAAGGGCAGGACCCCGCGGCCGGCCACGACCCCGCCCAGAACCGCGGCGGTCTCCCCGGGGACAACGAAGCCGACGAAGAGGGCGTCCTCGGCGAAGACCAGCAGGCCCACGATGATCAGGGCCAGCAGCGGGTCTACATTCAGGACGCTGTCCACAAACCCGCTCACCGGGTTTCCGCTCCCCTGCCGAACGGGACGGCTTCATCCGACGTGCAACGGTGATGTCTTCGGTTCCGGTCCACTTCCTTCTCCTCGCGCGTTCGCCTTGCACCGACAGCGTCTGCTGGTTTGCGATCCACGTCAACGGCTCGCTTGTCGGTACGGAACCCCGGGCCACGGACGCCTAAGAGTGGCTTTAGCCCGGGAGCTGGCCGAAGACGTGGCGGCGGATCCAGGCGTGCATCGCGATCGCGGCGGCGGAGGCTGCGTTGATGGAGCGGGTGGAGCCGAACTGTTCGATCGACAGGGTGTCCAGCGCCGCTTCGTGGACTTCAGGGGTCAGGCCCGGGCCTTCCTGGCCGAAGACCAGGACGCAGTCCTTGGGCAGTTCGTAGGTCTCCAGCGGCACCGAGTCCGGGAAGATGTCGATCCCGATGATCGCCAGCCCCTCCCCCTGCGCCCAGGCCACGAAGTCCTCAACGGTGGGGTGGTGGCGGACGTGCTGGTAGCGGTCGGTGACCATGGCCCCGCGGCGGTTCCACCGGCGTCGTCCGATGATGTGGACTTCCTTGGCCAGGAACGCGTTGGCGGTCCGGACCACGGTGCCGATGTTGAGGTCGTGCTGCCAGTTCTCGATCGCGATGTGGAAGTTGTGCCGCTTGGAGTCCAGGTCGGCCACGATCGCCTCGTGCTTCCAGTAGCGGTATTTGTCCACCACGTTGCGCCGGTCGCCGTCCGCCAGCAGGTCCGGGTCCCAGTGCCCGCCCTGGGGAACTTCGCCTTCCCAGGGTCCGACGCCGACCTCCGCCTTCGGTTCCGGCCCTTCCTCTGCGGCGGGGAGGGACGGGGCGGGGATCTCGGGTTCAGTCACGCCTCAACATTAGACTGGGTGACAGGAAGCGGCACACTTAGGCGGAGGACAGCATGGCAGATCAGCGCGAAGAGCATGGTACCGATTCAGACGAGGGCCGTTCGTACGCCTCGATGTACCGCAGCGGCCAGGAAATCGAGTGCTGGCTCACGGACATGGACGGCGTGCTGGTCCACGAGAACCAGCCCATCCCGGGCGCGGCGGAGCTGATCCAGCGCTGGGTGGACACCTCCAAGCGGTTCCTCGTGCTGACCAACAACTCGATCTTCACGCCCCGGGACCTCGCGGCCCGGCTGAGCTCTTCCGGGCTGGAAATCCCGGAGGAGAACATCTGGACCTCGGCCCTGGCCACGGCCCAGTTCCTCAAGGACCAGGTCCGCGGCTCGGAGTCGGGGAACCGCGCCTACACGATCGGCGAAGCAGGACTCACGACGGCGCTCCACGAGGCCGGCTTCATCCTCACCGACCAGAACCCCGACTTCGTGGTGCTCGGCGAGACCCGCACCTATTCGTTTGAAGCCATCACCATGGCCATCCGCCTGATCCTCGCCGGCGCGCGTTTCATCGCCACCAACCCGGACGCCACCGGGCCCTCGAAGGACGGACCCATGCCTGCCACCGGGGCCATCGCCGCCCTCATCACCAAGGCCACGGGGCGCGAACCGTACATTGTGGGCAAGCCCAACCCGATGATGTTCCGGTCGGCGATGAACCAGATCGACGCGCACTCGGAAACCACGGCCATGATCGGCGACCGCATGGACACCGACATCATCGCCGGCATGGAGGCGGGCCTGCACACGGTGCTGGTGCTCAGCGGCATCACCCACCGGGACGATATCGCCGCGTATCCGTTCCGGCCGAACCAGATCCTGAATTCCGTGGCGGACCTCAAGAACCAGATCTGAGCAACACCCCAGAACGCGATACCTCAGAACGCGGTCTTCTTCCCGCCGCCGCCCGGCAGCGGGAAGAGGTCGTCCTGGAGTTTTTCGATGATGGGCCGGTAGATGAACGGGCTCCAGCCAGGGCTCGCGTGCTCCGGCCTCGCCCCGTCGGTGCGCAGGTCATCCGAGACCATGTTGGTTTTGAAGGACAGTGACCAGGTGTCCCGGGCGGTCTCGTAATCCACCGTCTTGTCCCGGGGGTTGCCGATGAACGCCATCTTCGTTTCGCCCAGCTTCCCGACGAAACGGCTGGCCTCAAAGTGGAAGATATAGGCGGATTCGGACTGGATCAGCACGCTGGACGGCGCGATCGGGGACAGCTGTTCCAGTGTCTGGTCCACCACCTGACCCCAACTGCGTTCATTCTTGTGCAGCATCCTCTCGCCGAGCTCATAGCCGCCGCGCAGCACTGTGGGGAAGCGGAACCCGCTTTCGTAGAGCATCACCACACCCTCGAACCAGCTCTGGTCCAGCACGTCGTGCCGACTCGCCGGGCTGGAGTCGAGCAGGATGAACGCCACTTCGACGCCGTGCAGTTCGCGCAGCCGGGCCGCCACCTGGGTTGCCACCATGCCGCCAAAACTATGGCCGTAGAAGTAGAGGGTGGTGAGATTGTGGGCGCGGACGTGCTCGATCACGGCGATGACCACCTCGTCGATGTCCAGGCCTTCGTTGGAATACCCGACGGCGGCGAGCTGGCCCCTCTTGTTCAGGGAGCCGCGCAGCGCGTTCAGGATCCACAGGGCTTCTTCCCAGCTCGTTTTGTAGCCGGGGAACAGGATCCAGCTGGCGTGGGGGTAATACCGTTCGGCAACGTCATCAGGTACTTCGAGGATCCGGCTGACACGCCGCTCGGCCTGCACGCGCTGAGTGAACAGCATGTCCGCCGCCAGCAGCGACGCGGACCCGGCGCCGATCAGGAACGATCGCCGGGAAACCCGTTTAAGCTCGACGGCGCGGCGGAGCATGCGGGCCTCGGAAGCACCGGGGCCTCGCGGATGGTTCGGATCCATCTCGGCCGGCACATCTCTACCGTATCCACGCTTCGGCGGGGATGAGAAACCGGACCATACAGCGGTCCCGAAGCTCAGCGTGGAAGCGCCGCTGGCACGCCACTGTCGCGGTTGGCGCCGCTGGCACGCCGTTGAAGCGCCGTTGCCGGTTACGCGGGTTCGGGCTCGCGGCCGACCTCGCGGCGGCTGATTTCCATGCCGATCTCGTCATAGGTCGCCAGGAGTTCCGAGCGGGCCATGTCAGCGGGATCATCGAGAAGGCCGAACACAGAGTCGCTCGCGGCGAAGAGTTCGTCGTCGGAGAACCGGTTCAGCTTCCGGGTGCCTGAGGGATCGATCGAGGCCGTAAATTCCCCGGCCATGTCCAGAGGTGGCAATGCAGCGGAATCGTCGCGGTGCGCGGTCAGTTCCAGGGAGACTCCACCGGGAGCCGGCATGCCGGCGACCTCCGAGCCGGAGGCCCCGCCGTCGATTGCGTTGAGGTCGTTGCGCAGGCCGGCCAGCGCCGCTGATTCCACGAATGCGGCCAGGCCGAGGTCGACGCGGATATGCGAGATGATCCCCATGCGGCGGATGCGCTGGATAATTTGCATCAGGGAGGGGCGGGAGGCTTGTGTGAGGCTCCCCCGGACACTAATCCGGACGACGTCGGAAACGACATCGAGTTTGACGTGGGCTTGCAGTGTTTGGTCCATAGGTACTCCAAATAAGGATGTCTATGGCCGACGGCTCAACCTCATTCAGCGTATCCGCGCTTGTGGTCGCACACAAGTCATAGGCCGCTGCCGGTTCAGCCAGCCTGCCGCCGGTTCGGCTCTTCGTAGTGCGTCCTGGTAGCCGTTCCGCCGACAGATTGCACCAGTGAGGCGGCGATGTCGCGGAGTTTGACGTTGCCGTTGCTGGAGGCATCGGTGAGGATCCGGACCGCGGTTTCCTGGTCGCAACGGTTCTGGGCCATGACGATCCCGATGGCCATGTCGATCACGGTCCGGGATTCGAGCGTGGCGCGCAGGTTCGTGGCGCTGTCCGTGTGCAGCGAGAAGCGGACTGCCAGCCGCAGCGCCTGGGAGATTTCACGGGTGTACCCGCGGGCCCGGACCGCGACGTCGCCGTCGAACTTGTGCGGGACATCGGAGTACAGGTTCAGGGCCGCCTGGGCTTCGCCCTGGAGGTGGAAAGGCACCGACAACACCGAGCGCAGGCCGTGCGAGGCGACGGCGGAGGCGTAGTCAGGGCCCCAGCGGTCCTCGTCGAAGAGGTCCGGGACGTAGACTTCCCGTTCCTCCTTGGCGGCGGTCAGGCAGGGGCCCTGGGACAGTGAGTACTGGATCTCGTCCACTTCGCGGGCGGAGTCGCTGCTCCACCCGATCGTGGCGGCCTTACGGTCCCGGAGCAGGGTGATTCCGCACAGCGCGTCGTCGCCGGAGCCGGCCACCTGGTGCGCGGAAAAACGCGCGAGTTCGTTCAGGAACGCTTCGAAGTCTGCGCTGTCCAGGATCAGGTTCTGGATCTGGTCGACAGTGTTGACGGAGTCAGCGGTCAAGTCTTCAGGGGGCGGGAGCATGTCGCGTTTCTCCAGATGCGGGTACGGACGGGGGGTATTTAAGAAATGATAAGTCACCCCCTAGGCACCGTCCACCCGCGTCAGCTGAGGGAGAAACGCTAGTTGAGGCCCAGTTCGTCCTTGCCGAAGGCGAAGAGGTACGGAACGCCGGCTTCGGCCTCGATCTTTTCCTTGGCTCCGGTGTCGCGGTCCACGATCACGGCGACGGCCACCACGTTGCCGCCGGCCTTGCGGACGCCTTCGACGGCGGTCAGCGCGGACCCGCCGGTTGTTGAGGTGTCCTCCAGGACCAGGACCTTGCGGCCCTCGACCGAGGGGCCTTCCACCTGGCGTCCCATGCCGTAGGACTTCTGCGCCTTGCGGACGACGAACGCGTCCACCGGGCGGCCGGCGTCGACGGCGGCATGCATGACGGCCGTGCCCACCGGGTCCGCCCCCATGGTGAGTCCCCCGGCGCACTCGAAATCGATCCCGGCGTCCTCCATCAGCGAGAGCATGACCTGCCCGACGAGTTTGGACGCCTCGTGTTGCAGGGTGATGCGGCGCAGGTCGATGTAGTAGTCGGCCTCGGCGCCGCTGGAGAGGATGACCTTGCCGCGGACTACGGCCAGTTCCTTGATCAGTTCCAGCAGTCGGGCACGGGCAGCGGCAGCGTCGGCTGCGAAGTCACGGGTGGCAGTCATGGCTCCCAGTTTAGTGGCTGGTCCGCCGCGGATTCCCAGCCGGGGTCTTGCACGTCGGTCCGGGACCTTTTGCTCTGGGCGGCACCGGCACACGGGAGTCGGATGGAACCATGACGGCAGGAACCGAACCATCCATCCGCTGGCCTGCGATCACCAAAGACATCGGCAGTTTCCGGGTCCGGCCGAACCTGGTGGATTATGACGCGGCGTGCGCGGCCTTCACCTGGGATGAGGCCCGGCGAGCCCTATCCGGACTCCCCGGTGGCCGCGGCCTCAACATCGCCTACGAGGCAGTGGACCGGCACGCGGCCGGCAGCACGGCAGGACATGAGGCCTTGCGGTTCGTCCGGGCCGATGGCAGCACCCACTCCTTGAGCTACGCCGAACTCGCCGAACAGACCAGTCGCTTCGCCGGCGTCCTGCGCAGCCTTGGCGTCGGCCGCGGGGAACGGGTCTTCTCCCTCACCGGCCGCGGCCCCGCCCTGTACATCGCGGTGCTCGGCACGTTCAAGAACGCGAGCGTGTTCTGCCCGCTGTTCTCCGCTTTCGGTCCCGAGCCGGTGCGGCAGCGCCTCACGCTGGGCTCCGGCCGGGCGCTGGTCACCACGCGGGCGCTGTACCGCAGGAAGATCGTCCAGCTGCGCGGGCAGCTCCCGGAGTTGCGCCACGTCCTGCTCATCGACGCCGACGGCGATCCCGAGCCCGGAACCCTCGACCTGGCCGCCCTCATGCGCCAAGCCCCGCCGGACGGGGAGATCGCGGCCACCCAGCCGGAGGACATGGCCCTGCTGCACTTCACGTCCGGCACCACCGGCACTCCCAAGGGCGCGATACACGTGCACGACGCCGTGACCGCCCACCACGCGACCGGAACCTTCGCCCTGGACCTGCAACCCGGAGACGTCTACTGGTGCACGGCCGACCCGGGCTGGGTCACGGGCACCTCGTACGGCGTGATCGCACCCCTGAGCCACGGCGTGACGGCCATCGTGGACGAGGAGGAAATGGACGCCGACCGGTGGTACCGGATCCTCGCCGAGCAAGGAGTCACGGTCTGGTACACAGCCCCGACGGCCTTGCGCATGCTCATGAAGGCCGGAGCCGACCGCGCCGCAGGACACGACCTCTCTGCCTTGCGCTTCGTCGCCAGCGTCGGCGAGCCGCTCAACCCGGAGGTTGTGGTGTGGGGGCAGGAGGCCTTCGGCCAGCCGGTGCACGACAACTGGTGGCAGACCGAAACAGGCGGCATCATGATCTCGAACTACGCCGCCACCGAGATCCGGCCCGGCTCGATGGGCCGTCCATTGCCCGGCGTCGAGGCCGCCGTCGTGGCCCGGGATGCGGACGGCAAGCCCGTCATCCGCGACGGCGAAGCGGTGCTGGTCACGGACCCCGACTCCATGGGGGAACTGGCCCTCCGGCCCGGCTGGCCCTCCATGTTCCGCGGCTATCTGCACGAAGAGGAGCGCTACCGCCGCTGCTTCGCCGGGGGCTGGTACCTGACCGGGGATCTCGCCAAACGCGACGCCGACGGCTACTACTGGTTTGTGGGCCGGGGCGACGACGTCATCAAGTCGTCGGGGCACCTGATCGGCCCGTTCGAGGTGGAGAGTTCCCTCATGGAGCACCCGGCCGTCGCCGAGGCCGGCGTGATCGGGGTCCCGGACCCGGTGGCCGGCGAGGTGGTCAAGGCCTTCGTTGAACTCCGGACCGGCTGGGAACCGTCCGGGGAGCTGGCCCTGGACATCATCGGCTTCGCCCGCAAGCGGCTGGGCCCCGCCGTCGCGCCGCGGCTGCTTGACTTCACCGCCGCACTGCCCAAGACCCGCAGCGGGAAGATCCTCCGGCGACTGCTCAAGGCCCGCGAGCTCGGCCTGCCCGAGGGCGACACCTCCACCATCGAGACGCCCCCGGTCCCGCCAAACCCGGCCCGCATAGAGCCGGCCAGCACCGAACAGGCACCGAAATGACCGGTACAGCGAGCCCACGCGGAGGCCCTTTGGACGCGGCCCACGGCCAGCACCTGCTGCTGCAGATGTTGCGCGTCCGCCAGCTCGAAGAGAAATGCGTCGAGCTGTACAGTGCAGCCAAGATCCGCGGCTTCCTGCACGTCTACATTGGCGAGGAGGCTGTCGCCGCCGGCGTCCTGGCGTCATTGGGACCGGAGGACGCCGTCGTCGCGACGTACCGGGAGCACGGGCACGCGCTGTTGCGGGGCGTCTCGGCCGAGGCGATCCTCGCCGAAATGTACGGCTACGTTGAGGGGTGCTGCCGTGGCCGGGGCGGGTCAATGCACCTGTTCGATGCCCCCACCCGCTTCTTCGGCGGCAACGCGATAGTCGCCGGGGGCCTACCTCTCGCCGTCGGCCTGGCACTGGCCGACAAGATGGCGGGGCGCTCCAATGTCACGGTGTGCTTCTTCGGCGAAGGCGCGGTGGCCGAAGGCGCATTCCACGAGAGCCTGAATCTGGCGGCCCTGTGGCAGCTGCCCGTGCTGTTCTGCTGCGAGAACAACCTCTATGCCATGGGTACCGCCCTGGCCCGTTCCGAATCGCAGACTGACATCGCCCTCAAAGCTGCCGGCTACGAGATCCCCGCGTGGGCCGTGGACGGCATGGACGTCCTGGCCGTCGAGGAGGGTGCACGCCGCGCGGTGGACGCCGTCCGCTCAGGAGGCGGTCCGCACTTCCTGGAGTTGCGGACCTACCGTTTCCGGGCCCACTCGATGTTCGATCCCGAACGCTACCGGACGAAGGAGGAGGTGGCGCGGTGGATGGAACGGGACCCGATCACGCTGCTGCGGACCGCGCTGGAGTCCGCGGGCCACCTCTCGGCCGCCGAGTGGGAGCAGCTGCAGGCGGACGCGCAGGCGGAGATCGCGGCCGCCGTCGAGTTCGCCGAGGCCGGAACCCCGGAACCGGTGGAGGAACTGACCCGCTTTGTCTACAGCGAGCGCGGCGCCGAAGACGGCGCGGGCACAGCCACTGGCGCGGGCACAGCCGGGCAGCCTGCCGGGAAGGCCGCAGACACGCCATGAAATCGAGCTACCGAGAGGCGCTACGGGCGGGCATCCGCGACGCCATGATCCGCGACGAACGCGTATTCCTGATGGGCGAGGACGTGGGCGCCTATGGCGGCTCGTTCGCGGTCAGCCTGGGCCTGCTGGAGGAGTTCGGCCCGGACCGGATCCGCGACACCCCGCTCTCGGAATCCGGGTTCGTCGGTGCCGGGATCGGCGCGGCCCTGGGCGGCATGCGCCCGATCGTGGAAATCATGACCGTCAACTTCAGCCTCCTGGCGCTCGACCAGATCGTGAATAATGCCGCCACCTTGCTGCACATGTCCGGCGGGCAGTTCCACGTCCCGCTCGTGATCCGTATGACCACCGGTGCGGGCCGCCAGCTCGGCGCCCAGCACTCGCACAGCCTCGAAGGCTGGTACGCGCACATCCCGGGGCTGCGGATCCTGGCCCCGGCCACCCTCGAAGACGCCCGCGGCATGCTCTGGACGGCGCTGCAGGACCCGGACCCCGTGCTGATCTTCGAGCACGGCTCGCTGTACAACGTCCCCGGGGAACTGGCCGACGACGCCGGCCCGGTGGACATCGGCACGGCAGCCATCCGACGCCCCGGCAACGACATCTCGCTGATCACCTACGGCGGGACCCTGCCCGTGGTGCTCGACGCCGCGGAACAGCTCGCCGCCGAAGGGATCGACGCCGAGGTCCTGGACCTGCGCACGCTCCGCCCGCTCGACGACGCCGCCATCCTCTCCTCCGTGACCAGGACGCACCGGGCCGTCGTGGTCGATGAAGGCTGGCGCAGCGGCAGCCTGTCGGCCGAGGTGAGTGCGCGGATCACCGAGCAGGCGTTCTTCGACCTCGATGCGCCGGTGGCCAGGGTCTGCAGCGCCGAGGTGCCGATCCCCTATGCCAAGCACCTGGAACTCGCCGCCCTGCCGTCCGCGGAACGGATCGTGGCCGCGGCCAAAGCAACAGTAGGCGCCGGTGGGTGACTTCCTGATGCCCTCGCTCGGGGCCGACATGGAGCACGGCAAGATCGTCGAATGGCTGGTCAAGCGCGGTGACTATGTGCGCCGCGGCGATCTCGTGGCGGTCGTGGACACGGACAAGACGGTCATGGACGTGGAGTCCTTCCAGGAAGGCGTCGTGGCGGACCTCCTGGTGGGCATCGGCGAAACCGTTCCGGTGGGAACCCCGCTGGCCGTGATCACCCAGACCCCTGCCGAGGTCGGGGCTCCAGTTCGTGCGGCTCCCCCGGCGGGGGCGCCGTCGAAACCCGCTGCTCTCACGCCGCGGCCCCCTGAGCCGGTCGGGCCGACGGCGGGTCCCCCGATCGCCCCTCCCGTGCGGCACCTGGCGCACCGGCTGGGCGTGGACACGGGCAGGATCCAGGGCACCGGCAAGGACGGGGCCATCACCCGCGCCGACGTCGAACACGCGGTGGCGGCCCGGACCGGCGGGACGGGCAGGGTGCGTTCGTCGCCGCGGGCGCGTCGGCTCGCCGCGGAACTCGGGATCGGGCTTTCCACCGTGACCGGCACCGGCCCGGACGGCGCCGTGACGGTGGCCGACGTGCAGCGCGCAGCAGCCAGAGTTCCAACGCCGGGTCCCCCGGAGCCCGGTCGGGTTGCATCCGCGACGGAACCCCCAGCTCCGGAACGCGTCGCGGCCGTACTGGAAGCGCCGGAGACACCAGCTAGAGGGAGGCCGACGTCGGAAGCCCGCGAGCGCGTTGCCAGCCTGCGTCGGGCCATCGGAGCCCTGATGACGCGCTCGAAGCAGACCATCCCGCACTACTACCTCAGCACCACGCTGGATCTGCGCACCGCCGTCGGATGGATGCAGTCGGTCAATGCGCACCGGCCCGTCGCCGGCCGGCTGGTGCCGTCGGCGCTCCTGCTAAAAGCCGCGGCTCTGGCGGCACGGGACGTCCCTGAGGTCAACGGCTTCTACGTCGACGACGGCTTCCGTCCCAGTGCGGCAGTGCACCTGGGCGTCGCGGTGGCCCTCCGCCAAGGCGGTCTGGTGGCCCCGGCAATCCACGACGCCGACACTCTGCCCCTGGACGTGCTCATGGAGCAGCTGCGGGATCTTGTCAGCCGGGCACGTGCGGGGCGTCTCCAGCGCGCCGAAATGGCCGATCCAACCTTGACCGTGACCAACCTCGGAGACCTCGGCGTAGACAGTGTCTACGGCGTGATCTATCCGCCCCAGGTGGCCATGGTGGGCTTCGGCCGGGTGATGGAACAGCCCTGGGCCCAGGACGGGCTCCTCGGGGTCCGGCATGCCGCCATCGCTACGCTGTCCGCGGACCACCGGGTCAGCGACGGCCTGCGCGGCGCCCGTTACCTCGCCCGGATCAACGAGCTGTTGCAGGAACCGGAGCACCTGTGACACCCAAAGCCAGGAAACCGGAGGAACCATGAACGAACAGGACGCCCGCGCGGCGGTGCACGCCGCGATCGGCGCGGTGGCCCCTGACGTCGAACTCGACGACGTCGACGAGGACTCCCGGCTGCGCCAGGATTTGGAACTCGATTCGCTTGATTTCCTGCGGCTCGTGGAAACGATCGACACGGCCACCGGCGTGGACATTCCGGAGCGCGACTACCCGGCGGTGGCTACCGTCAAGGGCCTGATCGGCTACCTCACGGCGCACGGCTAACCGCATCGGTTGCTCCGTAAGCGCCCTTTTGGAGGCTCCAAGGGGCGGTTACGGAGCAATCGACGGGGCGCCGGCCGGCGGGGAAAGCACGGCTAGGGCTGCGGCTGGGGTTCGGCCCGCCGCGCGAAGGCCGGTGCGTGCTCGGGGCGCGGGCCAAAAGCGATGAAGCGGGGAATGATGGTGCGGAACACCGGAACGTGCCGTGCAAAGAACAATGCCGCGGCCGGAGCCTTCGACCGCTTCCCGGTCAGGATCGGGCCGAAGACTGCCCTCTGCATGAGCCGTTGGACGCTCTGCACAATGACGGTGGGCAGCCGGCGCCGCCGCTCGACTTTCTCCAGGTCTGCCGTGGTCACCCGGCCCCGGAGCAGTACGGGGGCAAGGTACTCGGCGGCGGCGGCCGCGTCCTGGATGGCGAGGTTGATTCCGACGCCGCCGGCCGGGGACATCGCGTGCGCGGCGTCCCCGATGAACAGCAGCCCGTTGATGTGCCACGAGTGCAGCCGGTTCAGCCGCACGTCGAGCCAGTGGAGGTCATCAAGGGATTCGATGGCGTCAACCCGGTCCGCAAGATCCGGGCGGAGGGCCGCCACCCGCCGTCGGAAGCCCTCGACGCCTTCCGCGCGGATCCGGGCGTCGGCGCCCTTGGCGGCGAGGTAGCCCATTTGGTAGTAGTCGTTGCGGAACAGGGCCAGCAGCGCCTCGCCGGGGCCGAACGCCGGCACGAGCCCGGCCACCTCACCCGTTTCGGAGGGATAGCGGGGCAGCCGGAACCACCACGTGTCGAAGGGTACCGGGAACTCCTTTGGCGCCAGCCCGGCCGCGGTGCGCAGCGCGGAATGGCGGCCGTCCGTGGCAACCACCAGGTCCGCCAGGAGCTCGTCCTGTGTGCCGTCGGCGGTCCGGAAGCGGACTCCGCGGACACGGCCTCCGTTGCGGACCAAGCCCGTGGCGGTGTGGCTCATGAGCAGCGTAAACCCCGGCTCCTGGGCTGCGGCGGCGGCGAGGAAGTTAAGGAAATCCCATTGCGGCATCATGGCAATGTAGTTGTAAGGCGGCGGCAGGGCGTCAAAGTCGCCCATGGTCACGGGCGCCCCGCCCGGGACCGGGAAAACGACATTCTTCAGGCGGCTCTGCGGCAACCGGCGGAACTCCCGGCCGAGTCCGAGTTCGTCAATGAGCCGGATCGTGGACGGGTGCACCGTGTCGCCGCGGAAGTCGCGCAGAAAATCGGCGTGCTTCTCCAACACCGTCACCCGCACCCCGGCCCGTGCCAGGAGCAAGCCCAGCATCATCCCCGCAGGTCCACCGCCCACCACCGCGCATCCGGTCTTCTCCATGGCCCCACGCTACGCCTGCGCGGGGTGCCGCGGGAGGGGTTTTTCGCGCAGGTTTCGGGCTTTCGCGGCGCAAAATCCCCTGCGCTACGGGAATCCTCGTAGCGCTGGGTATTTTGCGCCGCGTCAGGTCAAAAACGCAGCGCGGTTCAGAGCCGGGTGTCGAAGGAGTCGCAGAAGACGTTCTCGTTGAACGTGCCCTGGAACTCCGACTTGCCCTGGATCTTCTCGATGGCGGCCCGGATGGCTGCCGGCGTGCCCGCGTGGGCGTGGATGGCGGTCTTGACCATCGGCACGTCAATGAGGTGGTTGGGCTGGTTGAGCGAGACGAACACCGTGGGGACCTCGGTGGTGTACCAGGGGATCTCGGCGGCCATCGGCGTGGACCACTTGATCCGGATCGCTGCCTCCTGCGCGAAGCCCTTCACATTGGCAAACACGAACGCGGCGTCATATTTGTCCGCGTAGTCGCCGGTGGCTTCCTCGGAGATGACGGACATGAAGTTCACGCCTTCCTCCCCTGCCGCCTTGCGCTGCGCCGCCGTCTTGAAGAGGTGCACCTCAAAACCGGCCCGCTCCAGTTCCGCGGCCACCACATCGAGGTAGGCCAGGGGATCCGCCATGGTGAAGTCCGAGCCGCCGGAAATGCCGTACAGCCGGATCCGCTTGTGCGTCCGCGGTGTGATGGGCAGGTTCTGCGCAGTGTCCTTCACCAGGGTCACGGTCTTGTCCGCAATTTCGGCGGCGATGGCCAAGTGCGCTTCGCTGCCGATCTTTGCCAGCGCCTCCGCCGGCGGGACGAGGGATTCCCGCGCGGCCTTGTGCAGTCCGAGCGAGGCCTTGAGGGCCAGGATCCGGCGCAGGGCATCATGCAGCCTCGCCTCGGTGATGACGCCGGACTTGTAGCCGTCCAGCATGTACCCGAAATCCTCGGCCGGGTTCCGGAAGAACAGGAACATGTCGCACCCGGCCGCAATGGTGGCCGGGACGAGCTCGCTGCGCTTCATGGCCTGGGTGAGGCCGATCATCTGGGACGCATCGGTCAGGATCAGCCCGTTGAAGCCGAGCTCGCCGCGCAGCAGGTCCTGGAGGAGTTCCGGCGCCAGGGTCGCGGGCAGGATGTCCTCCGCCGCGAGGCCCGGGCGGAAATGCCGTGACAGGTCCGGTGCACCGATGTGCCCGACCATGATGGACTGCACGCCGTGGCCGATCATCTCCCGGTACACGTGCCCGTAGGTCGCGTTCCACTGCTCGTAGCCGAACGTGTTGTAGGACGTGACCACGTGCTGGTCCCGCTCGTCCAGGCCGTCACCGGGGAAGTGCTTCATGGCGCACACGGTGGGCGATTCGCTGATGCCGTCGAAGTACTCCTTCGCCCGCTCCACCACGATTTCCGGGGTGTTGCCGAAAGCCCGGGTGGAGATGACGGTGTTGCGCCAGTTGTAGTGGATGTCCACGATCGGTGCGAAGGCCCAGTTGCAGCCCAGCGCGGCGGTCTCCACCCCGGCAACGCGCCCCATCTGGCGGGCGATGCCCTTGTCCGGGTGCGAGCCCGCCTGCAGGTGGGTCGAGACGAACGTCCCGTCGTCGCAACTGCCGGCGCCGCCCATTTCCGGGTTCGATGCGATCAGCAGCGGCACCCGTGTCTTGGACTGCGCGTACCGGATGTGCTCCTGCACCTCGGCCGACGGCCCCGGCCGGTACCGCATACCGCCCACGTGATACTGCTCCAGGACACCGTCGAGGTATTCCGGGGAGTAGTCGTTGTTGTGGTTGATGAACAGCTGCCCGATCTTTTCCTCGTCCGACATGGAGCCGATGGTGGACTCCACCCACGCAATCGCGGCATCGTCGAGGTTGAACGGCGCGGCCTTCAGGTCCACCAGGAACCGGGTGGCTCCGCCCTGCAGCCCGTCAAGGGCCGCAACAGTGTCGTCAACGATCTGGTTCACTGGCGTGGCGATATCCACTACAACACTCGCTTCATCCGTTTGGAGTTCTTCCAGGGTTTCGAGCTGCGAATCCAGCAGCGAGAGCGGCATGAAATGGCCCGGACGCGCTGCCATGCGGCTGCCGAGCAGTTCCCGGGTCCCGTGCAGGTGCACGAACACCACGGAGGAGTCCCCGCTGCGGATGATGTCGCGGTAGGAACGCTTGAGCGCGCTGCACGCGATGACCAGGCCGGAGTCCGACGCCGCGAAGCGCCTGCCGACCTCGGCCAGCCAGGGTGCCCGGTCGTCGTCGTCCAGCGGGGTACCCGAGGCCATCTTGTCGATGTTCGACTGCGGGTGCAGCGAGTCGCCGTCGAGGAATTCCGCCCCCAGGCGGCCGGCGATGGCCGCGCCCACGGTGCTTTTGCCGCAACTGGTCACGCCCATGACGACAATGTGGGCGGGACCGGCGGGCATCAGATCACCAGTCATGGCCAGATCACCAGTCATGGACGGTGCCGTCGACGAGGCGGTTGTAGGGCAGGTAGGCCTGCTGGTAGGGGAACGCGGCGGCGGCTTCTTCGTTGAATTCGACGCCGATGCCGGGCTTGTCGCCCGGGTGGAGGTAGCCGTCGACGAAGGTCATGGATTGTTCGAAGACCTCGTTGGTCGCATCCGAGTGCTGCATGTATTCCTGGATGCCGTAGTTGTGGATCGCCAGGCCCACGTGCAGCTGCGCGGCGAACCCGACCGGGGAGATGTCGGTGGGGCCGTGGAAGCCGGACTTGATCTGGTACTGCGCGGCGTAGTCCATCACCTTCTTCAGCGGGCTGATCCCGCCGAAGTGGGT
>NZ_JBFTKI010000021.1:0-79770 GCF_056395875.1 Arthrobacter sp. 05T45 | reverse complement strand
TGTGAAGAGGCCGGCTGCCCGAACATCTTCGAATGCTGGGAAGACAAGGAGGCCACCTTCCTGATCGGCGGCTCCGAATGCACCCGGCGCTGCGACTTCTGCCAGATCGACACCGGCAAACCCTCCCCCGTGGACATGTTCGAGCCCACTAAGGTGGCCCGCTCGGTCCAGGCCATGGCCCTGCGCTACGCCACCGTCACCGGTGTAGCCCGCGACGACCTCGCCGACGAGGGCGTCTGGCTCTACGCCGAGACGGTCCGCAAGATCCACGAACTGAACCCGGGCACCGGCGTCGAACTGCTGATCCCGGACTTCTCCGGCAAGCCCGAGCACATCGCGGCGATCTGCGACTCCAAACCCGAGGTGTTCGCCCACAACGTCGAGACCGTGCCCCGGATCTTCAAGCGGATCCGCCCGGCGTTCCGCTACGACCGCTCCCTGGACGTCATCACCCAGGGCCGCAAGCTCGGCATGGTCACCAAGTCCAACCTGATCCTCGGCATGGGCGAGACCCGCGAGGAAATCTCCGAGGCGCTGCGGGACCTGCACGAGGCCGGCTGCGACCTGATCACCATCACCCAGTACCTGCGCCCGTCCGAACGGCACCTGCCGGTGGACCGCTGGGTCAAGCCGCAGGAATTCGTGGACCTGCAGAACGAAGCGGACGAGATCGGCTTCCTCGGCGTCATGAGCGGGCCCCTGGTGCGTTCCTCCTACCGCGCCGGCCGGCTCTGGGCCACCGCGATGCGCAAGAAGGGCTGGGAAATCCCGGCCGAACTCGCGCACATCGAAAGCTCCGGAAGCACCCGCCAGGAAGCCAGCTCGCTGCTGGCAGCTACGGCCTGAACAACCCAACCTTGATGCCCAAAACCTGATACCCAAAAACCTGATGCCCAAAAAATCTGATGTTCAGAGAGGACCAATGATGTTCCCCATCAGAATAGAAATCATCCCTTCCGGGGGAATCGTTGAGCGCGTCACGGACCTGGTGCCGTTGACCACGACGCTCACGGTGACGTGCCTGCCCCATCACGGCATCGAGCGGACCATGCGCACTGCCGTGCAGCTTGGTGTGCTGGGCTACACCGTCATCCCGCACCTCGCCGCGCGGACCCTGCATGACCGGGCCGAGCTGACCGGAATCCTCCGCGACTGCGATGCCGCCGGCATCCGCGAGGTCTTTGTCATCGGCGGGGACCGGAAGCAGCCGGCCGGCCCGTATGAGTCCGCCCTTCCTCTGCTGGAGGACATCGCGCAGTACACAGGCGGGTTGATGCGGGCAGGCATTGCGGGCTACCCGGAGGGCCACCCCTCCGCCGGCCCCGTGGAGGTGCTGGACGCCCTCCTGGCAAAACAGCACCTAGCTTCGCATGTTGTGACCCAGATGTGCTTCGCCCCGGAGAAAATCCTTGATTTCGCGGCGCTCCTGCGCCGCGAAGGCGTTGAGCTGCCCATCTGGGCAGGGGTGGCGGGGTCCGTGCCCCGGACCAAACTGGTCTCGCTGGCTACGCAGATCGGCGTCGGAAGTTCCCTGAAGTTCCTGAGCCGGAAGGGCCCGCTGGCCCGCAAACTCCTGAGCGGCGACCACTACTCGCCGCAAAGCCTGGTGTCCGGGCTGGAAAACCAGCCTGGCAACCTCGCGGGCATCCATCTCTACAGCTTCAACAGCCTTGACTCGGTTCCCGGCGGACCGGGTCAGGCGCCCATCTCAGCAGCACTCCAGACAGCATTGATTCGAGGAGCAGCACGTGACAACTGAAACCGTAACTTCCCACCAGGAACCGCATCTTGAGCGGCAGCTCAGCAACCGGCACATCCAGCTGATCGCCATTGGCGGCGCCATCGGCACCGGCCTGTTCATGGGCTCGGGCAAAACCATCTCCGCGGCCGGACCCTCCGTCATCTTCGTCTACATGATCATCGGCTTCATGCTGTTCTTCGTGATGCGGGCCATGGGCGAGCTCCTGCTGAGCAACCTGAACTACAAATCCTTCAGCGACTTCGCAGCGGACCTCCTCGGGCCCTGGGCCGGCTTCTTCACCGGATGGACGTACTGGTTCTGCTGGGTGATCACGGGAATCGCGGACGTCATCGCCATTGCCGGCTACTCCAAGGAACTCTGGCCGGGGCTGCCGCTGTGGATCCCGGGCCTGGCCACCGTGGCCATCCTCCTGCTCCTGAACCTCACCACGGTGAAGGCGTTCGGCGAGACGGAGTTCTGGTTCGCGCTGATCAAGATCGTCGCTATCGTGGCGCTGATCGTGGTGGGCCTGTTTATGATCTTCAGCGGGTTCCAGTCCGATGCCGGCCCTGCCAGCTTCACAAATCTGTGGAGCCACGGTGGATTCTTCCCGAACGAGTTCATGGGTTTTGTGGCCGGCTTCCAGATCGCCGTGTTCGCTTTTGTGGGCATTGAGCTGGTGGGCACCACCGCCGCGGAGGCCAAGGACCCGGAGAAGAGCCTGCCGAAGGCCATCAACTCCATCCCGATCCGAGTGCTGCTCTTCTACGTGGGCGCCCTGATCATCCTGATGTCTGTCACTCCCTGGACCCAGTTCCAGGCTGGCCACAGCCCGTTCATCGCCATGTTCTCCCTGGCAGGGCTCGGAGCCGCGGCAACGATCGTGAACCTGGTGGTGCTCAGCTCGGCCATGTCCTCGGCCAACTCCGGCATTTACTCCACGTCGCGCATGGTCTACGGGCTGGCCCAGGAGGGCGACGCGCCGTCAGTCTTCAGCAGCCTGTCCCGGCGTAAGGTCCCGCAGAACGCCCTGTTCCTGTCCTGCGTCCTCCTGCTCTCCGGCGTGGTGCTGATGTACGCCGGACAGGACATCGGCAAGGCCTTCGACATGGTGACCACCGTGTCGGCCGTCTGCTTCGTGTTCGTATGGTCCATCATCCTGGCCAGTTACCTGGCCTTCCGCCGTCGCCGCCCGCACCTGCATGACGCGTCCAAGTTCCAGATGCCCGGCGGAATCCCCATGGTCTGCGTGGTCTTCGCGTTCTTCGCCTTCGTCCTCTGGGCGTTGACCACGCAGCCGGACACACTTCTGGCACTCCTGGTAACGCCGGTCTGGTTCATTCTGCTCGGCGCCGCGTGGTTCGTGCTGCGCCGGCGCCCCGCGCACTTGGCCCGCTATGAAAGCTTCCAGGCTGAGCTCGCGCAGGACGAGGAATCAGCTGTTGCGCGAAAGTTTGAGAAGGTGCAGAAATGACCGCACAGACCCCAAACAGCCCCGATCCTGCAGCTGTGGAACCCGGTGCCACGGCAGAGCACATCCTGACCGTCGACTGTGTTGAGTCGCCGGGCATCGTCCATTCGGTCTCGGGATTCCTGCTCAACCACGGCTGCGACATCCTGGACATCAAGCAGTACGGGGACAAGGGGCAACGGCACTTCTTTATGCGCGTCCACTTTTCCTCGGGTTCCTCCTCCGACGCCTCCTTAGGGCAGGATTCCTTCAGCACCGAGGACCTGCGCCGCGACTTCACGCCTGTGGCCGAAAAGTGGGAGATGAATTGGCAGCTGGAGCCGCACGGCCGCAAACGCCGTGTCCTGGTGATGGTGTCCAAAATGGGCCACTGCCTCAACGATCTACTCTTCCGGGCACGCACCGGCGACATCCCGGTGGAAATCGTCGCGGTGGTATCCAACCACCGCGACCAGGAGGGCCTGGTCCAGTGGCACGGCATCCCGTTCTTCCACCTGCCAGTCACCAAGGACACCAAGCCCGAGGCGGAGGCCCGGCTAATGGAGCTGGTGGACGCCTTCGACGTGGAACTCGTGGTCCTGGCCCGTTACATGCAGGTCCTGAGCGATGAGCTCTCGGCTCAGCTGGCGGGACGGACCATCAACATCCACCACTCGTTCCTGCCCAGCTTCAAAGGCGCAAAGCCGTACCACCAGGCCTACGACCGCGGCGTCAAGACCGTGGGCGCCACGGCTCACTACGTCAACGCCGAACTCGACGAGGGCCCGATCATTTCCCAGCAGGTCATCGAGGTGGACCACACGTACACCGCTGATGACCTGGTGGCGGTGGGCCGGGACGCCGAATGCGCGGCCCTCCGCAACGCCGTCCGCTGGCATTGTGAAGGCAGGATCCTGCTGCTCGGCAACCGCACCGTCATCTTGCGGTAGGCCATGAAACCGACAAATGTGCCACGCTGGCGCCCAGTGTCGTGGAACGCCTTGCCCGTCGGGCAGCCGGTGAGGCTCTCGCAGGACGGACGCCCTATCGGCTCCGGCACCGTGGACGGAACCACGCCAGACGGATCCATCATCTGGGTTGTCCTTGACGGCTGGTCCGAACGGCGAATGTTCCACCGGGAGGATTATGTTCGGGTCGAAATTAGCGCGTAGCCGGCCGCGGCCAGCGCGCGAGTCATCGCACCGGAAGCGCGCTGATCGGCGGTTGCGCAGGGAAACCTGGGCTGTCATTCTCGCGGCCGGTGCCCTGTTGGCAGTGATCCTGTGGCAGGCACTGTCCTATGGAAACTGACAAAACGCCAGCGGACGACGCCGACTGGGCTCCATAGAAGGTCAAGACGACGGCATCAGAGTCCGTCGAATTCAGACTGGTTCGATTTTGCTGGGCCGGGGTTCAGCATGATGTCCGTTCTGCTTGCTCGGGATCTCGGTCGGCGCTCAGGGGAGCGCGTACACGCGTCGGGCGTTGTCGCGTCCGACGAGTTGCACGATCCTGCGGGCGTCCGCCTCGGAACAGTCGTCGTCGTCGATCCATCCGCCGACTACCTTGGTGATTGCGTTGCGCCACAGTCTCGCTCCGAGGTAGTGAAGTTCGGCTGGGCCGCCACCGCCGCGCAGCTCGCCGCCTCCATCACCTTCCTGCTCAGCGACGACGGCACCAACGTCAACGGCGCCACCGTCGCTCGTTTACCTGCGTCAGGAGGGCGGCGCAGCGACGGTTCAAGTCCACCCTCCGGACGCCGCGACCGGCTTTCTGGAAAAGTTGCGCAGCCAGGTGTGGGACAAGCCCGAGGTGATAGGGCAGCTGATGACGGCAGCGCCGACAGCCAGGGTTCTGGAAGAGGTGGCCCGCGAGGGCCAGGGCGCGGGCTGACCGCTGAGAATCCGGTGGTCCCCGCCGGATGAGCTAGCCGCAACTTCATGTCGTCCCAGGACGACGGCGGGACGTCCCGCCGCCGTCGGATTCCATGTCCTCCCGCGCCCCGTCGGCTCTTGGGCTCTTGACCTATATTCGGACGAGGGGAAAGGATCGGACTGCATTGCCGGCACAAAGGAAGGCGGATTTCTGAATGGCTCGAATGCCGCCAGCCACGGTGGAAGTGGGTGACGCGGTGGTCCAGCGCCTCGTCCGGGACCAGCGGCCCGACCTCGGCGATTTTCCTTTAGCGCGGGTTGCCAACGGCTGGGACAACGCGACCTTCCGGCTCGGTGACGGCCTGGCCGTCCGGCTTCCGCGCAGGGTGGAGGCCGTTCCGCTGATACTGCATGAGCAGCGCTACCTTCCCGACATAGCCCGCCGCTCCCCGGTTGCTGTTCCTGTCCCCGTCCATGCCGGCAGGCCGACGTCGGACTTTCCATGGCCGTGGAGCATCGTACGGTGGGTCCCCGGAGCCGCTGCGGCCGACGTCGGCCCGGCAGACCGCGGGCCGGCGGCTATAGGCCTGGCCGATTTCCTGCTGTCCCTTCACGTGCCCGCCGAAACGGGCGTCCCGGTCAACCCTTTCCGAGGCGTGCCGCTGGCGGACCGTGACGCTGTGCTGGTGGAACGGCTCGGGGACCGCGAACGCTACCCGCAGGCGGCCGCGCTGAGAGCAGTGTGGGCGCAGGCCTTTGCCGCCAAAGCCTGGGATGGTCCGGCGATGATGCTCCACGGGGACCTCCACCCTGGCAACATCCTGCTGGCCGACGACGGCTCCCTGGCCGGCGTCATCGATTTCGGCGACGTCGGGGCAGGGGACCCGGCTGTCGATCTTGCGGTGGGGTGGCTGATGTTCGACGCCGGCACCCGCCACCGCTTCATGGGCGCCTTTGGCCCCGCAGTAGATGGAGACACCTGGATGAGGGCGCGTGGTTGGGCCCTCATCCTGTCCACCGCCATGCTGAGCAACTCCGACGATAATCCGCGGATGTTCGCCGTAGGAAAGTTCGGGATAAGGCAGATCCTGGATGACGGACTTCGCCTGCAACTCTGACGCCAGAGTTAAATGTCAGTGGCGCCTGCCATGCTGAGGGTGTGGAAGGCAAAGCAGCTGCGGAGACGTTGGAGGCCATGGAGGCCTCCCTTGCCAGGTTGTCTGCATTTGCCGGTCGCGGAGCCGGGAACGCGGCCTCGACTGGCGCCGACCCTCTTCGGGACGAAGCGGACGCGTGCCTGGACGGTATGGCTGAGGTCGCCAGCATGGAAGCCAGGCTGGCCGCCCTGAAAGTGCACTTCGCCGCCGGATATGCCCGCGCTGCCGTCGCCATGGCGGGCCCAGCCGATTCCCCGCAGGAGCGCACCGCCCAGGAAATGGCCGTGACAGCAGAGGTGGCCTGTGTCCTGACCGTGAGTGAAAGATCGGCGGCGGCGCTCCTGGCAGAGTCGGCCACCCTGACCACTAAGTTGCCCCTGACGCTGGCTGCGCTGCAAGTAGGCAGCATTTCATGGCAACACGCGCGGGCGATGTGTGATGAAACGTCCGGTCTGGACCCCGCCGCGGCGGCTGCCTTGGAGGCTCATTTCCTGGACCCCGAAGCTCCCTTTGCCGCGCGTGGCTGCCCCGCAGGGGAGCTGGTGCCGGGCAGGTTCCGGGCCAAGGCGCGCAGATGGCGTGAGCTGCACCATCCCGTAAGCATCGAAGCCCGCCACCGCAAGGGTGTGGAGGACCGTCGGCTGGAATATGTGCCGGACCGGGACGGCATGGCCTGGCTCTCGGCCTATCTGACTGCGGATGTGGCGGTGGCTGCATGGTCCCGTGCCACGGAAGCGGCCCGTGCCCTGCAGGAGCCGAATGAATCCCGGACCCTGACCCAGCTCCGTGCGGACGTCGCCGCCGACTGGCTGCTGGCGGGGGTGGCGGAAGGAACTCCGTCACCCAAGGCGCAGGTCCTGGTGACCGTGCCGGTGCTGTCTCTATTGGGCGCCGAGTCGGAACCGGCCACGCTGGACGGGTATGGTCCCGTTCCGCCGAGCATCGCCCGCCGGCTTGTGGGGGATGGCGCCGGATCGTTCCTGCGTGTGCTGACCGATCCGCGCAGCGGAGCGCCGCTGGAGATCGGACGGACCAGCTACCGGGTTCCGAAGGCGATGCGCCAATGGTTGCGGCTTCGGGATGGCCGGTGCCCTTTTCCCGGCTGCAACAACCATTCCCTGGATAACGAAGCGGATCATCTGTTGGCTTGGTCCGAGGGAGGCGGCACCGGGGTCACCAATCTGGGCCAGCCATGCCGACGGCACCACCGGCTCAGACACACCACAGCATGGAGGCCGGTTGACGCGACCCGGGACCAGCCACCCGGCTGGATCTCACCTGCGGGACGCTCCTATCCCAGCGAACAACAAGACTGGGAACCACCACGCTGGCCGCAACACCTCGGCCACGCGGGTGAAGGCCGGGAGTTGGAACCGCCCGACTGGCCGGACGTACTTGTCGGCGCTGTTGGACCCGGAGAGACCGTCGGACCCGGAGAAGCCGCTCCGCCATTGCCGGTGGATCCCTTTCCTGACTGGGCACTGTTCATCGCGGCGTAGGAGCGGGGCTCCATGTTTCCCTCCCCGTCCAATGAGAGGCTCGAAAGGATGTGCCGGCCATTGGCCTGCACCCCTGCCTCCGCCGTGACCCTGAGCCGTGACCCTGAGCCGTGACCCTGAAAGGCCGGATCGGCCAGGACGAACGCGACTCAGGCCACCGTCCCCACGCCCATCACGGCCAGGGTCAATCTCGACTCACCGGACGGGTTCGTCGGGTCTGCTTGCTGCGACGATCATGCGACGCATGACGCCGAGTGGATGGGGAAGAAGGCCTTGATGAAAGTTTCTTCATGGCCGTTTCATCCCTGCCTCATTGTTGTGGTTCACGCTGGACACACGAATGGCTTGCGCCGGAAGAGCCTGGGTATGGGGAAGCGGGGGCATGGTGGACGGAGCATGGCTGTCTACTGTTCGGGGGAACAGCACGCCTGGAACGCGTCAATCTGCTGCGTCGCACCACTCGCTGGTGTCTCCGCCGGTCCATGGAATTGATTCCATGGATTGGCCCTCCGCCGTTCCGGCGTCTGCCGACGACGATACCGGCACGGCCTGGCTGGTTCAGCGGGCTTGGCCAGAGAAGACACCAGGAGAATTTGTACTGGAGGTCCGGACTCCGGGAGTGCCAGGCGTCCGGGGAGCTTATTTGCGTCACGGGCAGTTCGAACTAATCCCGTTGGACGATCCGGGGCTTCCCGCCTTGCGGGGGGAAGCGCAGCAGGGGGAATTGATTTCGTATTGGCCGTACCATCAGGCTGTCGTCCGGGCGGAGGGCCGCTATATAAAGATCTTCGGGCCCGGGGGCGCCGTCGTACCGGCCGAGCGCTGCGCGCAAATGGAGGTCCTGCTGGACGCCGGCAACTTCACAACGCCCAGAATCCTTCGTCAGAGTTCCCAGGCGGACGTCATCGTTTTCAGCGCCATGCCGGGACCGACTCTGAACGAGCTGGGCCGGGTGGAAGCGGCCGTCTGCGATGAAGCGTTCGCCAGGGCATGGGAGAAATGGTCGCGCGCCTGGGTCGCGGAACTGAACGGCTCCCATGGTCCAGCAGCACGAGGCGTTCTCGACAGCCTTCCGCTCCGTTCAGCAGAGTGGGAAGCCACGAAGGTGTGCCGACGGGTGGACGACTGGTTGCGGCACAATGAAAACGTCCCCGAGTTGTCGTCTCAGCGCGCTGTCTTGCGCGCCGCTGTAGAGCAAGTGGCCATGAACCTGATACGGACGGCGCCGGATCCGGTGGTATGGGCCCACGGAGACTTATACGACAAGCAAATCATCGTTCCCGACGGCGACATCCCGCCCGGACTGCTGGACTTCGACAGTACGGCCCGGCACGAGGCCGCCCGGGATCTGGCCGGCCTGGACGTCCATCTGGAGCTTCATCTACGCAATAAGCGCATGACGCCGGCACGATATCTGACGGCTCACACGCAGGTGCTGGCCGTGGCCGAGGAACTGCGCGTCAGTCCAGCCCGGTTCGATGCGTACTCGGACGCCATCTGGCTCCGTCTGGCACTTTCTCCGTTACCTGGCCGCTTCTCTCTGGCCATCGGCGTCCTCGCGGAACGGGCCGAAAGGAGCTGAGGCCCTCGAGGCGGCCAGCTCGTCGAGCCCTTGGCATGTTTTGCCGGTTAGCCGCTCACTTAGGTGTAAAAGCGACAGAATGATTGCTACTCTGGATTCTGCACCTAGAGAGAGTGAGCAATGATGCTTCTCGAAAGAGACCTCATCCAGTCCGTCGGCTTCCGCAACGTAAAGGACGGCGGACGTGTAACCGGCTTTCAGTTCCGGGTCCGGATGCCTTCCTACCGGGGCATGGCCGCGTCCCTCATCGATGGCATCGCCGTTCGCGTGGGCGGCATCGTCGACGTCGGACCTGACGTTCCGCTGTGGACCTTCGGCGGGCGGACCTACACCCTGCAGCAGCTCTGGGAAAGTGATGGCGTGCGCTGGCCCCTTGAGGAAGCGGCAGTGGTCACCGTTCCCCTCAACGGCGGCCTGCCGCAGGGCGTCCACGAGCTCTCCATCGAGCTGCGGCTGCGGATGTCCTACATACCAGTCGAGCACCAGCCCACCACCCACCGGACCAGCCGCAAGGTGACCCTCGCGCCGGAAGGCGGCGAAGGTACCTTCCGCTACGGCGTTTCCCTCTACAGCTTTATGGGCGATTACGGCACGGTGATGGACCTTGAGACGGCGCTGGCTGCCGTCGCTGACGTGGGCGCCACCGGCGTCGAGATCCTCGGCGAGGGCCACGTTCCCAACTATCCGGAACCGTCCCCGGCCTGGATCGATAACTGGTTCGGCCTGCTGGAGAAGTATTCGCTGGAGCCGACGAACTACGGTTCCTGGATTGACACCCGTCTTCACCCGGGCCGCACCATGACGGTCGCCGAGGGTGCGGAGGCCCTGCAGCGGGACCTGCGGCTTGCCAGCCAATTGGGTTTCGGCTTCGTGCGCCCCAAGATCGGCGTGGTGTCCAGCGATCTGGTCCCAGACCCCATCTGGACCGAGTCCGTGGAACGCTCCCTTGATCTGGCCCACGAGCTGGGGATCATCATCTGCCCGGAGATTCATTCGCCGACGCCCATCAGGCACCCCGTCGTCGAGGACTACATCGGCCTCATCGAACGGACTGGAACCAAGAACTTCGGCCTGCTCATCGACACCGGAATCTTCCAGGACCGGCCCATTCCGCTGCGCGCAGGTGAGACCCGCGAGACCCGGCCAGCCTTCCTCGACGGCATCGGCGTCGACCCCGCCGACTTCGCCGATATCGCCCAGTATGTGGTGTTCGTCCAGGCGAAGTTCCACGACATCAACGAGCACCTCGAAGACCAGCAGATTCCCTGGCTGCCCGTGCTCAAGGCCCTCAAGGACTCCGGCTACACCGGTTATCTCTCCAGTGAATATGAAGGCGAACGCACGCCATGGCACGCCATTGAGCAAGTGCGGCGCCAACACGCCCTGATCCGCCGCATCACCGGCGAACTTACCTGACCCATCCCCTTTTCCCAGTAAAGAGAGCAACAATGCCAAACGGACTTCTTGACGATGCAAGCCTCCGCACCCATCCCGACGGTCTCGCGCTTGCCCTGACCCTGCCGTGGTACCGAAGTCTGTGGCTCTCCTCGGTCTCCAGCCTGCGGCTCACCGTCGACGGCCAGGATATCCCCGCCGGGAACTTGTCCCTGGAACTGGGCGGTGTCCGCTATGCGCTCCCGGACCTGCCCGCTCAAAGCGAAACTCTCTGGTACCTCCAGGAACATCCCTTGCTCATCGCCACAACGGAGAGCCCTGTTGCCTTGGGCGAGCAGCACACCGTCCGGCTCATCGGTGAGCTGCGCCTGCCCTACATGCAGATTGCGCCCGGCAAGGACGGCGGTCCCGGCATGTACGTTCCCAACTTCGTGAACCAGACGTTGGAGCTGACCGTCACGGACAGGGCTTCGGCGGCACCGGAACTGACGACGGCGGTCACGCCGCCCCCACCGAAAGCGGAGGAAGATCCGTTCTCGCTGGGGCTCACCCTGTACTCGGCAAGCGCCGAATTCCGGGCCGGCTGGTACGACTTCGACGGTCTGCTGAACCGCGTGGCCGAGCTCGGCATCGGCCCCGGGATCGAGATTGTGGCATCGCAGGTCCTTCCTGCCTATCCCAACGTGACTGACGACTTCGTGCGCTCGTGGCAGCGCGCCTTCGACAAGCACGGCTTCACCGCCAGCTCCTTCGGCGCCAATCTGGACATGGGACGCCGCCGTGACCGCGACATGACCCCGGACGAGGAGTACGAGTTCACGCAGACACTCTTCCACGGCGCCAAGAAGCTCGGTTTCCCGCTCGTCCGCATCCAGAGCGCGAAGCCGGAGCTGCTTCGCCGGCTGCTGCCGCTCGCCGAGGACCTCGAACTCAAACTTGCCTACGAGATCCATGCACCGCTGGGACCCAACTCGCCCGAGATCATGAAGGTCCGCGACGTCTACGCCGAGCTTGATTCACCGCTGTTGGGCTTCGTGGCTGACTTCTCCTCAACCATGCACAGCATGTCTCCCACGCTACTGCGCGCGGTTCGCCGTGCCGGGCTGGACGATGAAGCTGTCGAAAGGCTGCAGGCTATCTGGGGCACTGAGGCACCGATGCGGGTGCGGCAGGAGGAGTTCATTGCCTACCTGCGGGGACATGACTTCGATCCTGCCCGGCTTGGGTCCTTCGCCCACCTGGCGTTCAACATGCACGGCCACGTTAACCCGAAGGAGTGGGCTGACATCATGCCGCAAATCATGCACGTCCACGCGAAGTTCTACGACATTGATGAGCAGGGCAACGAGCCGGCCATCGACTATCCGGAACTGGTCCGCGTATTCGTCGAAGGCGGCTACCGCGGTTACTGGTCCAGCGAATGGGAAGGCCATGCCTTCGCTGAGCTCGGTGAGGTGGATCCGCTGCTGCTGGTGCGGAAGCAGCATGACCTCATCCGCAAGAGCATGCGTACGGCGCTGGCATCAGCCTGACCTGAAAGACCGACGTCCCATAGCCTCGATGCCCGTCCGTTTAGCCGGCCGGGCATCGAGGCATTTAAGGGGCTTCCTTGGTTGCGGCGGCTGCCACGATGTCGGCAGCCTCTTTGAAGAGGCCCCGCATCCACTCATGCTCGGAGTCGCGGTTGTGCGCGGGGTGCCACCACAAGGCATTAACCAGCGGCGTGGCATCGAAGGGCAGCGGCAGGATCCGAATCCCGCCCACGCGCAGGGCGAACGGCACCAGGGCCGCCTGGATGAGCGCGATCCGGTTGGTCCCAACCACAAAATGCGGCAAGGACTGGAAGCTTTCAACAACCACGTCCACGCGGGGCTCAACGCCCAGCTGCTGGATCTGCCGTTCCGCCGACGTTGAGGCTGAGCGCGTCTGATAGGTCATCACCCAGGGAAGTTCAGCGATGTTTTCCATGGTGATTTGCTCGCCGACGGCTTCATTTGACGTGGAGACCACGGCCACCCACCCGTCCCTCCACAGGTCCAGGTAGGGCAGCCCGGTGAGGAATCCATGAGGAATCACCATGCCGTCCACCGATCGAAGGCGGTTGGCTGCATCCTCCACCACCATCGGATTGTGGAGCATGAACCGGAACCGGACACCTGGGGCGCGCTCGGCTGCAAGCTCGGAAACAACTCGGCCAATGGTAGTGAAGCCGTAATCCGAGCCGTAGATGGAGAACTCGCGCTCGGATTCTGTGGGCTCCCAGGTGGCCTGGCTTTCGAAGACACGGCGTGCGGCCTCCAGCGCGGTGGTGGTGTGCTCCGCGAGCCGGAGGGCGAAGGGGGTGAGCTCGTAAGCATTGCCGCGGCGGGCCAGGATCGGGTCCCCAAAGTGGGATCGGAGCCGGGCGAGCGAGGCGCTGAGCGCCGGCTGGCTGAGGTGGAGCCGCTCGGCCGCCCTGGTAACGCTTCGCTCGGTAATGAGGGCATCCAGCGAGATCAGCAGGTTGAGGTCGAGACGGGAAAGCAGGACATGTTTCGTCACGGCGCAGCGATCCTTTGGGAGTGGAACCGTTTCAAGGGAGTGTATCAGCGGGATCAATAACGTAGGCGAAGCCATCAGGGATCTGGATGGACCTTCCGCGGACCCCCGTTAAACTTATGTCCGTCATAGCAAAGACTTATGTGTGTTTTAGGCACATCTCCTGCATACTTGTGAGTGACCGGGGTCACGACACCCGGATTTTTGGACAATGAAGTCAGAAAGGCTGGACATGACACAGCACCGTCGCTATTCAGGCCTGAAGGTCGGCGCCCTCGCCGTCCCCACCGTCGCAGCACTCATTCTTACCGGTTGCTCGGCCTCCACCGGCAGCAGCTCCTCTTCGGGTGGTTCCCAGGAATTTTCACTGTCCTTCGCGACATCCAACACCATCGAGAGCCCCTTCCAGGTGTTGGCAGAAAATTACATGAAGTCACACCCGAACGTGAAAATCACCTTCAATCCTCAGCCGAACGACTCCTACGACCAGACCCTGCGCACACAGCTCCAGGCCGGAAACGCCTCAGACGTCGTAGTGACCTCACCCGGCTCCGGCACCGGCCGCAGCATCCTGCCGCTCGTCCAGGCAGGTTTCCTTGAGCCGCTTGACGATGCCGCGAAGCAACTGCTCCCCGAGGGAAGCGCCAGCACCTTTGGAACCGACGGCAAGGTGTACGGCCAGGCCACGGAAATCACGATCTCTGCCTTGGTGAGTAATGAGACGGCTGCAGCTGCAGCCGGCGGCTTCCCTGCCGACTATTCCTCCCTCCAGCAGCAGTGCAAGGCTCTGGAGTCCTCCGGTAAATCCCTCTTTGCCCTTGCCGGATCAGCCCCTCCCAACACAGGGCTGATGGCGATGTCCCTGGCAGCCTCGCGCGTCTACGCGGAAGACCCGAAATGGAACGATAAGCGCGCTGCCAAGGAAACCACCTTCGCCGGCTCGGACGGTTGGAAGGCAGCCCTCGAAGCAGTTAATACCTTGAAGGACGCGGGCTGCTTCCAGAAGGGTGCTGCCGGCGGCGGCTTCGATGCCATCACCAAGGGGCTTGCCAGCGGAACGTCCGTGAGCGGCTTCATCCCGGCTCCAAGCTGGAAGCAGCTGCAGTCCGCCGCCGGGGGCTCCCAGTTCGCCGTACGGCCGTTCCCGGCGGAACAGGGCTCAGGTAATAGCTACGTATTTGCCAGCGCAAACTACGCCTTCTCCATCAACGCGGCCTCCAAGAACAAGGACGCTGCCAAGGCCTTCCTCGACTGGGCCGCCCAGCCTGAGCAGACCAAGGCCTTCGCAGAAATCGACGGTGCCCTGCCGGTCAGCGGACTCGACAAGTACGATTTCGACGCCGGCGCCTACAAGAACGTCGGAGGCCTGATCAAGGACGGCAAGTACGGCCCCCTGCCCAACATCCAGTGGCCGAATTCCGCCGTCTACGACGCACTGGCCACGGGGGTCCAGGGCATCATCACCGGCCAGAAGAGCCCTGACCAGGTCCTGCAGGCTATGGACGCGGCCTGGGAACAGTAGAGTTCTTCACCATCAACGTTCCGACGACTCAAAGGGACAAGCAAGGAATACCAATGACTGCGACGATGCAATCGAAAAGCGAAGCAGCTGAAGCACCCCGGCGAGGCAAGCGGACGCCGGGGACGGGTGAGAACACCCGTCCCCGGCGGGGGCCCATGGAGTTCGGACACTGGTGGTGGGCGCTGCCCGGGATCGCCCTGGTGTTTGCCATTCACTACGTGGCAACCGGAATCGGCGGATTCTTCGCCTTTACCAACTGGACGGGCATCGGCTCGTTCAAAATCACGGGCTGGACAAACTTTGAGGCCATCTTCAAGGACCCCACGAAACTCGGAGCCCTCTCCAACACCCTCTTTCTGGCCTTTGGCTCGGTTCTCCTGGGCAACATCGCCGGGTTGGTCATTGCGCTGGGCCTGAACCGCGTCGTCAAGACGCGCTACATCCTCCGGACCCTCTTCTTCATGCCGGTGGTGCTCAGCCCGCTAGCCACGGCCTACATCTGGAAATACATCTTCGACTTCGACGGTCCGCTCAATGCCTTCCTTACGGCAATAGGCGCCGGCGACCAGGCCAAGCCGTGGCTGGCCGATCCGCAGTGGGCCATCTGGACGGTCCTGGTGGTGCTGGTCTGGTCTTCCACCGGCTTTGCCATGGTGATTTTTATGGCCGGCCTGGCCGGTGTCCCCGTGGAAGTGGAGGAGGCGGCGGCCATTGACGGCGCCAATCTGTGGCAGCGGTTCCGCAACGTTACCCTGCCCGCCATCCGCCCCGCCGTCGCCATCGCCACCACGCTGGGAATCGTCCAGGGGCTGCGCGTCTTCGATCCCATCATGGCGCTCACCGGCGGCGGACCGGCCGGAGCGACGGAAACGCTGGCCACGCTGGTTTACAAGCAGGCCTTTGCGCTCGGGAACTTCGGCGGCGGTGCCGCCCTGGCCCTGGTGCTCGCCGCCATCATCCTGATCTTCGCCGTTCTCCAGCAGCGGCTGACGCGTTCGAACCCTGAGGACTAAGCCATGTTCCGCTACACCAAACTCACCCTGCTTCGCGAAGTCGGCCTATGGGCGCTCGCCCTGGTGTTCCTCGCACCGTTCTACTTCCTGGTGACAACTGCCCTGAAGCCGGACAACGAGTTGTTCACCACTTCGGCCCTGGCTCCGCCAACAAGCCCTGACTTCAGCAACTTCATCGACGTCCTCACCGCCACCGGCAACTCCAACGTGGTGATGGGCCTGGTCAACAGCGCCATCATCACCGCAGGCAGCATCGTGGGGCTGATCGCACTCGGTTCCATCACCGGATATGTCATCTCCCGCAGCACCCGACGCTGGAGCAAGGGCGCGTATTACCTCTTCCTGATCGCCATCATCCTCCCCGGCCAGCTCGGCGCCGTCCCGCTCTACATGGGTGCACGGGCCCTTGGGCTCACCGGATCCGCTTGGGGCCTGATCATCCTCTACACGGGCATGCTCCTGCCGTTGTCGATCTTCCTCTACGCAAACTTCTTCCGCGGCCTCGGCACGGACTACGAAGAAGCGGCCACCATCGACGGCGCCAGCAAATCCCAGATTTTCTCCAAGGTGGTGTTCCCCATGATGGCCCCAGCCACGGGAACGGTCACCATCTTCGCCGGGCTCATCGTGTGGAACGACTTCTTCACGTCGCTGATCTTCCTGGGCGGCTCCGCCAACCAGACGCTGCCGGTGGCCATGTACTACTACATCGGCTCCCTGGTCTCCCAGTGGAACTCGATCTTCGCGATAGTGATCGTCTCCATGATTCCCATCCTGGCGCTGTTCCTGTTCGCGCAGAAACGGTTCATCCAGGGCTTCTCCGGCGGCCTGAAGGGCTGACCCGCGATGGTTGACAACCGCGCAGCGTTCGAGCGCTTCGTGGAGATCTTCTACACCCAAAAACGGGTGCGTGAAGCCTTCGACTTCCTTGTGGCCGACGACTACCGGCAGCACAACCCGACCATTCCTGACGGGCCTGAGGCGGCAGTAAGGATGCTGACGCCGAAGTTCGACGGATCGCCAGACTCCCGGTTCGAGGTTCAGCGCATCCTGGTGGACGGTGACCTGGCGTTGGTGCATGTACGCGCTTCAGGTCCCGGGCGTCCCGACGCCGCCGTCGCAGACATTTACCGCTTCGAAAACGGGCGGATTGTTGAGCACTGGGACGTGCTTCAGCCGGTTCCCGAGCACCCGGTCCACGACCACCCCATGTTTTAGACCACCATCTCAATTCCCTAGGAGACATCCATGTTTCAACTTTCGCCCAATATCGACCTTTTGTTCGCCGAAGCAGGCGAAAGTGCTGCTGACCGGGTTCGCGCGGCGGCAGCGGCCGGCTTCGACGCCGTCGAAATGTGGGGCCCAACGGGCAAAGACATCCCGGCCCTGAAGCACGCGCTCGACGAAACCGGAGTCCAGCTCACCTCCCAACTGGCGGAACCGCGTATGCAGTTCATGATCCCGCCCCGCAACCACGATGCTTTCTACACCGGGCTGGACGCCGGCGTCGAAGTGGCACAGCAGCTCGGCTGCCCCCGGATGGTAGTGGGCAGCGGTACCGGATTCGGCGGCCGCAAGCGGCAGGACCAGCTGAACGAACTGATCGAGATCTTCACCCGAGGCGTCGCGCACATCGAGGGTTCCGGCATCACCCTGGTCCTCGAACCGGTGAACGTCAGGGTTGACCACCCGGGAGCCCTCCTGGACCGGACCTCGGAAGCCGTCTATGTCGCCAAGGGCGTCAACTCGCCCAACTTCGGCGTTCTCTACGACCTCTACCACTCCACGGTCGAGGGCGAGGACGTGGCCGCCGAGCTCGCCAACGCCGGCGACCTCATCAAGTATGTTCAGATCGCCGATGCGCCGGGGCGCGGCGAACCCGGCTCGGGATCCATCGACTGGCACGCCCGGCTCACGGACCTGGGGAACAGCGGGTATGCCGGCCCCATCGGGCTCGAGTACTATCCGACGATCGACTCGGCGAAGTCCGTCCGGCGCATCCAGGAACTGGTGGCGGGATGGTGAGCGGTAACCGGTATCCCGTTGCGGTCGACGTCGCCATCGTCGGCAGCGGCCCCACGGCATCGGCATACGCGCGGATCCTCAGCGAGGAAGCTCCTGGTGCCACCATCGCCATGTTCGAGGTGGGCCCCACGGTCAGCAATCCACCCGGGGCGCACGTCAAGAACATTGAGGATCCTGAACGCCGCAGCCTCGCGCAGCGGGCATCGGAAGGTCCCGGTGCAGGTGCCGAAACCGTGAACTCACCCGGCGCGGTCAAAAGCGGGGAGCGAAGGGCCAGGCCCGGAACCTACCTGCTGCAGGACGGCTACGTCTTCCCCGGCGAGGACGGGATGCCCGTTGCCGCCATGTCCAGCAACGTGGGCGGCATGGCCGCCCACTGGACCGCTGCCTGCCCCCGCCCGGGCGGCAAAGAGCGCATTCCGTTCCTGCCGGACCTTGAAGAGCTTCTTGAGGACGCCGACCGGCTGCTGGGGGTGACCACCCGCGCCTTTGACGGGGCTCCGTTCTCTGACCTCGTCCGGGAACGACTCGCCGCCGCCGTAGACGCGGGCCGTGGCACCGCCTACCGCGTCCAGCCCATGCCTCTTGCTGTACACCGGCGGGAGGACGGCGGCCTGGTCTGGTCAGGTTCCGACGTCGTGATGGGGGATGTGACCCGCGAAAATCCGCAGTTTGAACTCTTTGATGAGGCGCTGGTAACGCGTGTGCTCCTGGAGGATGGCGCTGCTGCCGGCATCGAAGTCCAGGACCGCCGCAGCGGCGAAACCCATCAGGTGGCCGCCCGCTACGTTGTGGTGGGTGCGGATGCCCTGCGCACGCCGCAGCTGCTGTGGGCTTCCGGGATCCGGCCTGACGCCCTGGGCCGCTACCTCAACGACCAGGCGCAGGTAGTGTTCGCGAGCCGGCTGCGCGATGTCACGGCTCCGCAGGGCCGGGCAGCCGCCAACGGCGCGCTCAGTGAGCAGAGCGGAGTTGCCTGGGTTCCCTACACGGACGGGGCGCCCTTCCACGGCCAGATCATGCAACTGGATGCGTCACCGGTTCCCTTGGCCGACGATGACCCCGTTGTCCCGGGCTCTATCGTGGGGCTTGGCCTGTTCTGCGCCAAGGATCTGCAGCGCGAGGACCGGGTGGCATTCGACGACGGTGTCCGTGACTCGTACGGAATGCCCGCCATGCGCATCCACTATCGCCTCACAGAGCGGGATCACGAGGTGCTGGACCGCGCCAAGCAGGAAATTGTCCGCCTGGGCAAGGCGGTGGGTGAACCGCTCGACGAGCGTCCGTTCGTCATGCCGCCCGGCGCTTCGCTTCACTACCAGGGCACAACCAGGATGGGTGCAACGGACGACGGCGAGAGCGTGTGTTCGCCCGACAGTCAGGTGTGGCAGGTCCCCGGCCTCTTCGTGGCCGGCAACGGCGTCATTCCCACCGCCACGGCCTGCAATCCCACGCTGACCGCTGTGGCGCTCGCAGTGCGCGGGGCCCGGAAACTCACAGAACAACTCAACAGCTCTTTACTTATGTCTAAATCAGACAATAGACTGACTAAATAATGAATAAGTGGTGCGATGCCGCTGCTATTTCGTTCCATCACAGGCAAGGCATGCCGCAGACAAGGAGGTCTCGATGATCGCCGACCGCATAATCGAGCAGGGAACACTGATCACCCAGGACGGCCGTACCGCCGTCGAAGTCCGCATCCCCTGGTACCGGGCCCTGCCGGGTTCCTGCATCGCTGGAGCTGCATTGACAGTGGACGGCGTCGCCGCCCCCGAGGGCTCACTGCGCTGGACCATGAACAACCGCACTTTCAGCTTCGAGGAACTCGTGGACGAGACCGGCGAATGGTGGTTCCCGCTGGACTCGGCAGTCCTTTCGGGCGACCTTCCCGTCCCGGACAGCCGGACCGAGCACGAGGTCAGGGTGGACCTGAAGCTCTACATCCCCTACATCATCACCGACCACGGCGTGCTGCACATCGAAGAGCACGACACCAAGACCATGAAGGTGGAACAGCGATGACCAGCCTCGGCACGCCGATCCAGGGCGTCACCCTTTACAGCTTCACCCGGGCCTTCCACGCCCGGCAGTACGACCTCGATGGCCTGATCCGCAAAGTGGCGGCCGAAGGCTTCGGCCCAGGGCTCGAAGTCATCGGATTCTCCAGCCTGCGCGGCTTCCCGGACCGGATCGATGACAACTTCGTGGGCCAGTTCCGTGATCTTGTGGCCGAGGTTGACCTGGTCCCCACCTCCCTCGCAGTCAACGTTGACACCGGTATCCGCCGCGACCGGCTGATGAACCATGACGAGCTTGTCGAATACATGCGCAAGCAGATCGAAGTGGCCGCCAGGCTCGGCTTCCCGATCGCCCGGGTGCAGATCTCACTGACTCCGGACGCCATGGAATGCCTGCTGCCCGTGGCCGAGAAGTACGGCGTCACCCTGGCCCTCGAAGTCCACGCGGACCAGCATGGCGCCCACGAACGTGTCCTGGCCCTTCGCGACCGCTACGAGAAACTCAATTCCCCCTTGCTCGGCTTCACCGCCGACTGGGGTGCCACCGTTACCGGCTTTGCGCCCTCCCTGCTGGAGGCCTACCGCCGCCGTGGTGCTTCGGAGGAACTTCTCGGACAGGTGGTTGACCTGTGGAATGGTTTCTACGTCGACGGACCGCCAAACACGCAAAAGGTTCACGGTGAACGCTTCGGTGCCTTCATCGGCCTGGCGGCCCGCAACGGCCGGCCCGATCTTGGCATTGACTTCGCCATCAACGGAACAGGGCTTTTCGGTCCTGCCCCGCTGGACACCTGGCTGGAGATCATGCCTTGGGTCCGCCACGTGCACGGCAAGTTCTTCGGCATTGACGAGACCGGCGAAGAGCCCTCGGTGCCGGTCCGGAGCCTTGTCCGGCAACTGGTTGAGAACGGCTACTCCGGCGCAATCTCCAGCGAATACGAAGGCTGGCACTGGAACAACTGGCAGGACCCGTTCGACATCATCCGCGGCGAGCAGGCCGTCCAGCGCTCAGCGGCCGCCAACGCCGGTTCGGCCATGATCACCGACGCTTCAGAAGCCCGCCGCATCCTCAACAGCCATCTCGCCCAGCCCGTCCGCGGCTGACAACGAAGGAACCAGAAATCATGTCAGAAGGCATCGCAGGCTCGGGCATCGAGCTTGGCATTACCCTCTATTCGCTCACCTCCGAGTTCGCCGCCGGACTCTACACTCCTGAGACGCTGATCAAAGCTGTTGCAGATGAAGGCCTCGGCCCGGGGGTTGAGTTCAACATCGCCCAGATGCTGCGCACCTACCCGGACGTCGACGACGACTTCGTCCGCCTGTGGCGCGACAGCATGGACCGCTACGGCCTGACCCCCAGCGCAGTGGGCACCAACCTGGACATGGGCCGCCGCAAGGACCGGGACATGACACCCGATGAGGAGTACGACTTCTTCGCCGCGCAGCTGCACACGGCCAACAAGCTTGGATTCCACCGCGTGGTGATCCGCTCCGCGGGCAAGGAATTGCTCCGCCGGCTGCTTCCCCTGGCCGAGAAGTACGACCAGAAGCTCGGCTACGAAATTCACGCGCCGCAGGGCCCGAACGATCCCAAGATCCTGCAGATCCGCGAGATGTACGAGGAACTGGCAAGCGACCGGCTCGGTTTCACCGCAGACTTCAGCTCGACGATGCACAGCCTTTCCCCGACCCTCTTCCGCACGTTGACGCAAATGGGGCTGCCCGAGGAGCACTTTGCCGTCATGCAGGACATCTGGCGCAAGCCGTTGCCGATGCAGGAGCGCAACCAGGAGTTCGAGGACTACCTGAACGCCAACAACTTCGACCCCGCGCGCCTTGGTCCCTTCACCCGGCTGGCGTTCAACATGCACGGACTGGTTCCGCCGGAGGAATGGCTGGATATCATGCCGCAGATCTTCCATGTCCACGCGAAGTTCTACGACATCGACGAACACGGCAATGAACCCGCGATGGACATTCCCCGCATTGTGCGCCAGTTCGTCAAGGGCGGCTACCAGGGCTACCTGTCCAGCGAGTGGGAGGGCCACGCGTTCGCCGACCTGGGCGAATCCGATCCGATCGACCTCGTCAAGAAGCAGCACACGCTGATGCGGCATGCCATCGAAGAAGCCGCTGATCCAAATGCATCCGACTCCCACCCGACCCTGGTCGAGACTGTTAAGTAAGGAAAGCCATGGCAACTCACAATTCCCTGTTCCAGGACACCGACGTCCGCAGGCACCCCGAGGGGATTGCCGTATCGGTGCAGCTGCCCTGGTACCGCAGCCTCTGGCTGTCCGCCGTTGACGACGTCGTTGCAACGGTCAACGGCGTGGAGATTCCCAAGGAGTCCCTCCGCTTCGAACTGCAGGACAAGTCCTACTCCATAGCTGAACTCCCGGAGCAATGGGAAACCCTGTGGTTCGTCGCAGACAAGCCCGACGTGATCATCCCGCTGGACCGCGTCCCCGACGCCGGCGAGGAGATCGACGTCGAGGTCATCCTCACCCTGCGCCTGCTGTATATGCAGATCGCGCCGATGCGCTACGTGGGCAACCGCGTCGCGGTTGAACGGACGGTGGTGCTCGCATGAAAACCCTGCGCGTGGCCATGATCGGTTATGGCTTCATGGGTGCTGCCCACTCCCAAGGCTGGCGGACGGCGCCGCGGGTATTCGGCCTGCCTGCCGAACCGGAAATGGCGGTTATCGTCGGCCGTAACGCTGAAGCGGTCGCCGCCGCTGCCAGCAAGTGGGGCTGGGCCGAGTCAGCAACAGACTGGCGGGACGTGATCGCCCGTGACGATATCGACGTCGTCGATATCGTCACCCCCGGCGACTCCCACGCCGAAATCGCGATCGCCGCGCTGGAGGCCGGTAAGCACGTTTTGTGCGAAAAACCACTCGCCAACTCGGTGGCGGAAGCCGAAGCGATGGCCGAAGCTGCCGAACGGGCGGCTGCCCGGGGCATCCAGGCAATGGTCGGTTTCACCTACCGCCGCGTTCCGGCCGTCACCTTCCTCCGCAACCTCATCGCCGAAGGCGCCGTCGGCACGATCAACCAGGTGCGTGCCTCCTACCGGCAGGACTGGCTGGTGGACCCGGAGATGCCGCTGGCGTGGCGTCTGCAGAAGGAACACGCCGGCTCGGGGGCCCTGGGGGACATCGGTGCCCACGCCATCGACCTGGCCCAGTTCGTCACCGGCTTGAACCTGGAGAAGGTGTCCGGCGTTATCGACACCATCGTGAAGGAGCGGCCTCTTTTGAAGGGCTCCACTTCAGGCTCCGGACCTTCCGATACCGGGCTTTCCGGCGCTGCCGGCGTCGGCTCCGGCCAGGTGACGGTGGACGATATCGCCATCTTCACGGGCCGCTTCGAATCCGGCGCGCTGGCGTCGTTCGAGGCCACCCGGTTTGCCACCGGCCGGAAGAACGCGCTGCAGATTGAGGTTTCCGGGGACAAGGGCGCCTTGGCCTTCGACCTGGAGGACCTCAATAGCGTCCAGTTCTACGACCGCACGGCCCCTGCGGACCGCCAGGGCTTCCGGAAGATCCTGGTCACGGAAGCGGAGCATCCCTACGTTTCGGCGTGGTGGCCGGCAGGGCACATGCTCGGTTACGAGCACGGGTTCTCCCACCAGGTCAAGGACCTCGTGGAAGGCATCGTGGGCGGCGCCGTCCCGCATTCGTCGTTCGCCGACGGGCTGAGGGTGCAGCGGGTGCTCGACGCTGTCCAGCGCAGTTCCGAAAATGATTCCGCCTGGACACGGGTCGCTGCCGGCGTTCCCGTGCCGGCCAGTTGAGGAGGGGAAGTACGTGGCACGACCAATTACGTTGTTCACCGGCCAGTGGGCCGACCTGCCGTTCGAGGAGGTGGCCCGGCTCGCCGGCGAGTGGGGCTACGACGGGCTGGAGATCGCCTGCTGGGGTGACCACCTGGATCCCTGGCGCTGGGACGACGACGCCTATGTGCAGGGCAAGCTGGACATTCTTGAACGCCACGGCCTCAAAGTGTGGACCATCTCCAACCACCTCAAGGGCCAGGCCATCTGCGACGACCCGATCGACGAACGGCACCGCGGCATCCTGCCGGACGTCGTATGGGGCGACGGCGATCCTGAAGGGGTCCGCCGTCGTGCCGCCGAGGAACTGAAGAACACTGCACGGCTCGCCGCAAAGCTGGGCGTGAAAACGGTGACCGGCTTTACGGGATCGTCCATCTGGAAGTACGTGGCAATGTTCCCGCCCGCCTCCGAAAAGATGGTCGACGCCGGCTACCAGGATTTTGCCGACCGGTGGAACCCCATCCTCGATGTCTTTGACGAGGTGGGCGTCCGGTTCGCCCATGAGGTGCACCCGTCAGAGATCGCTTACGACTACTGGACAACGCAGCGCGCCCTCGAGGCGATCGGGCACCGCGAGGCCTTTGGCCTGAACTGGGACCCGAGCCACATGGTGTGGCAGGACATCGACCCTGTGGGGTTCCTGTGGGACTTCAAGGACCGGATCTACCATGTGCACTGCAAGGACACGAAGAAGCGCCTGTCCAACGGGCGCAACGGCCGGCTGTCCTCCCATTTGCCCTGGGCTGATCCGCGCCGCGGCTGGGACTTCATCTCCACCGGCCACGGCGACGTGCCTTGGGAGGATGCGTTCCGGATGCTGAACGCCATCGACTACCGCGGGCCGCTGTCCGTGGAGTGGGAGGACGCCGGAATGGACAGGCTGAAGGGCGCCCCCGAGGCGCTGGCTTTCGTGCGCCGGCTCTCCTGCTATGAACCCTCCGCCGCAGCTTTCGACGCCGCATTCAGCACGAAATAATTCGCAGACAAGTGAGGCCGGCCCCGCGGGGCCGGCCTTTCCTGTGCCATGAGCTTCTTGTATCCGGTCAGCTTTTTATATCGGTCAGAGGGCAGCCCGGGCCGCTGGTGCCGGCTCCACCAATGCTGGCTCCGCGAGGGCTGCCCCCGCCAGGGCCAGGTGACTCCGCGTCATCTCTGTTGGGTCGTCCTGCAGCCACTCGTGGCCGCCCCACTCGCTGGTCAGCGTGCCCGTGAAGCCGGTCCCGCGCAGCAGGCTGCCGAGGTCATGCAGCGGCTGGGAAACCCGGCCGCCGTCGTCGTCCAGATCCCAGAACTTCAGATGGAAGGCGCCCACCAGGGGGAGGATGCCCTGCAGGTCTGCGGCGTCACTGCGGCCGAAGCGGATGAGCAGGTTCATGAAGAGGGTGTGAATGCGCGGCGGAATCTTCCCTGCGCGGAGCAGGGCGGTGACAGCATCGTGGGTGGCGGGATCGCGCCAGTCGTTCTCCAGGCGCGCCAGAAGATCGGAAGGTACGCCGCCCTGCCGCAACTCATGAAGGTAGGTGACGGGAAGGGCCGGCATGAGCATGCTGATGTCGACGAGTACCCGCACGCGCTCATCTGCCAGTCCGGCTATCGCATCCAGTGCTGGTGCCACCGAAGGGTTGTTTGGAGCCTGCTGCCCTTGGATTTCTTCGTAGAGCACCAGGTCGAGTTCATGCAGCAGCGGCTGCAGCAACGTGAGCAGTTCCGTGCCTGCCTGTCCGATCGGTAACCGGATCCCGCGGGCACCCACTCGGCTGGCGGCGCTGAGCTGGGGGACCAGGAAGTCCAAACGCTCCTGCAACGAGCGGCGGTCGGTTGCGGACGTGAAGTCGTCGAGGCTGGCGCCAACGATGCTGACGCGTCCCCCTCTTGCCGCCAGCGAATCCCGCAGTTCGTCTACCTCGGCGTCCTGCGGAGCGGGGAAGGACCGCCACAGCAGCCCAGGTTCGAGCTCTATTGTCTTCGTCACGGACTCCGCGATGCCAATCACAACGTCCGCGGCTGTCCGCCGGGCTGCCGTGATCTCCGGAGTCCAGTTGAACGAGCTGGCGCAGAGGGTCCAGTTCTCAGGAAGTGCGGAGGCCATGAGATGCCTTCCCATTTATGCTTGTTAATGACAAACTTATGTCACTTTTAGGATAAAGGACAAAAGCCATGTTGCAAACCGCTTTGCGCGAAGATGCGCTGACGGCCACGCCGGAAGGCTTTGAACTCCGGCTCGGCCTGTCATGGATCCGCTCAATGCCCCTTTCCAGCGTGGCTGAGCTCGCAGTTGAGGTCGACGGCATCCCGGTGGCACCACGGGAGTTGGTGGTGGTGCTGGGGGCCCGACGCGTGGGTGCGTACGCATTGCAGGCGGAGTCCGGGTGGTGGTTCGTGCAGGACAGGCTGGTCCTGGCCGGCAGGCGCGAGCTTTCCCTCGGGGTGCACGCCATCGCCGTCGACTTCCAGCTGCTGGTGCCCTACCTTCAGGCGCGTCCCGGTTCGCCGCTGGTCCTGCCGTTCCATCTGGAGGCCCAGCTGGAGCTTGACCGGGCGCCGGTACCCAGCGTCTCCCGCGACGTGGCCTGAGCGGCTATGCCCAGGCCACGCAGTGGACCCTATGCGGGAACGGCGTGCCGTTCCGGTGAGGGCCTGCCGTCAGCAAACCAGCGCGGGAAGGTGACATCGAACAGCTGCTCGCGCGCCAGCTCGGCTCCTCCGCGCAGGGGTTCGCGCTCATCGTTGACGGACAAGGTGATGGTGAGGTCGCGGGTGGCGAGCGGCAGGGACAGTTCGTAGACCCGCTGGCGCACTTCGGCCAGGAATACTTCGCCGGCCGATCCCATGGCCCCGCCGATGACGATGATTCCGGGGTTGAACATGTTCACCAGGGCTGCAATGGTCTCACCCGCTACCCGGGCCGACTTTTGAATCAGTGTGATGGCCAGCGGGTCCCCGGCCTGGGCCGCGAGGGTGATCTCCTCGAGGGTCAGTGTCCCCTTTTTTGCCAGCGGAGCCAGGGAGCTGTGGGTGCCTTCCCTGACAGCCTCTTCCGCGTCCCTGACCAGGGCCCAGCCGCTGGCCACCGCTTCGAGACAGCCGATCTTGCCGCAGCGGCATTGGGCATGGGAGTCGGAAACCCGGACATGGCCGATGTCGCCGGCCGCGCCGTTGGCGCCGCGGTGGATCCTGCCCTGGGACAGCAGGCCGGCACCGATGCCGGAACCGATCTTGCAATAGATGAGGTTCGCGAGGGATTCGCGACGCCGGGCGCGCTCACCAAGGGCAAGCAGGTTGACGTCGTTATCCACCCACACCGGTGCGTTAAAGCGGTCCTCGAAGGGTGTGCGGACATCGAATCCATTCCACCCGGGCATGATCGGAGGTGCCACCGGTTGTCCCGTGGCGAAGTCAACCGGGCCGGGGAGGCCCACCACCACACCCCAGACGGGCACTTGGTGATCCTTTTTCAGCACGTCGTCAACGAGCGCCATCACGGCGTCAATGGTCTTCTCGGGGCCCTGGGCGATATCCCAGGTGCGGTGCGTGTGTGCCAGGATGTCGCCGTCCAGGGCAGTGACGCCAACCCTTATATGAGCGGCTCCGAGGGCACATATGACGATCCGGCCCTGCTCCGCGCGGAAGCGAAGGGTCCGGGGTGCGCGGCCACCGGAGGAGGCGCCGAATTCTCCATCCCCGAGAAAGCCGATCTCAATGGCCTGGTCCACACGCTGGCTGACAACGCCCCTGCCCAGCCCGGTGACCTTGCCGATTTCAGGGCGCGTTGTCGCCTCGCCCGTTCGCACCAGGTTGACGATCCTCAGCAGGCTCGTCACTTCATCCGTTTGTGCTCCAAAGCGGAGTGTGGACTCTGTCGTCATGATCACAATTCTCACACATAAGAGGGGACTAAGGTGGGGTTGAACGCGACTATAGCCGGATATTTCCGTACTTATGAATAATAAGGACAAAAGGGGGAGGGCGACGATGCCTTGGAATATAGGAGTTCTTGGGGCCGGGCCGGGCGTCGCGGCCCTGCATCTGCCGGTGCTGGGGCGCCTGGCGGAGCTGTTCAAGGTGGTGCACATTGCCGATGCGGGAAGTGGGCGCGCCCAGGGCCTGGCCGAAAGGCTTGGTGCCCGGTGGTCAGTGGGGGAGGCGGACCTGCTTGCGGACCCGGCTGTCCACCTGGTGGCCATCTGCAGCCCGCCCGCTGAACATGCCCGCCAAATCCTGGCGGCTGTAGCCGCGGGGAAGCCTGCAATCTTTTGCGAGAAGCCGTTGGCCACCAGCAGGGAAGAAGCCGACGAAGTCATCTCTGCCTGCCGGCTCGCGGGAACGGTCCTTCTGGTGGGGACGAACCACCTGTTTGACGCCGCGTGGGGGCGGGCCAGGCATCATCTTGTGGCCCTCGCGGGCCGGGTACAGGCGATCTCCGTGACGCTGGCGCTCCCGCCGAATGACAGGTACCACCGGCTGGTCGCCGAGGGCGGCCCTTTCCAGGCCGCCCGGCGGGGACGCCTGGACCTCGACAGTCCTGTGGTTGCGGCCGGCGTCCTGCGGCAGCTGCTGACCGGTCTTGCGATCCATGATCTCCCGGCCGTGAGGGACATCGCGCCAGGCATCGACGAGGTTGTCTACGCCAGGGTCGCTCCGCCAGTCGGCTACCTTGTGGGGTATCGGGCCGGCGGAATCCTGGTCCAGTTGGCGCTTACCATGCTTCCGGAAGGACCGGATGCCCTCTGGAGGATGAATATCGCCACCTCCCACGACCGCATCGAGGTGAATTTCCCGCCCGCCTTTGTCCATGCCGGAAGCGCGGCCACCCGAGTGCGAAGCACGGACGGGCAGTGGACGGAGTACAGGCGGGATCCGGAAGACGGCTATATGGCTGAGTGGCGCCTGCTTGCCTCGCTCCTTGAAGGCGGGGTCCCGGTGGAGTACGACGAGCTGCTGGCTGACTCGCAGTTTGCAATCGACCTGGCCGATGCTGCCGCAGCGAAGGTTCTGGAAGGGGTGTCGCAATGAGTTCGGCAGATCCAGGGCTCGGCATCTTCACGGTGTTACCTTCCTATGTCGCGGCTGTCGCCGAGCTTTCCGTCAGTGCTGCACTCACCAGAGGCGTCAGCGGGGCGGTGGCTGTGGTGCCTGGATCCGGCGATTGGTGGCAGGGCATGCTGGACGCCCGGGCCAGGGGAGCGGCGGCCGTGGTGATTGCGGACCCTGCTGCGCTCCCGCAGAAAGGAATCGGAGCCTACCCGTGGCCCGGTGACATCCCGGTCATCGTTGAGCGTCCCCGGCTGCGCCCGGATGTGGTTGCCGATGCCCTCCGGGCCAGACGAGGCAGGCCGGCCCGGATCGTCACCGTCGAGTGCGCTGCCCCCGCGGCAGGCGTTGAAGCGGTAATCCGCGACGGCTTGGGCTGGGCCCGGTCACTGGTCGGGGGCCCGTTGACGCTCCAGGTGTGCAGTGCCACGGCGCAAGCCAGGATTGCCCTGCTGGATTCAGGGGGATCCGCGGGCGGGGCAATGCCCGTCACCCTGGGGGCGACGGCGGCAGCAGGCCTTCACGCCGACGGCCTGCTCCAGGTGCTGGCCCTCGGCGAGGTGCGAACCGAAGTCACCATGGACCAGCAGGCCGGGCTGACGCGGCTGGAGACGTCCACCGGGGACGGGACACTAAGGGCTCCGGAGCGCTATGAATCATCAGCCCGTCTGGCGCTGCGCCGGGCTATCGAGGCGCGGTCTTCCGGTCAGCCCGGAACGGACCTGGATGAGCTGCTCGAGGACATGTCCCTCACGCGCGCCGTGCTTGCTACATAAATGGGCACCCGCCATAGGCGTCTAATTCACGCATTCTTTTGTTGCTTTCAAACTAAAGTGCGGTAGCATGAGTAACGGCGCCGGGGTTCCTTCCGAACCCGTTCTCCGTCGTGATGGTGCGCCGGAGGCACAATACGTCGCGTCGACGGCCCGATCGTTCGGGTAGATCACTATGCCACTTTCACCTTTGAGACTCCGTCTCCTTGTTATCTCCCTGCTCACGGTTTCGTTCCTCGGGGCCCTGGACCACACCGTGGTGTCCACATCCCTGGCTACGGTTGCGGGTGAGCTGGGCGCGCTGAAGCTCATGAGCTGGGTTGTTGTGGGATACACCCTCGCGAGCACAGTGCTGCTGCCGGTGCTCGGCAAACTAGGTGATGTCCTGGGAGCCCGCCGGATCTTCCTCGGTTCGCTGGTGATGTTCCTGGCGGCCTCCCTGGCCTGCGGCTTCTCGCAGGACATGGCCTGGCTTATCGCCGCGCGCGTCCTGCAGGGGATGAGCTCCGCGGGCCTGCAGCTGATGTCGCAGACCATCATCGCCAGGGTCACCTCGCAGCGGGAACGTCCGCGCTACATGGCCATCATTGGCGCAGCTTTCCCCATCGCGGTCCTGGTTGGACCCGTTCTCGGCGGCGCCATCACCGATTACTGGGGATGGCAGTGGGTTTTCTGGATCAACATCCCGGTGGGCGCTGCAGCCCTGGCCCTTGCCCTGGTTGCCGTTCCCCACCTGGAGCCTGGCCCCATGCCCCGCCACTTCGATGTTGCCGGGGCGGCTGTATTTACCGCCGCACTGGTGGCCCTTGTCCTCGCCGCCACCTGGGCCGCAGAACGCAGCGCGGGCCCCGCCACCGCTGCCGCGCTCGCGGTCAGCATGCTGGGCTTTGTTGCCTTCTACTTTGTTGAGCGCCGCGCACCCGAACCCATCGTCCCCCTGCATTTCTTCGCCAACCGGACCATCGCGGCAGGCACCGCACTCTCGGCGATTATCGGCGTCGGCCTCTTCTCCATCACCGCCTATTTGCCCACATACGTCCAAATGGCGTACCAGACAACCGCCACCGTGTCCGGGCTCGTGCCGATCGCAACCGTGTTCGGCATGCTGACCAGCAACCTGCTCACCGGATGGCTGGCCAGCAGGACGGGGCGGTACCGGATCTTCCCCATCCTGGGAACATCGTTGGGGGCCGCCGGACTCTTTGTGATGGCGGTGCTGCCCGCCGGGCTTCCGCTGTGGGTTCCCATGATCGTCATGGCCGTTGTTGGGATGGGCACCGGCGCGTTCATGAGCCTGATCGTCACTGTGGTCCAGGGAGCTGTTCCTGCCAGCCAGACCGGCACCATCACCGCGACCATCAACCTGGTGCGGCAGGTGGGCTCAACAGTGGCGACGGCGATTATCGGCGGGGTGATCGGCTTCGGCGTGGCGGCCCTCTTGCCGGCGGGCCTGGACGCTTCCACCCTGACCCCGCAACTGGTCAAAGGGGCCGCTCCGGCAGTGCAGGCCAGCGTGGCTCAGATCTACGGCTCAGTCTTCGCCCCCATCTTTATTGCCTTGGCGGCCACGTACGCCGTGGGAATAGTCGCGGCGGTCCTGCTTCCGCACGGGCGCCTCTCCGACGAACCCGTTCCCGCCCCCCAAACAACTTCCGAATCCCTTTCGGCCTGATTTCAAAGGAGACATCATGTCCAACCCAACCATCGCCATCGTCGGCAGCGGGCCCATCGGCTCCACCTATGCGCGGGTGCTCCTCGAGCAGGTCCCGAACGCGCGGGTGGTGATGTTCGAAGCCGGACCGCAGGTGACGGAGGTTCCCGGCGAAAGCGTCCGCAACATTGCCGACCCTGGCGAAAAGGCTCGTGCGCGCGAAATGTCGCAGGGGCCGCAGGCCGGCGCCTACCGGGAGTCGCTCGGCATCCCGGCAGCCACAGTCACCGAGGGCATGTTCACCGCCCGCCAGGGAACCCACCTTCTGGACTTCGGCGGTGCGGGCTCCGCCCACGCCTCGAGTTTTCCCGCGGCGGCTGCGGCCACCAACGTGGGTGGCCAAGGTGCGCACTGGACCTGCGCGACGCCGTCGCCCGCCTTCAGTGAAAAAGTCCCCTTCATAGCTGACGAGGAATGGGACGGTCTGATTGAGGACGCGAAGCAGCTGCTGCACGTCCACAGCGCAGCGTTTGCCGACTCCGCCGTTGGTGAGGCCATTCGGACCCTCCTCGATGAAGAGTTCGGCGCGGAGCTGCCGGAAGGGTACGGCGTGGGCACCCTTCCGGTTGCCGGGGACCCGCAGCCCGACGGCTCGGTGCGCTGGGCGGGGGCCGACGTCGTCCTCGGCCCGCTGATCGACAAGGACAGCCCGCTCTCGAAGCAGTTCGAACTCCGTGACCTCACCCTGGTCCGCCGCGTGGAACTGGACGGACACCGGGTCACCGGTGTCACCGTCGAGGACCTCCGCACCGGGGAGAAGTCATTCGTGGCAGCAGACATCGTGGTGGTGGCCGCCGATGCCTTCCGCTCCCCGCAGCTCCTCTGGGCATCCGGTGTGCGGCCGCAGGCCCTCGGCCACTACCTGACCGAGCATCCCGTGGTCATCTCCACGGTGGCGCTGGACGCCGAAAGGATGGGGCGGTACGCCACCGAAGAAGACCTTAAGGCCGAGCTGGCCCGGCGCGCACTGAACCCGGCAGACCCCGTCGCGGCGGTCAACCGCATCCCGTTCTCAGAGCCGGAACACCCCTTCTCCGTCCAGGTCATGTACACAGAGACCACGCCGTTCCCAATGGAGCCGGGAACCCCGTACTCCGAGAACCGCTGGGGCTACGTCAACATGGGCTACGGCATGCGCAAGCACCCGCGCTACGAGGATGCCGTCACGTTCGACGACAATGAGCCGGACTACCGGGGATTCCCCAACATGAGAATCGAGTATGCGCTCACAGAACGGGAAAACGCGGAAATCGCCGAGGCAACCGAGCGGCTGCGGCGTGCCGGCAAGGCCCTGGGCGCCTTCGTGGCCGAGCCCAGGCTAATGCCGAACGGCTCGAGCCTGCACTACCAGGGCACCATGCGCATGGGTGAAACCGACGATGGCACCTCGGTGGCGGATCCCTGGTCACGCGTGTGGGGCTACAACAACCTGGTGGTGGGCGGAAATGCGCTCATTCCGACGGCCACGGCCATGAATCCCACGCTGATGAGCGTGGCCATCGCCGTCCGCGGTGCCCGGAAGGTTGCTGAGGAGCTTGGTTCGCAGAGTGCCTAGGTCAGCTGCTCGTTGGGGCTCAGACGCCCGCCAGCTGTGGCCGGGCTGACGTCGAGGCACGGATAACCTGTGGGTATGAAGAACCTGGACCTCAACCTGCTGCCCCAGCTGCAGGTCCTGCTGGAACTGCGGAATATCTCCCGGGCAGCCGAGAGGCTCCAGCTCAGCCAGCCGGCCACCAGCGCCGCAATGGCCAGGCTCCGGCGCCATTTCGACGACGAACTCCTGGTGCGGAACGGCCGCGCCTATGACCTCACGCCCTTCGCACAGTCCCTGGTCCCGCTGGTTGATGAAGCCATGCTTCACATCCAGCGGGCCACGCGGGTGCGGTCCGGCTTCGACGCCGGCACGAGCGAGCGGGAGTTCATTATCGCCGCCTCGGATTACGCGGCGGCCCTGATCGTGGGGCCGCTGCGGGGGATACTGCGCGAGGAGGCCCCCGGAGTGTCGGTGGATTTCGTTCCCACAGCCAAGTCCGGGATCCAGGGCCAGATGGCCGACTACTCAAAAATCGACCTGCTCGTCGGGCCCACGGGATACCAGATGCAGGGAGCCAGCAAGCAGCTGTTCCGGGACAGCTTTGTTGCTGTGGCTGACACCGGAAATCCCCTGCTCCAGCGGCCCCGGCTCACCGTGGAGGACCTGGCCACCGTTCCCCACGCCGTCGGCTATTTCGGTGAGGGAATCAGCACCCCGGCGGACAAGCTGTTCGAATCGCGAGGTATTCAGCGCCGCGTGGCGGCTGTGGTGGCCGGGTTCCTGTCCCTGCCACTCCTGGTGGAAGGGACAGACCTCGTGGCGCTCGTCCCCGGGATGCTGGCAGCACGGGCCCAGCGCGGCGCGGATATCGTTGTGCTGGGGTTCTCCGAAGGCGCTGAAGCGTCCCTCGTGGAAGCGATGTACTGGCACCCGTCCCAGGCGGAGGACCCTGCCAGCGTCTGGCTGCGTTCCGTGGTCCAGCGGGCCTGTTCGCGGCTGCACGAACTCTTCCCCATCACCGCGCACCCGGTAACTATCCACGCGGCGGATACCACCTAGAACCAAAGCGCCGTTCCCCATCCGGACCATCCCTGCGAAAGTCGAAGAAACGTACTTTCGAAAGGGATCCCCCATGCCTGTCTCCAGCCAGCGCCTCGACGGCAAGACCGCCGTCATCACCGGAACGGCCAGCGGCCAAGGCAGGGCGGCGGCGCTCGCCTTCGCCGAGGCGGGCGCCGTGGTGGTGGGCTGTGACATGGACGACGACGGCGCCGCGGCCACCGTCCGCCAGGTCACCGCCGCCGGGGGCCGGATGAGCAGCAGCCGGGTTGACCTCACAGACGAGGCCGCTGTGGCGGCATGGGCGCAGGACGTAGCCGCAAACCACGGCCAGGTGCACATCCTGTATGCCAACGCGGCGGTCACCCGCTTCGCCCCGGTGGAGCAGCTCACGTTTGCCGACTGGAAGTGGAATGTCGAACACGAGATGGATGTGGTGTTCCTGCCGGTCAAATACTTCTGGCCACAACTGATCCGGGTGCGGGACGCCGCCATCGTGCTGGTGGGATCCACGGCAGGAGTTACCGGTTCCATGACCAACGGCCGGCTGGCCCACACCGCCACGAAGGGGGCCGTGGTGGCCATGACCAGGCAGCTCGCGGCCGAAGGGGCTCCGCATGGACTCCGCGTCAATACTGTCAGCCCCGGAATGATCCGCACCGCAGCGACCGAGGGCAACCTCCTGGCCGCCGACCACCCCATGCGGTCCATCGCCGGCAGCATCCCGTTGGGCCGGATCGGCACGCCGGAAGAAGTGGCCAAATGCGCGCTGTTCCTGGCCTCCGACGAAGCGTCATACGTGACGGGCGCCAACCTGATGGTCGACGGCGGCTGGTCGGCCGTGCTGCCGGGCTAGTTGGAATCGTGCACCGCGTCAGCGCATGGCGTCGGAGACAGACTTTGCTCCGCCGTGGCCCGACTGGCCGCCGTCCACCGGGATCTCGGCGCCGGTCACGAAGGACGAGAGCGGGCTGAGGAGGAACAGCACGACGCCGGCCACTTCCTCCACGCTTCCAGTGCGGCCCAGCGGGGTCTCGGCCAGGGTGGCCTGCCTGAATTCCGGCTTAGCGCTCGCCGTCATGGGCGTTTCGATGAAGCCCGGATGGACAGTATTAACGCGGATCCCCCGCGGGCCGAGTTCCATGGCCGCCACCTGCGAGAGGCCCCGCAACGCCCACTTGCTGGCGGTATAGGCCACCGGATAGTGCGCGGTCAGGCCTGCGACGGAACCGACATTGACGATGGATGCGGCACTGCCCATCAGCGGTGCGAGCGCCTGGATCCCCAGCAAGCTTCCGGCGACATTGACTTCATAGACGCGCTGCAGGTCAGCCACAGAGGCATCCAGCAACCGGCTCCGCTGGGTGATGCCCGCATTGTTGACCAGCCCGTCCACCTGCCACCCCTGGGACTCGATCCAGGAAGCGAGATCGGACCAGCCGGAGGCATCGCTGACGTCCAGCTGCCGGTACACCAGCGCACCGGCCGAAGACGATGACACGGCGGCCAGCTCGGCCGGTATGTCCGCTGCGAGGTCTGTGGCAATGACGCGGGCCCCGGCCTCCACCAGCATGCGCGCCTCGGCAGCGCCCTGGCCCTGGCCAGCGCCGGTGACCACCACGGTCCGGCCATCGAGCTGAAGGGAGAGCACCCTAGATACCGGACGTAACCGCAGCGGCAACCCGGTTGCGCGGACGCTGCCGGGCACGCACCAGAGTCCCGGCGTTACGGCGTTCACCTACCGTGTTCTCTATGGTCCCGATGCCTTCCACCGTCATGCGGACCATGTCTCCCGTCTTCAGCGGCGGGGGAGTCTTCGCGCCGTTCCGTCCCCAGAGCTCCGCGAGGCAACCGCTGCCGCAGGTGCCGGAGCCCAGCACATCGCCGGGCCGGACCACGGAGTCCTGCGAGGCGTAGGCCACTAGCTCGGCGAACGGCCAACCCATATTGGACAGCAGGTCCTGGCCGATGGCTTTCCCGTTGACTTCCACGGCCATGGAGATCGGCAGGAACCCCTCGGCGTCGTGCAGGTCCTCGAACTCATCCGCGGTGACAATCCAAGGCCCCAGCGTATTGGCGAAGTCTTTGCCCTTGCACGGCCCCAGGCTGACTCTCATCTCCCGGCGCTGCAGGTCCCGCGCCGACCAGTCGTTGAGGACGGTGTAGCCGAAAATGTGCCGGTGCGCCTCCGCTGCAGTCAGGTTCCGGCCGTCGCTTCCGGGGACGCGCCCGACGACGGCGGCTACCTCGGTCTCGAAGTCCAGGTCCTCGCAGCCCGCCGGAATACCAATCACCTCGCCGGTGCCGGTCACCGTATGCGGGTTGGTGAAGTAAAAGGTGGGCGCCTCGTACCATTCGGGCACCACGCCGGCCACGCCGTCGATGCTCTTCCGCACGCCTTCGACGTGTTCCTCGAACGCGACAAAATCCCGGATGGTGGCGGGCGCCAGTGGGGCGAGCAGCTGCACGTCCGCCAGCGGAACGGCCGGGCCAGACCCGATGATCCGCCGGGCCAAACCCAGGGTCGCCTCGAGCCCTGCTTCCAGGAGTGTCGGAACCGTCTGGCCTGCGGGCAGGGCATAGCAGTTACCGCCGTCGACGAAGCCGGACTGCGTCCCGCCGTCGTGGTTCCAGCTAGCAATCTTGACCATAAAAAAGTCCTTAAGCTGTGCGGCGGGCGGCGAGGGGGGAAGCGGGCGTGATGCCCAGGGCAGCGGCGTTGCCGGACAGCACCCTGGCCTCGTCCTCGGCGGAAAGCTGTGCCTCGATGACCTCGGCCGCGGGGCGGTCGGAGCCCATGTCGAACGGGTAGTCCGAGCCCAGCAGGACCTGCTCCGGGCCAGCGGCGGCCACGAGCGCCCGCAGTTCAGCCGGGCTGTGGACCAGGGAGTCGAAGAACAGCTTCTTCACATACGACGACGGCGGCTCAGCACAGCCGCGTGCCTCCGGCCGGACCCTCCAGGCGTGATCGGAGCGGCCAAGGCTGGTGGGAAGGTAGCCGCCGCCGTGCGCGGCCAGAACCAACAGGCTCGGGTGCCGGTCCAGGACACCGCTGAAGATCAGGTGGGACAGGGCCACCGCGTTTTCCGCGGGCTGGGAGACGGTGTTGGCGAGGTAGAAGCGGTCCAGCCGCTCGTCCAGCGAGCAGCCGAACGGGTGCAGGAAGACCAGCGCACCAAGCTCCTCGGCCCGGCTCCAGAACGGTTCCAGCCTGGGGTCGGACAGCTCAACGGTGCTGCGCTCCGGGTCGGCGGGGGTGGCGGCGAACGAGCCGATTTCCACGCCTAGCAACCCGCACTCCAGCATGGCGTGTTCCAGGGCTTCGACCATCAAGGAAGGATGCTGCAGCGGGACCAGGCCCAGGCCGTTCAGCCGTTCCGGGGCGCGGTCCACGAACTCCCGCACCGCCTGGTTGGCGGCCCTGGCAACCTGCAGGGCCAGCTCTTCCGCGGCGAAATAGTAGAAGTGCGACGGCGACGGAGAGACGAGCTGCACGTCCACGCCTTGGGCGTCCATGTCCGCAAGACGGCGGTCCAGGTCCGTCAGCTGCGGCCAGCGCTCCTTGATCATCTTTCCCGAAGCGGCCATCGACTCTGGTCCGTTGCGCCGGACTTCCAGGGCCTGTTGAGCGCCGAAGCCCTTGGGATCAGCTTCGGCCACCAATTGCTGCAGGGCCGGAAGCAGGATGTGGGCGTGGACGTCCACGGTGGGTTTTTCAGCAGGGCCGGTGCTCATGCGGGCTCCCTAACCAAGCTGGAGACTGAATGCATGAGGCCCGGCACGTTGGCGTCCCGGACGCCGTCGAGCATCCACTGGCCCAGCTGGACGGAGGCGTCGACCACTGCTTTTGCCCGGTCCAGTCGGCGGTCGGTGAACTCTTTCCAGAGTGTCTCGGTGATGTCGTCGGCGCCGATCAGGAGATCGGCCAGCACGGCTGCGTCTTCCATTGCCATGGCAGCACCTTGCGCAATGGTTGGCGGGCAGCTGTGGGCGGCGTCGCCGATGATGACGGTGCGGCCGCGGTTCCACGGCCCGTCCACCAGGTGGGTAGTGAACCAGGTGTAGTTGATACGGGCGCTCTGGTCCAGGTTGGCGCAGATCTCGTTCCATGGGCCGCCGTAGGCTGCGGCGAGTTCGGCCATAATGCGCGGGCCGTCCTCGTGTTTGCGCTCCTGGGCCCTTTCCACGAGGTAGGCGTAGATGGTGTCCGGGCCGGTGGGGCAGTAGCCGGCAATAAAGCAAGGGCCGCCGTACGTCAGGTCGGTGCGGACCACGTCCTGCGGCCTTTCCACGAACGCGCGCCAGATGCCCATGCCTGTGGACCGGGGTTCAACATCGATGCCGATGGCCTTGCGGACAGCTGAGTGCAGGCCGTCGGCGCCGATCAGGAGGTCGTAGCGGGCGGTGCCGCCGTCGGCGGTGCTCACGGTGACGGAACCGCCGTCGTCCGTTATTTCGGTGACCGTCTTGCCGTAGCTGATCCGTGCGCCTGCCTGCCCGGCACGCTCGCGGAGGATGGCGGTGAGGTCGGGGCGGTACATGCCCAGGGTGGCTGGGAGGTCGTCGCCGCCGGTCCGCATGTCATCCAACACGGCGATGACGGTGCCGGCGGGGTCCGGGGCGCGCAGGCCGAGGGTGCTGAACGCGTAGCCCTTCGCCTCGATTTGCTCCCAGACGCCAAGCTGGCGGAGGACCCGCAGGGCGTTCCCCTGCAATGTGATTCCAGAGCCAAGGGTTTGCGGGGCTTCGGCCTTCTCCAGGATTTCAACCTGGATTCCCGCGTCGGCCAGCAGGATGGCGGCGGTCAGTCCCGCGGCTCCCGCCCCGACGATTCCGACGTTCTGTACTGCTGCCATCGCTGACTCCTTTGTATTGACGGCCTGACTGATGATGGTTGTGGTGCTGTTGTACTGAAAGCTACCGGAGGGCGATCGGGTTGACGGGCGATCCGACAGCGCCGGTAATGGGCAGGGGCGCCGCGGTGAGCAGGAAGTCGTACCTGCCGTCTGCCGCGCAAGCCTCCGCGAGGCCGTCCGGGTCCCACATTTCGCCGAGGAACAGCCCAAGGTTGGGGATGGCGATCTGGTGGAGGGGCTGGAAGGCGCCGTCGAACTCGTTGGGCCGGACCTCGAAACCCCATGTGTCCGTGGCGATCCCCGCGATTTCACTGCGGTGAAGCCAGGGTGCGGTGCTGAAGGACAGCCCCGGGGCTGAGCCGCCGGCGTAGTCGCCCCAGCCGTCGCGGCGCACCCGGGTGTGCTGTCCGGTGCGGATCACCAGGATGTCGCCCCGGCCAACCTTTGAGCTGGGGCCCTGCAGGTCGATGGTCCGCTGGAGGTGTTCGGGGGTGATGGCGAAACCGTCCGGCAGCTCGCCGTCGTTCCTTCCCAGCTCTGGTCCGAGCGCGCGGCCGACGTCCAGCAGGACGCCGCGGGTGACGATCTTGGCCGCGGCGGTTTCGATGCCGGTGACCAGGTCGCCTTCGGAGGTGACCACGTCCCCTGCGGCGCGGCCGTTCCAGGCCTTGCCCTGGTCGAAGATGTGGCCGAGGCCGTCCCACTGGGTGGAGCACTGCAGCGGCATGGCAATGACGTCGTCCGCGCCGCCGAAGCCGTGCGGGAAGCCCTGGTTGCCGCGTTCGGCGTCCACCCCGGTGTCGGTCATGGTGTGGACAGGGTTGGTGCGTCGCCGCCAGCCTTTCTGCGGTCCGTTGGTGTCGAACGGCTGGGACAGCGAGAAGGCCTCGCCCGTCTTTACCAGCGCTGCTGCTTCAATGCGCTTGTCCGCGTCGATGAAGTTCAGGGTCCCAAGGACGTCGTCCTGGCCCCAGCGGCCCCAGTTGTTGTGGGATTCGGCCATGGCGCGGATGCTGCCGAACGGATCCTCACGCCGGATGACCGGGGAATCGGTGACTGGTTCCCCGGTGCCGGTGGTGGTTGGTGCTGTGTCCTGGCTGGTCACTGCTGGCTGCCTTCAGATACAACTTCGTCCTTGCAATGGATGCGCTGGGTGCCCAGACCTGTAATGGTGCCCTCCATGACGTCGCCGTCCTGGAGCAGCCTTCCCCAGTGCTGGCCGTTGCCGGCGGGGCTTCCGGTGAGCACGAGGTCTCCCGGGCGCAGCGGCATGATCTGGGAGGCCTCGCTGATCAGCTTGGCGACACCGAAAATCATGTCTGAGGTGGACTCGTCCTGCATGGCCTTGCCGTTGAGCTTCAGCGTAACCTGGACGTCCTGCGGGTCGCCGAAGAACTTGGCGGGTACCAGCAGCGGTCCGGTGGGCAGGAAGCCGGGGGCGTTCTTGGCGCGGTACCAGTCCGAGCCGATCGCCGGCATGTCCTTGCGGAACACGTACTCACGGGTCGTGATGTCGTTGACCATGGTGTAGCCGAAGACGTAGTCCAGGGCTTCCTCGGGGGTGACCCGGAACGCCGTCCTGCCGATCACCGCGGCCAGTTCAAGTTCCCAGTCGTGGGACTTGGAGTAGGCAGGCAGGGTGAGGTCGTCCGTGGCGGACGCGATCGCCGTCGGCAGCCCGATGAAGAAGTACGGCGTTCCCTGGCCCGCGCGCTTGTCCATCATCGCGGCGGTCCGGTCCCGGACTTCGTCCTCGTCCTGGCCCGGTTCGCGGTGGGCTGCGGCGAGGTCGATGACGTGCTTGCGGTAGTTGGCGCCGGTCTGAAGGACCTGGACAGGCTCTACCGGGGCGAGGACCTCGATGTCGGCCATCGCCAGGCCGGTGTCCTCGCCGACCGATGCGGCGATGGCGTCCAGCTGGCTCTCGGCGGCGCCCCAGTGCTCGATCAGTGTATTGATCTCCTCATTCAGGGCCACGACGCGGTCGCCGACCAGCAGGCCCGCGCGGGCCTTGCTGTCACCGGTCTCCTGGAACCGGATGAGTGCATATTGTGTTTCGGCCATGGTGTCCTAGCCCCGTCCCTGCTTGGCGTAGGGGTTCAGGAGGGCTTCCTTCATTTCGGGGGAGGCGCCTTCTTCGGTGGCGGTAAAGCCTTCCGCGGGAGGGAAGGACTCGGTCATGGAGTGCGGCATGGCGCCGTTCTTGTAGAAGTTATTGGAGCCTTCGGAGGGCTTCCAGGTGTTGGCTTCCCAGTCCGGGACGTAGTTGCGGTATCCGCCGGAGTTGAGCTCGACGCGCAGGCCAGAGGGGTCGCGGAAGTAGAGGAAGTTTTGCTCGCCCACGCCGTGGATGGAGGGGCCGTATTCCATGGCGGTGCCGTTTTCCATCATGACATCCGCGGTGCGGAGCAGGTCTTCGGTGGCGTCCACCCAGAAGGCGATGTGGTTGACGCGTCCCGCGCGGCTGGAGGTGTCCAGGACCACGCCCAGGTCGTGGGACTTTTCGTTGGTCGTGAGCACGGAGAAGACGGTGATGGGTGCCTCGTCCAGGTCCACGAAGGCCATGACGCGGAAGCCCAGCGCCTCGTTGTACCACTTGGCGAAGCCTCGGACATCGGAGGAGGCCACGGTGACGTGATCCAGGAAGCGGGGCGCTGCGGCGTGGCTGCTGCGGCGCTCCGGCCGGTCCGGGTAGGTGGATTCAAAACCGGGCTCAGCCACGAACTTCTCAACGTCGAAGAAGAGGCGCATGGGGTGGCCATAGGGGCCGGTGAATTCGTAGGCCTTGCCGTAGCCGTGGCCGCCGGCGGTCCAGCTGCCCTGGACACCGGTTGCTTCGACGCGCTGGGCTGCGGCTTCCAGGGCGGTCTGGGAGTTGGCGCGCCAGGCCATCCGGCCCAGGGAAGCTTCCGGACCTTCGGTGAGGACCAGGCTGTAGCGGTAGTAGTCACCCCAGCAGCGCAGGTAGACGTTGCCGTCCACCCGGTCGATGATGCGCATGCCGAACTTTTCCTCGTAGAACCGTGCCGAGGCTTCGACGTCGGGAGTGGTGATCTCGAGGTGGGCAAGATGGGAGAGGGGAGTTTCCACGTTGAATTCCTTCTAAGTACTGATTGCCTTGAGTGGGGTCGCTGCAGGTCTAGTAACCAGACTGAGGCAAGAGAGGTATTCGGTGAAGAGGCGTTTACTGATGCCACCTATTTGTATGGCAGATAGTTGGCCTGAGGGGTCGATCCGCGCGCAACGCCGTACCGGCTGCTCCGGCTTTTGAACCAGTGTCGGGTGAACCAGTGTCGGGTTCCTAGCCCGCCGCGGGCGCGGTGCGGGTGGTTGTGCCGAGGCCCGCGGGGTCGGCCAGGAACGGGGTAAACGCCAGCTCCGCGGCCCCGATCATCATCAGGTCAGAACCGAGCGCTGCACGGTAGATCTCGACCTGCCCGGCGGGGCCGTCCATTGCCTGGGACAGCAGCACTCCGTCCACCGACTCCGGTGCGAGGGCGTACAGCGTTCCCAGGAAGCCGTCCAGGACGATTGCCTCGGGGTTGAAAATGTTCACGGCATTGCGCAGGGCTATGTCCAGGAACATGAGCTGGCGTGCCACTTCGTCGTTCACCTCAGCACTGCTGCTGGTTGCCAGCGCCTTTTCGAGGTCGGCGGTGTCGCCGCGGCTTAGCCCGGCCAGTTCGAGGAGGCGGGACTGGGAGACTTCGGTTTCCAGGCAGCCGGTGGCGCCGCAGTGGCAGCGCTTTCCTCCGGAGCGGACAAAGGTATGGCCGATCTCCCCTGCGTAGCCGGAGGCGCCCCTGAGCAATTGCCCGTCGGAGATGATTCCGCCGCCGATGCCGCTGGCGCCGCCGTTGAGGTAGATCAGGTTCCCCTGCCCGGCGCCGGCGCCGAAAATCAGCTCCGCTTCGGCGCCGAGGGAGGCGTCGTTCGCGGCCTGGCACGGATAGCCGGTGGCTTCGCTCAGCATTCGGGCGACCGGCTCGTTCCGCCAGCCCAGGTGCGGAGCGTGCCGGACCACGCCGTCGTCGCGGTTGACCAGGCCCGGCACGGCCATGCCAATGCCCGTGATCCGGTAGGACGCATCCAGCTCGGAGCGCATCCCGGCGATCACGGCCGATGCGATATTCACCGCTTCGCGGGCGCTCGGTATCCGTTCCGTGTCGAAGCGGATCTTCTTTTGCACCTTCCCCCCGAGACTGACCAGGCCGATAGTGACGGCGTCGATTTCTGGGTTGACTGCCAACGCCGCGACCGACGGGCTCGGATGGACGTTCGGACTCGGCCTGCCGACGTGCCCTTCGCCGGCGGGCGCCGTTTCATAGACTAGGCCCAACGCAACGAGCTGTCCGATCAGCGTCCCGACGGTGGAACGGTTCAGTCCCGTGTGCCGGGTCAGTTGGGCACGGCTGAGGACGCCGTGGTGGTGGACGAGGGAGGTCAGCAGCGACAAATTGTTGCGGCGGGACGGATCCGGCTCCCTCGCCGCCGCGGAAGCAAGAGTACGTGGAGGCATCATCGTGACACTATCAGCGGCCGGCCACCGCGCGGTCCAGGAAGGCGTTGCGGAATTTCTCATCCGAATCCAGCCGGAGGTCTTGCGGTTCCGACGCAGTGCGCGGATGGGTTTCGTAGCTGAGGTTTTCCGGCCAGTTGCGTTCGGTCACCATCTGATCAATCACGGTGGGATCCTTCCCCCAAGGGCCTCATTGCTTGATCTGCCGGCCAAATTGCTGTTACGAACAACTTAACATTCACCCACCCGCAGGGCCAGAGCCGGGTATCCATTCCGTGCTTGGTGGGGTTGACACCGCAAAAATTCATAATATGTTTGGGTCAAGAACAATTCCCTCTGGTTCCCCGCCAGCCGCGCAACAGCAGCCACACCTACCTTCGGAGCATTCAATGGCGATTCAGCCCACCCGTGACGACAAGTTTTCCTTCGGCCTCTGGACAGTGGGCTGGGAGGCCCAGGACCAGTTCGGCTCCGCCACCCGCCCGCCGCTGGACACGGTGGAAGCCGTCAACAGGCTCAGCGACCTCGGCGCCTACGGCATCACCTTCCACGACAACGACCTCTTTCCCTTCGGCTGCTCCGCGGCTGACCGCCAGCGCGAAATCGACCGGCTGACCGGCGCGCTGAAGGCCACCGGCATGATCGTCCCGATGGTCACCACCAACCTCTTCAGCCACCCCGTCTTCAAGGACGGCGGCTTCACCAGCAACGACCGCGGCGTCCGGCGCTTCGCCCTGCGCAAGGTCCTGGACAACATTGACCTCGCCGCCGAGCTGGGTGCGGAAACCTTCGTCATGTGGGGCGGCCGGGAAGGCAGCGAATATGACGCCGCCAAGGACATCCGCGGCGCCCTGGAACGCTACCGCGAAGCCGTGAACCTGCTGGGCGACTACGTCACGGACAAGGGCTACAACATCCGGTTCGCCATCGAGCCCAAGCCCAACGAACCCCGCGGCGACATCCTCCTGCCCACCCTCGGCCACGCCCTGGCGTTCATCGAAACCCTCGAGCGCCCCGAACTGGTGGGCATCAACCCCGAGACCGGGCACGAGCAGATGGCCGGACTGAACTTCACCCACGGCATCGCCCAGGCGCTCTACCAGGGCAAGCTCTTCCACATCGACCTCAACGGCCAGCGCAGCATCAAGTTCGACCAGGACCTGGTGTTCGGCCACGGCGACCTGCAGAACGCGTTCTCGCTCGTGGACCTGCTCGAAAACGGCGGCCCCGACGGCGGGGCGGCCTACGACGGCCCGCGCCACTTCGACTACAAGCCCAGCCGCACCGAGGACATCGACGGCGTGTGGGACTCCGCGGCCGCCAACATGCAGACCTACCTGCTGCTCAAGGAACGCGCCAAGGCCTTCCGCGCCGACCCCGAGGTCCAGGCCGCGCTGCAGGCCTCCCGCGTGGCGGAAATCAACGAACCCACCCTCAACCCGGGCGAAGGCTACGAACAGCTCCGCGCGGACCGCGCCTCCTACGAGGACTTCGACGCCGACGCCTACTTCGGCGGCAAGGGCTTCGGTTTCGTGAAGCTGCAGCAGCTCTTCATCGAGCACCTGCTCGGCGCCCGCTAAGACCGTGACGGCTGCTTCCATGAACCTTGTTGCCGGTGTGGACTCCTCCACCCAAAGCTGCAAAGTGGTGATCCTCGACGCCGGCACCGGCACGCTGGTCCGCGAGGGCAGGGCCGCCCACCCGGACGGAACGGAAGTCCACCCGGATCACTGGTGGCGGGCCTTGTCAGCGGCGTTCGACGACGCCGGCGGGCTGGCGGACGTCAGTGCGCTCTCGGTGGGGGGCCAGCAGCACGGCATGGTGCTGCTGGACCACGACGGCAACGTGGTGCGCCCGGCGCTGCTGTGGAACGACACCCGATCGGCGTCGGCAGCGGCCGCTCTCACCGACGAAGTGGGGGCGGACGACTTTGCCCGCAGGACCGGGCTGGTCCCGGTGGCCTCCTTCACCATCACCAAGATCCGCTGGGTCCGGGACCACGAACCGGACCTGGCGGACCGGGTGGCGGCTGTTGCGCTGCCCCACGACTGGCTGACCTGGCGGCTCCGCGGTTACGGCCCGGCAGCAACCAGCCCGCTGGGCCCGGACCTGGACCAGCTCACCACCGACCGCTCCGATGCCAGCGGCACCGGATACTGGAGCCCTTCGGCCGGCGAATACGATGTGGAGCTGTTCAAACTGGCCTTCGGCCGGGACGCCAGGGAAGCCGGCGGGGGTGCCGGGCACCGGGATCCAGGCACCGTGGTTCTGCCGCGGGTGCTGGGCCCCGGCGGCTCCGCCGGGGCGGTTCACCCCGGCTGCTTCGGCTCCGCGACTCAGTTGCCCGGCCAGTCCGGATCAAGCCCGGCCGGACCCGGGCACCGCATTCTCCTCGGTGCCGGCGCCGGAGACAATGCGGCCGCCGCCCTGGGTCTGGGGGCCGAACCCGGGGACGTGGTGGTGTCCGTCGGCACCAGTGGCACGGTGTTCTCGGTGGCGTCCCGTGCCGTCGCCGATCCCAGCGGAACGGTGGCGGGCTTCGCGGACGCCAGCGGAGAATACCTGCCCATCGCCGTCACGCTTAATGCCGCGCGCGTGCTCGGCTCCGTGGCAGGCATCCTGGGCGTGGACTTCGACGAACTTGCGCGACTTGCCCTGGGCGCCGAACCCGGCGCCGGCGGCGTGGTGCTCGTGCCCTACTTCGAAGGTGAGCGCACGCCCAACCTGCCCCACGCCAAGGCCAGCTTCCACGGGCTCAGCATTGCCTCCAGCACCAGGAGCAATCTGGCCCGGGCCGCCATCGAAGGCATGCTCTGCGGACTGTCCGGCGGCCTGGATGCCCTCCGGGCGCAAGGGAGCCCCGCAACACGGCTCCTGCTGATCGGCGGCGCCGTGCAGAACCCCGCGGTGCAGGCCATCGCGGCCCAGGTCTTCGACCTGCCGGTCGTGGTCCCGAGCCCGGGGGAGTACGTGGCCCGGGGTGCTGCCGTCCAGGCAGTCTGGGCCTCCAGCGGCAACCGGCCGGATTGGCCGGTCGCGGTGGACGCCGCACCCGCCCCGGACTTCCACCCGGCCATCAGGCAAAACTACCTGCGGGCGAGCAGTCGCGTTGACCCCGGCAACTGAGCCGGAGCTCGTGAATGCCTTTGCTTCAACGCGGCAACGAAATGCCGGCTGACCGCTGAGAATACGGTGGTCCTCGTCGGATGTGCCAGCCGCCACAACACCGCCGCCCCGACCCCGCCATCCTTAACAGGTTCCTATCGGTCCTTGATCCCTATCATCGCCATTACGGTGCGGGCTGCTCGGCCGATCCCGAATCCGAGGACACCTCGGGCTGCGGGGTCTGTTCGGTTGCGGGGGCAGGCTGCGGGGTCTGTTCGGTTGCGGGGGCGACGTCCGCCGGCGTGGTGTCGCTTGGTGCGCCGGCTCCCGGCACTGCGGTTCCGGCCGAGCCGCTGTCCGTGCCACTGGGGCTACCCTCCGTGGTCAGGCCATCTGTCTTGGTGGCACCTTGCTCGACCTGCCCGGGCACTTGCGCGACTTGCCCGGGTCCTTCCGTCACGTCCTTGGTCGATGCGTCCGTTTTGTCCGGGACAGTCGGAGTGCCACCCAGGGCCGTGCCCAGCGTCGTCGTGGGGCCAGCCGCACCGTCGATGCTCGACGCCGACGAGACCAGGCTGGAGATGGGCTTATTGGTTCCGAATTCGACTGCAGTGACACCGACCATCGCGATCACGAATGCGGCAGCACTGACCGCCCCGATCTTAATCCAGGTCTTTGGGGTGACCTGCCTCTTCAGCCGGTTGGCTTGAGGTTCGTCGCTTTCGGCCGGGGCGCTGGCGGCCAGCACGCCGGCGTCGTCAGCGGGCAGTCCACCCCTGCGTCGCTTTGGGATTTTCGTCATTGCCACGGTGGCGGCCGAGCTGAGTGTCCGGGCATACAGGGCGGCGCCCACCGTGGCAACGATGGAGCCGAGTGCGGCGCCAATAAGCGTCCCGGCAACGCCTAGAAAGGACCCCACCAAGGCAGAGGTCACCGCGGCCAACGCCGAGCCAATAGTCTGGGTGCCACTTAGCCCGAGGAGCTGTTTCGGCTTGTCTTCATTAGCGGAGTCTGCAGGCATCTTCAAACACATTTCAGTCAGATAAATGTTACGAACAGATAACTTTACCCTGCCGGCGGGTGGCCCCCGGCTGCCTCCGTAATAATTTGAGACGCTTCTCACGGTAGATCTTCGGCGCCATCCATGCCTCCGACGGCGGCCCGCCCGCGCTGTCCAGCACCTCACCAAAACGGAAGCGGACGACGGCGGGAAGTCCCCGCCGTCGTCCGGTACACGATCAAACCTCGGCCGCAGCCCGTCGGGCCCGGGCGGCTCGCACGAGCCCGCTGGACACGGCCGCTCCCACGAGGGCGAGCGCCGCGAGCACGAGGAACACGATGTGGTAACCGGCGGCTCCCGGATTTGCGTCGAGGATTGTCCCGTAGACGATGAAAGCGAACATCCCTGGTGCATAACCGACCAGGCATGCGATTCCGAAAGCCGTGCCGCTGGTCTCCTCCGGAATCCCGACCTCGTCCATCGGCGCCCAGAACACACCCCGCATGGTGAAGACGATAAGCGAGAACAGCAGGGTCACGATCATCGCCGGGATCTGGCTGCCGGGATCGGCCGGGAGGAGCAGCAGCACCGCCACCACCGGGATCAGGCACAGGAACGCCAACCGGATGTACCGGCTCGCACCCTTGACCACCTTGTCCGCGAGGACTCCGCCGATCGGGCCACCGATGATTTTCAGGCCGTACTGGTTGATGATGCCGTAGGCGCCGACCAGCGCGACAGGCAGCCCGTACACGTAGGTCAAATACGGGATGAAATAGGTGAGGCCGCAGTACACGACGTACACCATGAACACGGTGAAGCTCACCCACCACAGCTGCGGCTGCTGCGCGGCACGCCAGATTTCGCCGAGGCCGGCCTTCTGCTTCTTCGCCACGGGCTGCTCGCTCGCCTGCTCGCTTGTCTGATTGCTTGGCTGACTGCGAAGCAGCAGGAACAACAGCACGCCGACGACGACGTCAATGATGGCGTAGAAGGCAATGGCCGCACGGAATCCGCCGGTACCCGAACCGAGCAGGACGAAAATTCCCAGCGCGGAGAACGCCACGGCAGTGTCGACGACGCCGCGACCGCCCTCGAGGAGGCCGAAGAGCCGCCCCTGTTCCTTCGAGCCGCCAAGCTGACGGATGCTCTTCAGCAACGCGGGCCAGACCAGGCAGTCCGAGCACACGGCGAGCAGCGCGAACAGGAGCAGGAGCGTGCTGAAGCCGGGGAACGTGCTGAGGAACAGGCCCAGCGCTCCGGTGCCCACGAGTCCGAGCGGGATGAGGATCCGCGTGGAGAAGCGATCGGCGAGGTAGCCGCCGACGATGAAGAGCGCCGTCGCGACCATCGAGTTGACGCTCAGCAGGGTGCCGATCTCAGTGTGGCTGAGGCCCATTGCCTCCTGCATGGGGACGTAGAACGCGTCCTTGAGGTTGGCGAGCTTGTAGATGGTGCCGCCCGCCATGACGAGCAGAGCGAAGCGGATCCACTTGCTCCAGTCGACGCGGTTCGTGGACTTCCCGGGGGTCTGAGTCAATGTGGTCATCGTGCACCTGCCAGGGACTTCGTTGTGTCGAGCTGCGCGACGGCGATGTCGCGCAGCGAGGCGAGCAGCTCCTTCACGTGGGCCACCTGGTGGTCGGCCCAGCCGGGTTCTGCAGCGAGCAGTTCATCCCGGGTCCATCCGTGCGGGATGCCGGTAGTGCTCAGATCGCGGTACGGGATGAACGGGTCCGCGCCTTCGCCGGCGTGGCGGAAGGCGGGAGCGTAGTAAAGATTTTCCTGTTCGAGGGCCAGGGCGATGACCTGAGGCTCGTCCTCGCCGAGTATCAGGAGCTCGAAGAGCATCCGCGCACCGGGCAAGTCGTCCTCAGGGCTTCCCTGCAGGACACCGCGGTGACCGTATCCGTCTCCCTCGGGAAGAACATGGACCCCTTTCAGGTGAACCTGCAGGATGTGCGGCGCGAGCGCGGAGAGGGCATCCATGGGACGCTCGCAGGCATTGATCATGTTCCCGAAATCGAACATGGCGTGCAGGCGCGGATGGGAGACCCGGCGCAGCAACTCGGCGATCTCGGTGGAGCGCAGTTCCTCGTGCTGCTCGAAGGAGAAGTGCAGATCGTGCTCGTCTGCGAGCACGGCGAGCCGGCGCAGGTCCTGCTCGATCAGTGTCATCACCTGCGAGAGCGTGCCCTCGAAGCGCGAGTAGACGCGGATGTGCCGGACGCCGAGGACCCCCGCGATGCGGACTACCTCGTCCACGTCCGCGCGCAGGGTGGTGCTGATTTCGAGGTGGATCCCCAGACCCAGGTGGCGCGCGCGGTCGGCGAACTCGCGAAGCCTGTTCTCGCTCATCCGGCCCAGGCTCCGCTCCTCGCCGTCGAGGAGGTGGATGCAGGCGCCGGCCAGGCCGTGCCGATGCGCGAAGTCGAGCACGTCATCGGGCCCGTACCCGCCGTAGGTCAGGTTGCCAAGGAGGGCGTAGGCGTGGGCGAACAGAGGGGCGCGGTCGATCCGTTCGATCAGGGTCCGGGCCAGCTCGTCGGTCAGGCGGGGCAGGGAGTCGATCTCCTCTTGGTTGAGGCGGGATCTTAGGAGCGCCTTAAATTGGGCGTCGGCAGGGGGCATCGTTGGCTCCTCGGGAGGCGTGTCAGGGGTGGTGGCGAATGTCACTCATCATTTGTACGCCGGTAATGGATCGCAAAAAAGGTCCATTAAGGCCACAGTCGTTAAGTCCATTCAGGAACCTGCGGCGATGCGCTCCCATCGGTCCCACGCGGCGGCCATCCTGCCGACAGCCTGCGGCATGTGCTCCTCCGCGGTGCCGGCGAACCCGATTAGCAGCGCCGGGGGGAGCTGCCGGGTGAGCCGGTACTCGCCGAGGGGGTAGGTGTACACCCGGCCCGCGGCCAGTCCCCTGGCTACCTCGATATCGTCGACCGGTTCACGGAGCCAACCCATGACGTGCAGGCCAGCGTCGACCGGGGCGGCTTCAATCCTGTGGCTCAACTGGTGATCGATTGCTTCGAGCAGGGCGTCCTGACGTGCCGCGTAGAGACGCCGGGTGCGGCGAAGGTGGGCGTGCAGATGCCCTTCCGACAGGAAGTCCGTGAGGGCCATCTGGAGCACCATCGCGGGCGGGCGCCCAATGACCGATGATGCGGATGCGAACGGCTTCACCAGGTCCTCCGGCAGCACGCAGTATCCGAGGCGGATCGACGGCGCGAGCACCTTGCTGAAGGAGCCCACAGTGATCACCTGCCTGCTCAAATCGAGCCCGAACAGGGTGGGGAGGAATTTCCCGCGGTAGCGCAGCTCGCTGTCGCAGTCGTCCTCGACGATCCAGCTCCCGTTCCGTTGCGCCCACGCGATCCACTCCGCCCTTCGCCCCGGGCTCATCGCAATGCCGAGCGGATGCTGCCGCGCGGGGGTCAGACAGGCCAGGCGTGCCGGAGCCGCGTCGTCGTCCGGGAGGACTGCTCCCTCGTCGTCGACTGGGACGCCTCGGACAGGACAGCCCTGGGACTGGAAGGCGAGCCGTCCGGAGATGTGCCCCGGGTCCTCGACGACGACGGGGTCGCCGGCGTCGAGCAGGAGAACCGCCAGCACGTTGAAGGCCTGCTGCGCACCGGAGGTGACGACCACCTGGTCCGCCGTGCACCCCAGGGCTCTCACGTCGTTGACGTATTCCGCGATCGCTTCCCGCAGTGGGCGGTAGCCGTGGGGATCGCTGTACCCGATCGCAAGCGGATCGGTGCGCCCGGCATGGCGCCCCAACAGGCGTTTCCAGGTCGCCGCGGGGAAAGCCGAGGACGCAACCTGGCTGGCAACGAACGATTCGGTCTCGGCGGGCGCCCACGTGTGCGGCGCCTCGCTGAACAGGTCGGTGCCCCGCGAAGAGGTGGCGGCTCCGCGTTCGGACAGCGGCGGCCGGGACATCGGCCGCTGCGGGGCGGCATCGCTCCACAGGGTGTCGACGTATGTGCCGTCACCCGCACGTGAGCGCAGGAAGCCCTCAGCAGTGAGTTGCTCGAACGCAGACACGACAGTGATCCGCGATACTCCCAGCTCGGTGACGAGTGTGCGGGTCGAGGGCAAGCGGGTTCCGCTCGGCATTGAACCCGTCAGGATCTGGGTGCGCAACTGCGCATACAGCTGCTGGTGCAAAGGCTCAGCCGCTGCGCGGTCGAGCTCAAGTCCGGCCAGCAGTCGGCCACCAGCGCTCTTCATCCCGCGAACCGCGGAGCGGATTTCACCATGGCCCCATTTTACGGGCCCGATTCTAGCTGGCCGTCCGTCCGGACGTTGCGCCAGATGGCGGGATTGTTGGACAGGCCGCGGTCCCCGGCGGCATATCCGAGCCACCCGGACGGGCGGGTGCCTAAACGAGTGGCCAGGGGTAGCGCATGCCGGTGCGGTCAGCCGGCAGGACCCGGGCGTGCAGCAGGCGCTGGACGCGGCGCTGCAGGGCGGTGACCTCGTCGTCGTCGAGGAGCCCGGCCACCTCGGGAGGAGCGGCCTCGGCGAGCGGGGCGATGTCCTCGAGTAGGGCGTCGGGGATGGGGTCGCCGGCGAAGTCCCAGATCACGGTGCGGAGTTTGAAAGCGGCGGAGAAGCACAGCCCGTGGTCGATGCCCCAGACCCGTCCGTCGTCGCCGCGCAGCACGTGCCCGCTCTTGCGGTCGGTGTTGTTGGCGACGTAGTCGAACAGGGCAATCCGCGCCAGGTCGCGGTGGGTCTCTGGGGCGTCCTCGAACAGCGTGAAGTAGTGCTCGCGGAAGTCGCACTCGATGAACCACTGCAGCGATCCGACCCCCAGCGGAGCTTCCTCGCGGATCACGGTCGGCGGGACGAAACCCCAGCCCAGAGATTCGCTGAGCAGGTAGGCGGCGCGTTCCCGCCGGTAGAGGCCGGGCTCGAAATCGGACAGCGGCCTTTCCCCGGCCTCGGGCTTGTAGACCGCATAGGCGGCGTCGTCCCCGCAGGAGACCTGGGCGAGGAACGTCTCGTTGCTGCTGCGCGGGATACGTCCGAGCAGCTCGACGCGGCCCCCGGCGAGCAGGGTCAGCTCCCGGCCGGACACCGGCTGTCCCGTATCACTGGCGGTCCCGCAGTCTGTCCCGAATTCACGGCGTCCTCAGCCCGCTGAGGGGTTCCGACGTCGAATTCACCATGAGCACGGCGGGTCCCTGGCCGTCCACATAGGAGATGGCGGACACCGAGCCCGGGCTGATGACGATCCGCTGGAAGAGGTCCAGGGGCGTGCCCAGGGCGTGGGCGACGGCGGCCTTGATGGGGTCGGCGTGGGAGAAGCACACGACGACGCCGCCGGGGTGGGCTGTGCGCAGCACCTCAAGCGCTCCGACAATCCGCGCCTGCATTTCCGTGAAGCTCTCGCCCTTCGGGAAACGGAAGGTCGATGGGCTGTGCAGGACTGTCTGCCACGCCCGCAAGCGCGCCAGTTCGGCCAGCGAGGCGCCCGTCCACTCGCCGAAGTCGCATTCGAGCAGGCCGGCATCTTGCTTTACGCCCAATCCGGTGCGGGACGCCGCCGGCTCCGCCGTCTCGCGGGTGCGCTCCAGCGGCGAGGAGTAGATGCCGTCGACCCGAAGTCCCGCGAGCCGTTCCGCGATCCGGTCAGCCTGGTCCCGGCCCCGGTCGGACAGATGCAGCCCCGGTGCCCGCCCCGGCAGCAACCTGCCCGTCGTCGGCGTCTCCCCGTGGCGCACCAGCAGCAGGAGCGTGCCCTGCTGCTCGGGTGAGGGCCCGGCAGATGGTTTCGGCGCGGTTGATGCAGTCATCAAGAATCAGCCTAACGCTCACCGCCTGCCCCGTCCCTCGCAGGCTCGGACCGGGGACCCCGCGCGGCTCTCTTGCACCCCGCCCCAATGCGCAGGAATCTGCAAGAATCCCTCGATTCCCCGCACGGTAGAGGTCTACGGTGGAGGAGTGAGTGATCGCCCCGATATCTTCACTGTTGGTGAACTGCGTGCCTCCGGCCACGTCCACAAGGACCTGCGCCGCGAAATCCGCGACAACCTGCTCGCCGCGCTCGCCGCCGGCCGGGATCCCTGGCCCGGGATGTTCGGGTTCAGCCGGACCGTCCTGCCCCAGCTTGAGCGGGCCCTGCTCGCCGGGCATGACGTCGTCCTGCTGGGCGAACGGGGCCAGGGCAAGACGCGGCTCCTGCGCACCCTCGCCGGGTTGCTGGACGAGTGGTCGCCGGTGATCGAGGACTCGGAACTGAACGAACACCCTTACGAACCCATCACGGAGCACTCCCGCGCCCTGGCCCTCACCGAGGGGGACCGGCTGCGGGTGGCGTGGCGGCACCGCTCGGAACGGTACGTCGAAAAGCTCGCGACGCCGGACACCTCCGTCGCGGACCTGATCGGCGACGTCGACCCGATGCGGGTGGCCGAGGGACGCCGTCTCGGGGACCCGGAAACCATCCACTACGGCCTGGTCCCGCGCTCCAACCGCGGAATCATCGCCATCAACGAACTGCCCGACCTGGCCGAGCGGATCCAGGTCTCGATGCTCAACGTGATGGAGGAACGCGACATCCAGATCCGCGGCTACGTGCTGCGGCTGCCGCTGGACGTCCTGGTGGTCGCGTCCGCCAACCCGGAGGACTACACGAACCGCGGCCGGATCATCACGCCCCTGCGGGACCGGTTCGGCGCCGAGATCCGCACCCACTACCCGATCGAGCTCGACGACGAGGTCGCCGTCATCCGGCAGGAGGGGCAGCTGGTGGCCGGCGTCCCGCCCGTCATCCTCGAGATCCTGGCCCGTTACACCCGGGCGCTGCGCCAGTCGCCGGCGGTCAACCAGACCTCCGGGGTTTCCGCGCGTTTCGCCATCGCCGGCGCCGAAACCGTTGCCGCGGCGGCCCTGCGCCGGGCCAGCGTGCGCGGCGAGGACGAGGCCGTCGCCCGGATCATCGACCTGGACGCCGCCGTGGACGTCCTCGCCGGGAAGATCGAGTTCGAATCCGGCGAGGAAGGCCGGGAACAGGACGTCCTGGACCACCTCCTGCGCATGGCCACCGCGGAAGCCGTCCGGGCCCACTTCCACGGCCTGGACATGGGCCCGCTCGTGGCCGCGCTCGACGGCCACGCCACGGTCACCACCGGGGAACTGGTCACGGCGCGGGAGTTCCTCCACAACCTCCCGTCCCTCAACGGATCCAGCCTCTACGACGACATCAGTGAGCGCCTGGGCGCGGAAAACGACGGGCAGCGCGCCGCCGCCGTCGAACTTGCGCTGGAAGGGCTCTACCTCGCCCGGCGGATCTCCAAGGAGTCCGACGACGAGGAGACGATCTACGGGTAGGCAGCTTTACGGCTAAGGAGGCCTCATGACCGCTCACAACCGGTCCAGGTACGGCCGGTACACGGGAGGACCGGATCCGCTCGCCCCGCCGGTGGACCTGGCCGAGGCGCTGGACGCCGTCGCCGAGGACGTCATGGCCGGCTACTCGCCCCGGCACGCCCTCCGGGAGTTCCTGCGCCGCGGCGGCCGGAACCGGGAAGGCCTCGACGACCTCGCCGGCCGCGTCCAGCAGCGGCGCAGTGAACTGCTGGGCCGGCACAACCTGGACGGCACCCTCAGCGAAGTCCAGAAGCTGCTTGAGACTGCGGTGCTGGAGGAACGCAAGCAGCTCGCCCGCGACGCGATGATGGACAACACCGACCGCGCTTTCCGGGAGATGCAGCTGCAGAACCTGCCGCGCTCCACGGCGGCGGCGGTCAACGAACTCGCCTCCTATGACTGGCAGTCGAGCACCGCGCGGGAGGCCTACGAGCGGATCAAGGACCTGCTCGGCCGCGAACTCCTGGACCAGCGGTTCGCCGGCATGAAGGAGGCCCTCGAGGGCGCCACCGAGGAGGACCGCGCGGCCGTGGCCGAGATGCTGCAGGACCTCAACGGGCTCCTCGGCAAACACCGCCGCGGTGAGGACACCGACGCGGACTTCCATGAATTCATGGCCAAGCACGGCCAGTTCTTCCCGGAGAACCCGCAATCGGTCGAGGAGCTGGTGGACGCGCTCGCCCAGCGCGCGGCCGCCGCCCAGCGGCTCCTGCAATCCATGTCCGCCGAGCAGCGCGAGGAGCTGATGCGGCTCTCCGCCCAGGCGTTCGGCTCGCCCGATCTTATGGCACAGCTGGGCCAACTCGATTCCAACCTGCAGGCTTTGCGCCCCGGCGAGGACTGGTCCGGCTCCGAACGCTTCGAGGGCGAGGAAGGACTCGGACTCGGCGACGGCACCGGCGTGCTCCAGGACATCGCCGAACTGGACGAGCTGGCCGAACAGCTCTCCCAGGCCTACAGCGGGTCACGCCTCGATGACCTGGACCTGGAAGCCCTCGCCCGCCAGCTCGGACAGAATGCCGCCGTGACGGCCCGCACCCTCGCGGAGATCGAACGGGCCATGCAGGACGGCGGCTTCCTCCAGCGCGGCGCCGACGGCGATCTCCGGCTGTCCCCACAGGCCATGCGGCGGCTCGGCAGGTCGCTGTTGCGGGACACCGCCAAGCAGCTCTCCGGCCGGCAGGGCCGCCGGGACACGCGGGTTGCCGGGGCGGCCGGGGAGCAGACCGGCTCCAGCCGCCAATGGGAGTTCGGCGACGCCGAACCGTGGGACGTCACCCGAACCATCACCAACGCGATCCGCCGCACGATCGCCGACGGCGGTGACCCGGGCCGCGGACTACGCCTCGCCGTGGGCGACATCGAAGTCACGGAGACGGAGGCGCGCACGCAGGCCGCCGTCGTCCTGCTTGCGGACGTGTCCTTCTCGATGGCCGCCGAAGGACGCTGGGTGCCCATGAAACGCACCGCCCTCGCCCTGCACCACCTCGTCTCAACCCGGTTCCGCGGCGACCGGCTGCAGCTGATCACGTTCGGCCGCTACGCGCAGACCATGGACATTGGCGAGCTCACGGCCCTGCCGGCCCTGCGGGAGCAGGGAACCAACCTGCACCACGGCCTGCTGCTGGCCGGCCGGTTCTTCCGTCAGCACCCGTCGATGCAGCCCGTCCTCCTCGTGGTGACCGACGGCGAACCCACCGCGCACCTGCTGGCCGACGGCGAGTCTTGGTTCTGCTGGCCGCCGGACCCGGAGACCATCCGCGTCACGGTCGCCGAACTGGATCGCCTGGCCCGCGCCGGCACGCAGGCCACGTTCTTTCGGCTCGGCGACGACCCTTCCCTGGAACGTTTCGTCCAGCGGATGGCCCGCCGCATCGACGGCCGCGTGGTGGCGCCCGAGGCCGGAGACCTGGGCGCGGCCGTGGTGGGCGAATACCTCCGCGCCCACTTCCGCGGACGCCCCTACGACGACGCCGACTGGGCCCAATAGATCCGCGGCGACTCTCCACCACTGGCGGGGTAATTGGCCACGCCGTCGGGGTTTGACCGCAGTTCGATCTTACCGCCAAGGGTTTCGGTTGACAGAATGGTGCAACGCCCAATAGGCCAGTGCGAGGAACGCGACGGCCTGAATTCCGAGGAACCCGGTGTCTGTGAGCCATTGCTCGGCTGTCGGGTCGTAGAGCGTGTCCACTTCGGGTGCTGGCGGTTTCTGGAGCCCGACAGTGGCCGCCGCAGCCGCGTAGCCAAAACGTGCAGGGAGCAGCCACGACACCTCCTCAAGTCCGGCGCGGCCTTGGATAGCGAACAGCCCACCGCAAAGGACCAATTGAGCCATCACCAAGGCGACGAGCGCAGGCATGGTTTGTTCAGTCGATGTCGCGGCAGCCGAGATCACCAGCGCGGCGGCGGTCATAGCGACGCCAACCGCTGCCACAGCCACCGCAATCTCCAGGTGCCCATTGCCGAGTACCAAGGCATCGTCCGGTCCCGGCAGACCGAGGAGAGCCATCACGGTGAACAGGATGCACTGGATTGCGACCAAGGCGCCAAGCACCACAAACTTGCCGAGCAGGTAAGCCGTAGGGGAGAGGCCAACGGCCTGTTCCCGCCGGTAGATGGGCCGTTCCGCGACCAGTTCGCGCACCGTGAGGGCTGTTCCCATGAGCGCTGCTCCGACCACGAGGACAATGAGCCGCTGTTGGACCTGATACAGATCGCCCCCGGCCTCCCGCATGGACAGCCCGGCCTCGCCGGGGAAGGCGTGCGCCATCAGGGCGAGCAGCATCGGCATGCCGATAAGGAGGACCACGAAGAGGCGGTCTGCGGCGACGACGGCGGCGTTGCGCCGCATCAGCGTCCACAACTGGCGCAGCGGGGCCGCGCGGGGCGGAGGGGGCGTGTCGCCCACAGGTACGGGCACTTTGGCTGAAGCGGTCCTTCCTATGTACGCGTCACGAGCAGGCGATTGGGCGTATTTACCCACCCACGTCGGGTCCTCGAGTGCCGCAAACGCCGCAGGGTAGTTGTCCACACCGAAGAATGGGAGTACTTCGGCCGGTGGTCCAAAGAACGCCACGCGTCCGCCCCGGGCGAGGACCAGCACACGGTCGCATTCGTCCAGGGCGAGGACGCTGTGGGTGACTACCAGCACGACGCGGCCGGCGTCGGCGAGAGAGCGCAAGCTGCCCATGACCTGCTTGTCCAGGCCGGGGTCGAGCCCGGAGGTAGGCTCGTCCAAAAAGAGCAGCTGGGGCGCTGTGAGCAGCTCGAGGGCGATCGAGGTCCGCTTTCGTTGCCCCCCGGAGAGGGAATCGATGCGCTGGTCGATTTGGTTGGTCAGATCGACCTCGGCGACGACTTGATTGACCCGTTCGTCGCGCTCTGCGGAGCTAGTGTCTGGGGGCAGTCGCAATTGAGCTGCGAAATGGAGCGCGCGGCGGACGGTGAGTTGCCGGTGGAGGATGTCCTCCTGGGGAACCAAGCCCACCAGGAACCGGAGCTGGGCGTACTCGGCGTAGAGGTCCCGCCCGTTCCAGCTGACGTGCCCGCGAGTGGCCGGGCGCAGCCCGGTAAGGGCGCCCAGGAGGGTGGATTTGCCAGCGCCGGAAGGCCCTATGACCGCCACGAGCGTCCCGGCCGGGACGGTGATGGACACATCGTCCATCAGGTGGGCGCCGGTCTTGGTGGTGACCTCCAGGTGCCGGGCGCTGAACGCGGGACGTTGCGGTGGCGGCATGGCCGCGGTGGCGCCGTCCCAGAGTAAAGTGCTCGATCCGATACCGATGAGGTCACCGATTGAGAGCAGGGCGTCACCGTGGACGCGTTCTCCGTTGAGGAATGTTCCATTGAAGCTGCCGGCGTCGCGCAGGACGGCGGCTTCGCCGACCTCGACCACGGCGTGACTCCGGGACGCGAGGGGGTCATCCACCACAATGTCGCACGAGTGCGACCGCCCGAGAGTGAGCACGCGTGGCCTCACCGGCTGTCCGGGCGGGTGGGGCCTGAGGAGCACCTCGGGTCCGTCCATAGCGCCAAGACGGAGCCGAAGTCCGCCGGTGAGTAGCGGCACCGGGCCGTCCAGCACACGGTCCGACTCCATGTCCCAGGTGCCGTTGCGGCTTGCCTGATCTGCCGCCCACCATCTGCCTTCGCTGTGCCAGAGCCGGACGTGTTCGCGGCTGACACGATCGTCATCGATAGGGACATCGGCGCCAGGATCCCGACCAACCTGAACTGTCTGCTGCGGCGGAAAGCTCCACTCACGGCCGTTTGCGCGCACGAAAAGCGCAGTTCCGTCCGGGGGTGGCACTTGGTCCGGCATGGCGACCTTCCTTACTTCGTCAGGCGTAGAGAACCGACGACGTGATCGAAAGTTTCCGTGCGCTGCTCGAACAGCGACGAGGGGGCGAAAAAGACCAGGAGTTGGACCGGATCGGTCTCAACGACGAAGACCCGGACCTGCAGCGTGACGGCGGATGAGAGGGGGATCGTCCCCTCCATGGCCTGCCCCTTAACCTCCCCGACGGTAGCTGGCCCGCGGTCCACCAGATGCGCGTCCCGGCCGGGCAGGAGCGCTTCCGCCGTGCGGACGCGGGCGGTCGGGGATTGATTGGTCAGCCCGGCGGGCCGGTGGTAGATGGCGAGTCCGGCGACTTTCTCCGGGGCGCTGGCCGTTCGGGCCGCCGCAGCCGGAGCGTCCGGCTCGTCGGCGAAAAGCGCGGTCAGGTCCGCGTCCGAGAGCACACTGACGGTGCTGTCGCCCGCTTCGTGAGTTCGGGCGGTCCAGCTCTGCGGGACATCGAGGGTGTACGGGACGCCATCCGCGCGAAAGGTTACGTACTTTTCTCCAGACAGCATCGGCGGGAGCAGCGCGCCGGCGAGGATGGCGAGGATTAGGAGGAGGAGCGCCCCGCCTAGCACAGCCAGCCGCGCGGCCCGGGCCGGCCGCCGATCAGCGCGCCTACCCCGGGACCCGGTGGATCGTCCGCCCAAGTGGGCATTCCCGCCCGCGCGGGCGAGGGTCCCTGCTTCCACCGGAGCGCCGCCGTCGTTGTCCTTGCCGGGTGTAGTGGCGCGGGGCGGGACCGCGTGTTTCCCCGCGCGTCGGGGCTGCGCTGGAACAACCTTGCCAGGCGGGCCGCCGGACATCATGGTAACGAGGGCGCCGCATGTTGGGGGCCGGTCCTCGGGTTGTTTCGCCATGCCTTTGACGATGGCAGCCTCCATTGCAGGAGGGACCTCCGGCCGTTCCAAGGTGAGGCGCGGCGGCTCCTCGGTCATGTGCGCCCACAGCTGGGCCGAGTCGTCGTCATGATCGAACGGCGGGTGGCCTGCGAACAGCGTGTAGGCCACGCACGCCAGCGCGTACACATCGGCCCGACTATCGATGGTCCCGCCGCGGATCTGCTCGGGTGCGACGTAGTCCAAGGTGCCGAGGAAGTGACCGGCCGTCGTCACGCCCGTGGCGGAGGTGGTGCGCTTTGTGAGACCGAAGTCCGTGAGGTAGACGAGCCGGTGGCCGTTTGCCAGGTCGTCAGAGAGCAGTATGTTGCCGGGCTTGACGTCCCGGTGGACAAGGCCCGCCCCGTGCGCGGCGTCCAGGGCCGCGGCCGTGTGGGAAAGAATGCCCAGGGCCTCGGTCAGCGGGAGAGGACCGCGTGCGTCAAGTTCTGCTTTGAGATCAGTGCCGTGCACAAAGCGCATGGCGATGTAGAGCAGTCCCGACCATTCCCCGGCAGCGTAGATCGGCAAGATGTTGGGGTGGTCCACCGAGGCGGCGAGCCGGGACTCACGGACAAACCGCTGACGGAACTTCTCGTTGGCTGCAAGTTCCGGGGCCAGGAGCTTGAGTGCGACGGGTCGGCCGAGCTGCACATCCAACGCCCGGTAAACGACTCCCATGCCGCCGCGGGCGACCAAGGACTGGATTTGGTAACCCGCGAATTCTGCCCCGGGATAGAGGTAATCCTGAACGGGCTCCACGGTTCACCCGACCGGGTAACCGCAGCTGGAGCAGAACCGCGCTCCGGGGCGCACTGATCTGCCGCACTGGGAACAAAACGTCCTGCCCTGTCTCTCCGCGGAGCGGGGTGCCAGCGGTCCGGCCGTGCGGGTTTCGCCACCATTCAGGCCCGTATTTACGTCCCCGGTCGCCCCCGAAGCCGGCTGACCTCGCCCGCCAGATGCCGGAGATTGCGAGGGAGGAGAACTCTTGTGCCCGGCTGCTTCGGTGCGCACGGGGCCCGTCCCGCCGTGTCCGGCCTGCTGTCGCAGGACCTGATCTTCATCAGCGCGCGCAGCCCGGGTCATTGCGGTCTGGCTATCGCCGGTTTGGGGTTTCAGAGGGGCAACAGGTCTCCCTTCGGCACCCTTTGAGCTTGAACGGTCAGCGGGGCGAGGCGGGGCCCCGCGGACGCCCCGAGCGGCTGACGCCCTGCCGCGACGCAGGACCAGTACGGCCAGGATTCCGGCCAGGAGCAGGAATCCGGCGAAGCCGGGCAGGAGGGCAGCCTGCAGGGGGCCGTCCTTGCCAGCGTCTGCGGCGGCGGTCGCCTGGTCTCCCATCGGGTGCTCGCTACTCATCTTTCGGGCCTGCTCAAGATAACTTGTCGCCAAGGCGGAATCGAAGTAGGTCAAGGACTCTTCGAGTGCGCTCTCGGCCGATCCGCCCATGCCCGATGAGAGGTGATCGATGCCCCGCCGGAATACAGCATCGAACTTCGATGGGGAGGCCTCAACGCCCGCCGCGGCCATAGCTGCTTGAATGGACGCGGCCGGCACCAGAGTGCCCTGGCCGTCTGGCTGGCGGGGCCCCATCAGGCCGAGGACCTGGCCGGTTGCCCCGTCCAGCACGGGGCCGCCGGACACGCCGGCTTCGAGTGGCCCGGCAAGGTCCTGACTAGAGCGGATTCGGCCCGCGGCGGTGTCCACCGCCACCGGAAACTGCGCCGGTCCCGCCTTAGGGCTCGGATCCTCGGTGAAGCCGACCAGTACGGGATTCGCACCTGGTGCTGCGGCCGGCGCGGCCAGCGTGGCTGTCGGCGCGCCACCGCCGCCACTGATCCTGAGCAACGCGATGTCCTTGGGCCCGGTCGGGTGGTTGAGCAGCTCGGCCATGACGGTCGCAGGCTCCGCCGTGTAAGTGTGCACCCGGTACTGGGGGACGCGAAAGACGATACAGTGCTCCACCTGGTCGTAGCAGTGCTGCAGGTGCGCCGCCCAGTATCGATCAGGCGTCGAGCCTCGCCGCAGCGGATTCCCGCCGTTTCCAACGATCGGCACTCCGATCACTTTGGCGAAGAGCTCGTTCGCGCTGTAAGCGGCCACAGCGCCCTCGTCGACGGCAAGATTCTCCCAAGTGGTCGCCACAATCCCGTCTGCTGAAACGACCACGCCGGTAGCGGAACCGAGCGGCACTGTGGACCGGCCACGGGAGATCACCACCTCGCCTGTGCTGTGGTCAATATGGGCGATCTCCGCGATGGCAAGGAGGTCGATTCGCACGAGAGCAGCCTTGGACCCCTCGGCATCGCTCTTCAATGTGGCGGATGGAGTAGGCATAGGACTGGCCGCCGATGTCAGCGTCAGTGCAGCGGCGACGCCGACGAGAAAGACCAGGAAGCCGGAAATGCGCCTGTGCATCATCCAAAGCTTTGCCATGAACAGATACATGACGACGGCCATGCCCGTGTCGCGAGACGTGAGGCGGGAACAGAAGACGGTGGCGGCAATTCGCTTTTGGTTCATGGCGGATCCTCTGGTCGAATATGAGACCGTCACGCGGATACGCCTGTGGGTTTGATCAGCCCGTCCCCCGCCATAATGCTAAGCCTTCTGATCATTTGTGTCATCGGAGTTCTTCGGAATAGTTCACAGATCAGGAAGCCGCGGTGGAACGCCATTTGAAGGGACAAGCCGGTCAATCTCCCGTCTGCCCGGGCTGCAAGATCCTGGACCGGGACTAATTTGTCGAACGGGGAAGTTATGTTGTCGGGGCCGTAACCGGTTCACGCACCGCGCTTCGGGCGCCGATGGGAGTGATGCACGTGACCACCATGCCTGCCGAGGGAGTCGGTTTCCGCTCCAAACGCGGACCCGTCCTCATCGCCCTGATGCTCTCCACCGGCCTGGTGGCGATCGACGCGACCGTGGTGGCGACAGCCGTGCCCGCGATCGTGCACGACATAGGCGGGTTCACGTCGTTCCCGTGGCTGTTCTCCGCCTATCTGCTGGCGCAGGCCGTGTCCGTCCCGGTCTACGCGAAGCTCTCGGACACCATCGGCCGCAAGCCGATCATGCTGATCGGAATCGGCCTGTTCCTGCTCGGCTCGATCCTGTGCGGAGTCGCCTGGAGCATGCCGGTCCTCATCGCCTTCCGCGTGGTACAGGGCCTGGGCGCGGGCGCAGTCCAGCCGATGGCCATCACCATCGCCGGCGATATCTACACCCTCGCCGAGCGGGCAAAGGTGCAGGGCTACCTGGCGAGCGTGTGGGCGGTCTCCTCAGTGGTGGGTCCGACGCTCGGGGGAGTGTTTGCCTCACTCGGCATCTGGCGCGGCATTTTCCTTGTAAACATCCCGCTGTGCCTGGTGGCCGGATGGATGCTGGTCCGGTCCTTCCACGAGAACATCGAGCCCGTAAAGCACCGGGTCGACTATCTCGGCGCGGGGCTGCTCACCGTGTCGCTCACCCTGCTCATTCTCGGGGCCCTCGAGGGCGGCCAGGCCTGGGCCTGGGACTCCGCTATCAGCGACGCAGTGTTCGCCGGCGGTGCCCTCCTGTTCGTCGCGTTTATCCTCGTCGAACGGAGGGCGGCGGAGCCGGTGCTGCCGCCGTGGGTGGTTTCCCGGCGGCTGCTGGCGACGACGGCGATGGTCGCCTTCGGTGTCGGAGCGGTCATGCTGGGCATCACTTCGTACGTTCCCACGTTCCTCGTGGGAGCCCTCTCGACCTCCCCGATCGTGGCCGGACTCGCCCTGGCAGCGCTGACCATCGGCTGGCCGATCAGTGCCTCCCAATCGGGCCGCCTGTACCTGCGCATCGGGTTCCGGAACACTGCCCTGATCGGCATCACGGTCACCGTCATCGGCACAGCAGTCCTGGCCGTCACGGCCTCCGTCCCCAACGTTGCGCTGGTCGCCGTCAGCTGCTTCATCGTCGGGCTCGGACTCGGCCTGGTCGCGACCCCAACCCTGATCGCCGCCCAGACGAGCGTCGAATGGAACGAGCGCGGCGTGGTCACGGGCACCAACCTTTTCGCCCGATCCATCGGCAGCTCCATCGGCGTCGCCGTCTTCGGTGCGATAGCGAACGCTGTCTACGCCGGCACCCCGCACGGCGACACGGATCCCCACACCATCGTGGCGGCCTCGTCCGCCGTGTTCCTGGCCGTCATGATCGCCGCCGTCCTCACCGTCATCGCCGTGCTCGGCATGCCCGCCACCAAACCCGTCACACAGGTCCAAGCCGCCGCGCGCGGGTCATCCAGCACCGGTTGACCGCGGTTCCGCTGTCACTTTTGGGGTCGTGCTGGGGCGTTCATCGCCGGATGCCGAGGGTGGCGATGAGATCTTCGTGCAATTCGAACCAGATGAGGTGGAAGGAGTCGCGGTCTGTGGCGGTGAGCCACGCCGGCTCCGTGGCTGCGTTTTCCACTGCCAGCTCGAGGCGTTCCGCGTATCCGCTGAACCGCGGCAACACAGCGGTCAGGCGGACTTCCAGATCGCTCAAGGACGCCAATGCCTGGGTGAAGGTTTGCTGTGTTGGCTCGTCGATCCCATCGTTGGACTGACTTCCCTCGGCGAGCCAGCGGAGTTGGAGTTTGCTGCAGGCGGCCACGACTCCTGCGTTCAGCGGTGCAAACTTCGCGTGCACGGCGGTGACTGCTGCCTGGCCGCCCACGCTGTCCAGCTCCTCGGCCAGGAGCCGTTCGTTTTCAGTCCTGCCGGCCACGGTCAGGGACCAGCCCCGGTTTCCGCCGAATGAGGAGCGCGACGCCCACCCGTTCGCGCCGGCGTCAATGAGGAGCCGTTCGACGTCGTGCGGATCCTGGCCAAACCGGGCGGCAACTGACTCAGTGTCAGCGAAGCCGAGCAGCCTCAAGGCGTGGAGGGTGAGCAGCATGGATGGCTGCTGCGGGCTCATGGACCCGCTCCGGGACCTGCTGGTTTCGCGTGGACGGTTCCGTGGGTTCCGTCGACCACGAGCGTCGTTCCGTCCGTGATGCGGGTCAGCGCGCCGGTTACCCCCAGAACGGCGGGGATGCCCTGTTCGCGGGCCACGATGGCGGCGTGCGAGAGCATCCCGCCCGTTTCTGTGATGACGGCAGCGGCGATCCCGAACAGTGGCGTCCAGGCGGGGTCAGTGGTGCGGCAGACCAAAACGTCGCCGGGGGCCACCGCGGAGAATTCGTCGACGCTGTGAACTGTCCGGGCCGTCCCGCAGGCGGTGCCCGGGCTGGCGCCGATGCCGGTGAGAACCGCGCCGGCGGGATCGCGGCCTTCCCTTCCGGCACTGACCTGAGGAGTGAATTCCACGTCAGCCCACCACACCCGTCTCGGGCCTGCCGGACAGCCGATCCAGTCTCTGCTGCGCGGCCTGCGCCGAGCGGAGCCCAAGGCTCTGGGCAATCTGGGGCCAGGTCAGCCCCTCGGCCCGCGCCAGGAACAGGAGTGCCGTTTCCAGGCCATCCATCTCTGCCCGCGCGGCTGACACAAGGGTGAGGGCGGCCCGCACATCCAGCCCATCCACGGCCTCCCCGCGGCCGGTCCCGTTGGACCTCCACAGGACGTGCCGGATGAGGTCACTCGCTGAAGGGGGTTGCCGCTCACCCAGCCAGGGCCGGGGCGGCAGTTCGGAAGCGCCCCGGTCCAGCAACATCCGTGTGGCCTGGCTTTGGCGCTGAGCCTCCGCAGCGTCGCCGCCTTGACGGGTCCCGTCGGTCTCGTTCATTCCAGACTCCATTTTCCCGTCGGCTCGGCGTCGCTCAACACCACCAGCTTCTGACATCAACATCCTGTTGTCAACAAACTGTTGATGCTTCGGGGGGAGGACGAGTCGTTGAGGCAGCGCGGACAGGAACGCCACCCGGCCAACTGCCGGGTGGCGTTTCCGTCCAGGACCGTGCTGTTGCAGGTGTTTACTTTCCGGAGTTGTTGTGGGAGTTGTTGTTGCCGTGTTCGGTGGAGGCGACGGCGCCGGTCTGTTCGTTGAGCAGGACCTGGTCGTTGCGCTGTCTGCCGAAGTTGAACATGGCGTTCACCGACCCGGCGGTGGCGTCGGCGGAGGCGTCGCCGATCCGGCCGGTGTGCCAGTTGTCCTCGATGAAGCGCAGGATCGACGCCTGGTCGGTCTGGGTGTGGTCCACAAAGTTCTTCTTCGCGTAGGGGGAAATGACTACCAGCGGCTGGCGCGGGCCGGGGCCGCAGCGGTCAGCGTAGCCGCCGACCATCGGGACGCCGCTGGCTGCGGCGTGCTGGCACCAGGCGTCGTCGTCGGCGGTGTTGGAGGAGTTCTTTGCCTTGGCGGCGACGTGGTCGTACCAGCCGTCCGAGTCGTCGTAGGCAAGCACCACGGCAGTGTTGTCCCAGTTCCGGGATTTCTGGATCTGGTTCACGGTGCTGGTGATGAAGTTCTGCTCGTCGATCGGGTCAGAGTAGGCGGCGTGGCCGTCCTGGAACATTCCCGCTTTCAGGAACGACACGGCGGGCATGTTGTCGGTGTTGACCACCTTGTTGAACGCGGTGAGGTCGTACTGGTGGTTCGCCTGTCCGTTGTGGCCGATTTCCGCGTCGGACGCCGGTGCCAGGTGGTGCGGGTTGGCGGTGGAGGCGTAGTACTGGAACGGCTGGTGGTGAGGGGAGTAGTCAACAACGCTGGCGCCGGCGGCGTTCGTGTGGCTGGACAGGCACGACGCCGGGGAGTCCGCGGTCGCGGCGGTGGTCGGCGTGAAACCACCCTGGAACCAGCCCCAGGACGTGCCCTTGGCGTTGAGCAGGTCGCCGATGTTCCTGCCGCTCATGCCGGCCAGGTTTCCGGTTTTGGCGTGGCTGCTGTTCGAGCAGTCGTCGTGGACCGGGTCCGGGTCGTTGATGACGGTGCCGACGCCGTTCGCATCCGGCAGGCTGACGGCACTGCTGCCGGCCGCCGGGGTGGCCACAGGTTGTCCTGCGGCGGTGTACGCGGTGGCCCCGTGGGTCTGGCCGGATACCAGATTCAGCGCCCCGGGTGTGGAGGGTCCGAAGACAGTGCTGAAGTGGTTGTCGCTCATGGAGTAGTTCTGGGCGTAGTTCCAGATGCCGGTGACGGTGTTGCCGTCGTAGTAGTCCATGGTGAGGCCGGGGCGGCCGTACTGGTTGGTGCCGCAGGCGTCGCGGCTGGTGAACTCGACGAACTTGTCCATCGCCCCGCCGTTGTATGCCTTCTGCTCGGCGGTGTATCCGTGGTCCTGGTCGCAGGTGACGGCCTGCGCCGGCGAGAGCCGGGCAGGCTGCGCAGAGTTGGGGTTGTTCGGTGCCAGGAGGCCGGCGGTGGCCAGAGTGTTGATGTCCTTGGGGGTGTTTTTGGCGGCGGCGAAGGAGGCCGTCGCGGTGCCGGTGCCCTGCTGGGTTTCACCCGGGAGATTGGCGGCCTTGGGGTAGGTGGCGAAGTAGTGGTCGAAGGAAACGTTCTCCTGGAAGATCACCACCACGTGCTTGATTGGCGTCGCGGTACCGTTGTGGTTTTCACCGGCGGAGGCCGGACCTGCGCCGATACCGAACATTCCGGCTGTCAGTGCCGAGGCGGCCAGGGCTGCCGCGCCCGTGGCGGCGACCCGCTTCCGGGTGAATCGTTGTGCTGGATGAGGCATGGGGGTAGCCAATCGTTGGTGTTCAGGGATGCCGGCGGCTGATGGCAGGCATTCGTATGCTGCTTGGGTGACCGGCCCGCGTTACTTGGCCGGCGTGACGGTGGCCTCGTAGGTGAGGATTTCGGTGCCGTTGCCTTCCTCGCCGTTGTCGGGGGCCACCTTCATGGTGAGGTGCCCGCCGTCGGCCGTCATTTTGAACGGGTTGCGCGTGGCCACATGGCCTGCGGTGGACCACTGCTGGAAGGGGACATCGCGGATTACGCTGCGGGATTTGAGGTCGATCATCGCCATGCCGCCGAGTTCGTAGGTGGCGCCGGTGCCGCCGGCCGCCGGGGTCTGCGGGAGGTTGGTGATCCCGCTGCAGAGCATCCGGGAGTTGGCCACGTACTGGCAGTCCTGGTAGTCGATGAAGTAGTTCGGGTTCTGCCAGGTCGAGAGCTGCCTGCCCTGCAGATCCCATTCGGCGAAGCGGCGCGAGCCCCAGGTGTTGCCGACCAGGTGGCCGGTCTGCTTGTCCATCACGATGCCGCCGAAGTGGTCCTTCACCTCGAACTGCTTGTGCACTTCCAGGGTGGTCGCGTCGACTCGGTAGATGATGGCGCTGCTGTCCGGCCGGTACTGGGCCACGGGGATCCAGACGTTGGTGCCGTCGAAGTCGATGCCGCCGGGGTGGTACATGTCGCCCTCTCCCAGGACGATGTCCTTTTGCAGGGCGCCGGACTTGTCCATGACGAACAGGTGGCCGACGCCCTTGCCGGGGGTGCGGTCGAAGCCGTTTTGCGGGGTCGGGAACTTCACGGTCGGTTCGATGATCTGAACGGCCGAGAGGAAGATGTGGTCCTGGCTGTAGGCGATTCCCTCCGTGTGGTACGTCGGGAAATTCAGCTTCAGCTTCGACGTCTGCTGCCAGTTCGTGTTCCGGTCAACGCCGTTGAAGGCGTCGGCCAGGGCCGTGTTCCTGTCACCGTGGTTGCCGGCGCCGGTGGGATTGTCTGCGGCCTGGGCGGCCGCGGTGATGCTGATTGCGGACGCGGCCAGGACGATTGCTGCGGCGGCCGTGAGGATGCCTCGGGTGTGAGTCGTGCTCATTCGGGAGCCTCTCAAAGGTTGGATCTCAACAAGAGATCGCAACGTTACTTCCCGGTAATTAATCCCCGATACGGGCAGGTGAACGGCAGATGGCCGGCAGCGGTCCGGCGGACCGGCTTCGTTTCGACACGGATCTGCCCCCCGCCGTCGCTGGCTTTGGGCCCTTTCAGCCGCTCAGGCGAGGACGGCGAGGCCCGCCAGGGTGCCGCCCTCGCCTTCGGCCAGCAGCCCGACGGCGGTGCCGGAGTTCGCGGGAAAGACCAGATCGGTGATGGTGGCCAGGCCGTCCTGCGCGAAGACCTCGACCGAGCAGCGGTCCAGGAAGACCCGGAGCCTTAGCCGGCCGTCCTCCAAGGACACGGCAACGCGCTCCACCGACGGGAACGACTCGTGGAACCCCACGTTGCCGGATTCGGTCCGGTCCAGGCTGAGCTCCGCCGTGCGGCAGTCGTAGGCCAGGACAGTGCGCGCTCCGGCTCCGGCTCCGGGCCCGGACCTGGAGCCGGATTCCCCGCCCGTTGCGCCGCCGGCCCGGAGCACCAGACCCACCCTGCCGGCGGCGCCGGGCTCGAAGTCCGCATCGATGCGCAGCACATCACCGCAGGCCCCGGCCGGAAGCCAGGTCACCCCGTCCGCCAACGGCTGCCGGTCCAGCGCGAACACCTCGGTACCGTGGGTGTGGAACGGGTCCACCGCCTCCTGCACCAGCACCGGGCGGCCGCCGCGGCACACCAGCCTGACCTCGCGGACCAGGGACATCGCGCTGCGCCAGCCGTCCGAGGGCGTTGAGGCGGCGTACTGCCAGTTGTTCATCCAGCCGATCATGAGCCGCCGTCCGTCCGGGACGTTGCTGAACGACACGGCCGCGTAGTAGTCCCGGCCCCAGTCGAGCCACCCGTAGTCGGCCATCCGGCTGTCGTCGGCCTGCACGCCGTCGGTGACGGTGGTTTCGGAACGGAACGTCACGCCGTCGAAGGTTCCGATGAAGTACTGGCCGCCCGATCCGCCGGCGATGCCGCCGGGGCTCAGGTTGACCACCAGGACCCACCGGGTGTTGGACGCGTCGCCGTCCACCGGCAGTTCGAACAGGTCCGGGCATTCCCACACCCCTTCCGTGGCGTTCGCCGGGCCGAAGGCGCTCAGGTACTCCCAGGCCAACAGGTCAGCCGACTTGTAAAGGACCACCTCGTGGTGGACCGCCTCGACGGCGACCATCACCCAGTAGCTGCCGGCGGCGCCGTCGTGCCAAAAGACCTTGGGGTCGCGGAAGTCCGCGGAGGCGCGGTCCAGTACCGGGTTCCCGGCGTACTTGGTCCAGGTGGCGCCGTCGTCCGTGCTGAAGGCGAGGGACTGAGCCTGCCGTCCGGCTAGCGGTGAGGCGGGCGAGTACGCGCTGGTGTAGATGGCCACGAGCGGGGGCACGCCTCCGACGCCGAAGCCGCTGGTGTTGTGGACATCGACCACCGCGGAGCCGGAAAAGATGGCCTCCTGCTCATCGCATGCGATGGCCACGGGTTGTTCGTCCCAGTGCTGCAGGTCTGTGGAGGTGGCGTGGCCCCAGGACATGTTGCCCCACTCCTCGCCGTGCGGGTTGTGCTGGTAGAAGAGGTGGTAGATGCCGTTGGCGTAGACCAGCCCGTTGGGGTCGTTGAGCCAGTTGCGCTCCGCTGAGTAGTGCCACTTTGGCCGGTACTGGCAGTCGAGTTCTGTGAGTGTTTTCATGAGGGTTCTTTGCAGGCTTTCGCGTGAGGAGGCTGGTCAGCCCTTGACGCCGCTGGAGGCGATGCTGTTGATGAAGGATCGCTGGAACGCGATGAAAAGGACCACCACGGGAATGGTGATGAGGGACGCGTAAGCCATCACCTCGCCCCAGGAGACGTTGAGCTGGAAGAAGTACTGGATGCCGATCATCACCGGGCGGAGTTCCTCGGACTGGACCACCATGAGCGGCCACAGGTAGGAGTTCCAGGCGGGCAGGAAGGTCAGGATGGCCACGGTGGCGGTCGCCGGTCCCGCGAGCGGCATCACCACCTTGCGGTAGATGGTGAACCAGCCCGCGCCGTCGATCCGGGCAGCCTCGTCCAGTTCCTTCGGGATGGACTCGAAGTACTGGTGGAACAGGTAGATGGAGAACGCGTTGGCGATGAACGGGATGATCTGGACCTGGTAGGTGTCCAGCCAGCCCTTCGAGATCTCGAGGCTGAACCCGTTGAGCTCAAAGTACGGCAGCTGGTTGACCCACCACACCAGCGGCAGCGCCAGCGTCTGGAAGGGCACGATGAGGGTGGCGAGGATCGCGGTGAACACCACGCGCTTGCCGCGGACCTCCATCCGGGACAGGGCAAACGCGCATAGGCTGTTGATGAAGATGCCTAGCACCACCGTGACCGCGGAAATGCCGATGGAGTTCATCAGGAAGCGGGCGGCCGGCACCCGGTCGAACACGGCCGCGTAGTTGTCCAGCGAAATGTTGCCGACCGGCAGGAACGCCGCCACCGAGGACATGTCGCCGAAGATCTGCTGGTCCGGCTTGAGCGAGGACACCATCATGAACACGATGGGGAAGGCGGCGACGGCGGCGAACAGGAGGCGGACCGCCGTGGTCGCGGCATTGCCGAGACCCTTGGAAATGAGTGTCTGTTTCACGTCAGTCCTTCTCTCGGGTCAGGTAGCGCTGCACTGCGGAGATCAGCAGGACGAGCACGAAGAACACGAGCGAGATGGCCGAGGCGTAGGAGGTCTCCTGCTGCTTGAAGCCGGAGCGCACCGCCTCGTAGATGATGGTGGTGGTGGAATCGAGGGGCCCGCCCTGGGTCATGACGCTGACCTGGTCGAAGAGCCCGAGCGCCTGGATGGTGATGGTCACCAGGACCAGGGTGCGGGTGTGGGTGAGGCCGGGCCAGGTCACGAAGCGGAACTGGTGCCAGCGGCTGGCCCCGTCGAGTTGGGCGGCCTCGTAGAGTTCCCCGGAAATGCTTTGCAGGCCTGCGAGCCAGATGATCATGTGGAAGCCTGCGGCCTGCCAGATGGACAGGGCAATGATGGCCGGCATGGCGGTGGCGGGATCGTTGAGCCAGTCCGGGCCGTTGATGAGGCCGAAACTGGCCGCCGACAGCAACTCATTGATCAGGCCGTCCTTGCGGTACATGAACATCCACAGCAGGGACACCACCACCATGGACGTCACCACGGGAAGGAAGTAGATGGTGCGGAAGAAGTTCACGCCGCGGAACTTCTTGTTGATCAGGAGGGCCATCGCCAGGGCGAGTCCGGACTGGACGGGCACCACCACGACGGCGAAGTAGCTGACGTTCAGCAGTGAGCGCCAGAACACGGGATCCGCGAAGAGCCGCGCGAAGTTGTCCGTGCCGACAAACTCGACGGGCCGCGGGGAAACAAGCCTGGCGTTCGTAAATGCCAGGCCGAAGCCCAGGATCGCCGGGAGAAAGACGAAGGCGAGCAGGAGGACCGCGGCCGGGGCGATCATGCCCCACCCGCTGATCTGTTCGCGAAGGTGGCGCGGCCGGCGACGCGGTTTGCTGGGCGGTGCGGCCGGGGCCGGGTCCGCCAGACGGCGGCCGGGGGAGGGGAGTTGGGTGGTTGTCATGGTTTTCTCCGTCGACAGTCAGGGCCGGGGGTACTTTCGACGGCGGTTGCGCACCGCCGTCGTACCGTTCGGCAGCCGGCTAGTTCTTGTAGCCGCCGTTGGACTTGATATTGGCGTCGATGGCCTTGACCGACTTGTCCAGCGCCGTCTTGGGGTCGGCGCCGGCGAGGATGTCCTGAACCGCCTTGCCGTATTCGGTGGCGATGAAGGGATAGGCCGGGGTCTCGGGACGCATCACCGCGTAGTTGCGGGAAAGTTCCATGAAGATCCGGTTTGTGCCGCCTTTGGCGAACGCGGGGATCAGGGCAGCGGCCTCGTCGGTGGCCGGGATGGTGCCCGTTGCCTTCGCCACCGCGGCCAGGTTTTCCGGTTTCAGCGAGTAGGAGAGGTAGTCCATGGCTGCCGCGGAGTTGGTGCAGCCGCTGGTCACGCCCCACTGCCAGGAGGCGCCGCCGATCTTGGGGCCGTTCCCGAGGTCCACGGACGGCATGACCACGAGGTCCTTACCTACCGCTGCGCGTGCCTTGTCCGCGGCCCAGGAGCCGGTGTAGAGAAGGCCGCTCTTGTTGTTGAGGAAGTCCTGGGTGGAGTCCTTGCCGCTCTTCTTCGCCATGAAGCCCTGGTCGGCAAGGCCGCGGAACCACTGGGCCCATTCGACGGCCTTGTCGCCATTGAGGACGCCGTCTGCCGACTGGAATCCGTCGCGGTTAATCAGGTCCCCACCGAAGGACTGCAGGAACGGGGAGTAGGCGTAGGGCAGCCATTCGCCGGTTCCGGCGGTACCCATGTCCAGTGGGTATTCCCACTTGCCCAGGGCCTTGAGCTTGGTCAGGGCGTCCTGGAATTCGTCCTTGGTCCACGGCTTCTCGACCGTGGCGACGCGGACACCGGCTGCCTTGAGGTCGGAGGCACGTGCGAGCATCGCCAGTGCGACGTCGTAGGTGCCAACGGCGTAGGTCTCGCCCTCCCATTTGGCCACCGTGCTCGGCAGGTTCTTGGAAACATCCGCGTCGAGTTTCAGGGGTGTCAGGTACTTCGCCCAGGCCCAGTTGGGAACATTGGGGCCATCGATGTCAACAATGCAGGGGAGCTTTCCGGCGGCCGCGGCCGAGACCACGGAGTCGTTGTAGGAGTCCTGCGGGAACGCCTGGACCTTGATCTTGGCCTTGGCACCGGCGCTCTTGTTGTAGGAATCGACGATGTTTTCAACCGCCTTGAGTTCTTCGGCGTTGCCCGCGTTGTGGGTCCACATGGTGATCTCATTGGAGCCGGCGGACGGGGCAGAGGCGCTGCCCTTGCCGCAGGCGCCCAGGGAGCCGACAAGTGCCGCCGCAGCTACACTGGTGGCGAGGATCCGGGTGAATCGCTTGTTCATGATGGTCAATCTTTCTGCTGAATTTGGGCGTGGGAGATTGCCCCGGGTCCTTCGGGACGCGGCCGGTGCAACGGCTGCGTCCCTTCTTATTGCGGTCCCCGGGCGGCGGAGCAGTGGAACGGTGTGGTGATGCCGGCAATCGGCTAACTTGGCGGCGGCCCGAGCGACCCCCGCTCAATCAGGGGGCAGTCCAGTTGCGTCTGGACTGCGGGTGTGCCGGGATTTTCGATGTCGTCCAGGATTCGGTGGACCGCCCAACTGCCCATTTCGTAGTGGGGAAGGGCGACGGTGGTGAGCCCCGGCCAAAGGGCGTCCGCGATGATTTCGAGATTGTCGATTCCCACAATGGACACGTCCTCCGGAATGCGCAGCCCCAATGCGGTGGCCGCCTGGTAGGCGCCCATTGCAACCCTGTCACTGAAGCAGAACAGGGCTGTGGGGCGGTCGGGCTGACCGAGCAGGCCCAGGGCGGCCTCGCGGCCTCCCGTGGTTTCGGGCTGGCCGATCACGAGGTGGCGGGGGTCGTGCTGCAGGCCGTGCCGCCGGAGAGCGTTGAGGAAGCCCTCCCTGCGGCCGTGAGTGGCGGGGATGTCGTCGATGTTGTTGATCATCCCGATCCGGGTGTGGCCCGCCTGGATGATTGCTTCAACGGCCGTCTCGGCGGCGCCCACCTCGTCGGGGATAACCGAGGAAATGGACTTGTCGTCAGTGATGGAATCCAGCAGCACGGTGGGAAGTCCCTCCAGTTCCGCGGGGACCTGCACGCTTTGGTGGTACATCCTGGCGTAGACCACGCCGTCCACCTGGTGCTGCCGCAGCATATTGATTTCACGGTTTTCCAGCTCGCTGTCCAGGCCCGAATTGACCACCATCACCACGTAGCCGCGGTCGTAGGCGGCGTCCTGCGCCCCGCGGATCATGGCCCCGGCAAAGGGGGTGGTGGTGATTTCGTCGCTGACCAGGCCAAGGATCTGGGAGCGCTGGTTGCGCAGTCCGCTGGCCATCTTGTTCGGGGCGTACCCAAGATCCCTGGCCACGTCCCGGACGAGTTGCTGCGTCGCTGCCTTCACCCGGAAGCTCGTGGCGTCGTTCAGGGCATGCGACACCGTGGTGACGGAGACCCCGGCGGCCTTGGCCACGTCGCGTATTCCCACTCTTGTCGTCATTGACTTCCCTTTGCAAAACGTTTTGTATCTGGTGTGAGACACGTTACACAAAACGTTTTGCAGTTGTCAACGGGACGTCCGGCTTTACCTTGATCCCGGTCCCATGGCGAGGCACTTCACGTCACGACACGGGCTCTGTCAGCCGGAAAGGGCACTAGTTTCGTAGACTCGATGGGTTCGACAGTGTCTCCTCTCCAGGGACAAGCCGCCACAGGAAGAGCCATCGATGAAGATTATCGTCCTAGTAAAGGAGGTCCCCGACACGTACGGGGACCGAAAACTGAACCTTGAAACCGGCCTCGCCGATCGAGGAGTCAGCGAGGCAGTCATTGATGAGATCGGTGAGCGGGCCCTGGAGCTGGCACTGACGCACGCCGATGCGAACGAGGGCACTGAGGTCGCGATTCTTTCCCTCGCCCCCGAAGGTGCGACGGCAACCATCCGCAAGGGGCTTGCGATGGGCGCGGGAAGCGCCACCCACGTCTCTGACGAGGCGCTCCGGGGTGCGGATCTTGGACTTACCGCTGAAACCCTCGCCGCAGCGATCCGCCGCATGGGATTTGACCTGGTGATCACCGGCAACGTCTCCACTGACGGATCCGGCGGCATGATTCCCGCGATGCTTGCAGAATTGCTTGACGTGCCGCATGCCACCGGCCTCAGCTCCGTCGAGATCAGCGACGGTGCGGTGTCGGGCTCCAGGGCCGTTGACTCCGGCGTGCAGAAGGTCTCAGCCAACCTGCCCGCGGTGATCTCCATTACCGAGGCACTTCCCGAGGCGCGCTTCCCGAACTTCAAGGGCATTATGGCCGCGAAGAAGAAGCCCCTTGAGGTCCTGACCCTCGCGGACCTCGGGGTCACGGCCGACAATCCGGAGGCGGCGCGTTCGATCATGCTGACCGTTGCGGAGAGGCCCCCGCGCGCGGCGGGCGTGAAGATCATCGACGAGGGTGATGCCGGCGAGAAGCTCGCTGAGTTCCTGATCGAAAACCGACTGGCCTAAGGATCAACGACATGACTGAATTCCCTCGTGACGCAATCCTCGTCGTCGTAGAAGCCCGGGCATCCGGTGAACTCGAGAAGGCCGCGGCCGGGCTCTTCGGTGCCGCCGCTGCCGTTGGCACTCCGATTGCATTGGTACTTGCCTCACCCGGCGCCGGGAGCGCCGCCGCCGCCGAGGAGGCCGCGGCCCTTGGTGCCGCCCGCGCACTCATCGCGGAGACCCCGGATCCTTCCGCGCTTGGGGTGCCGGGCGTTGACGCGCTTGCAGCCGCCGTGGAGCAGGTGCAGCCGGACGCCATCCTGATTTCGCATTCCCTGAACGGGCGCGACCTCGCCGGACGTTACGCTGCCCGTTCGCGTGCGGCGATTTCCGCCGATGCGGTCGGTGTGTCCCGTGATGACGAGGGCGTCGTGGCACAGCACTCCGTCTACGGCGGCGCCTACAACGTGACGTCGACGTCCACGTTTGGGGCACCGGTGATTACGGTCCGCCAGGGCTCCATCGAGGCGCGGGCGGCGGCTCAGCCGCAAGAGTCCGAGACCTTGGCCGTGACAAGCTCCGCGAAACCGGCCGCGCGGATCGACTCCTTCGAGGAGGCGCCTGCTGCCACTTCGCGGCCGGAGCTGCGTGGTGCCGCGAAGGTTGTCGCCGGTGGCCGCGGCCTCGGCTCGGAAGAACAGTTCGCACTCGTTGGACAGCTCGCCGATACCCTCGGTGCCGCCGTTGGTGCGTCGCGCGCCGCGGTGGATGCCGGCTACGTCCCGACGTCGCATCAGGTCGGCCAGACCGGGGTTTCCGTGTCACCACAGCTGTATGTCGCGCTGGGCATTTCCGGCGCGATCCAGCACCGGGCCGGCATGCAGACCGCGAAGATGATCGTCGCCATCAACAAGGACGGGGACGCGCCGATCTTCGAGGTCGCGGACTACGGTGTGGTCGGCGACGTCTTCAAGGTTGTTCCCCAGCTCATTAGCGCACTTGAGGCCCGGAAGAAGTAGCGATGGCAACTCTGTCTCGGTCCATCCGGCGGGGCCTGCCGCGCGTCGAAGGTGGCGAACCCTGGCCTCCAGCAGGCCAGGCGCCCGCACACATTGCCACGGCAGAAGCGGCCGATCTGCCGGCGTCAGTTTCCGCGGTGGAATCGGCCGCGGCCGCCGCGCCCTCCGCCCCGGCTGCTGTCCAGGAAACGGCGCCGGGTGCGGCGCTGTCCGCGCCGGTCCCGGCGGTGATTCCAGGCTCCGCGGTGGCGCGGCAGCTTCGCCGCGGCCTGCCGCGCGTGCCGGGCGGTGAACCTTGGCCGCCAGCGGGAGAAGCTCCGGTACCGGTGGCGGCTCTGTCCGGGGCTCCGGCCATCGGCGCCACGGCGGCATCTGCCGTAGATGTGGCCGCAGATGCTGCCGTGGCTGTTGCTGCCCAGGAAGCAGCGGTGCCGGCGGCGGCGGCGGCTGCAGCTGCTCCGGCAGCCGCGCCTGCCACACGGATGACCGGAACCGCCTCGCTGCGTCGCGGGCTTCCCCGTRTCCCCGGTGGCGAGCCGTGGCCGCCGGCTGGGCTTGCTCCGGCGGCCGCTGCCGCCCCTGCGGTGCAGACACATCCCGAACGCGTTGCCGACGCTGTCCCTGCCCCGGCTGCCAGCGTGGTGAAGGCCGACGTCGAGACGGAGCCCTCGGCGTCGAGTGCACCCGCACCCGCACCGGCGGCCACCACCGTCCCGGCACCCGCGGCGCAGTCCGCCGTCACCGCCCCGGCACCGGTGGCACAGCCCGCCGCCGTCGCGGCACCCGCGGCCACGACCGCCCTAGCGCCCGCGGCACGGCCCGCCGCCCCGGCACCTGCGGCACGGCCCGCCGCCGTCGAAAAGCCCGTGAAGCCCAAGGCCGAGGCAAGGCTCTACGGCTCACGTACCCTGGGCCAGTGGATCAAGCTCGTCGTGCTCTTCGGCGTCGGCGGAGTGGCCGCCGCAGCGATTCTTGTGCTCGCCGCGCGCGGCGTGACGACGCTGCCGGGCGTGCCCGAGTTCCTTGAGAGATACCCCGGCGCTTATGACCTGCCCGATACGGTGGAGCCCGGCTTCCCGTGGTGGGCACAGTGGGCGCACTTCCTGAACATCTTCCTGATGGTGCTCATCATTCGCTCCGGCTATCAGGTACGCACGCAGCAGAAGCCGCCGGCGTACTGGACGCCGAAGCGCGGTGGCAAGAAGATCAGCATCAACCTGTGGCTGCACCAGTCGCTCGACATTTTGTGGCTGGCCAACGGGCTCATCTTTGTGGTGCTGCTGTTTGCCTCGGGCCGCTGGATGAGGATCGTGCCGAGCAGTTGGGAGGCCGTCCCGAACGCGCTCTCCGCGCTCCTGCAGTACATGACACTCGACTGGCCCGTTGAGACCGGCTGGGTGAACTACAACAGCCTGCAGCAGATCATGTACTTCGTGGTGGTCTTCATCGCGGCCCCCGTCGCTGCGATCACGGGTGCGCGCATGAGCGAGTTCTGGCCGAAGAACGCGAAAACGCTGAACAAGGTCTACCCGTTAGAGGTTGCGCGCGCGGTGCACTTCCCGACCATGCTGTTTTTCGTGCTGTTCATTCTCGTCCACGTGTTCCTCGTGTTCGCGACCGGTGCGCTGCGCAACCTGAACCACATGTTCGGCGGCACCGACGTGGTGAACTGGGTCGGGTTCTGGCTCTTCGCGGCCGCCATCGCCGTCACGGCGGCCGGATGGTACGCCGCCCGCCCGCTGGTGCTCGCGCCCATCGCGAAGCTGTTCGGCCAGGTGAGCAGCCGCTAGGCCGGAATTCCCACGTTCAGCGGCGCAGCAGGTAATCGGCCACACCGTCGGGATTTGCCAGGGCGAGGAGATGGCCGCCGGGCAGGACGTCTGGCTCTATGCCGAGGCGTTCGCGGGCGAGCCGCTGTTGGAAGTCCAGCGGAAAGAAGCGGTCTCCCTCTCCGGCCAGGACGCGGGTCGGGATCCCCGGCCAGGCCGTGAACGTGCAGACCGATTCGAACACCGCCTCTGCTTCGGGGCGTTGATGCGGTTCGCCTTCCGCGGCCACTTCCGGCGGAACGTCGTGCAGGAAATAGGTGTCCGTGTCGAACTCGGCACTGTACCCGTGGGCCTGGGCCGCGCTTTGCTGCGCCGCAGCCCACCCGGTGTTTCCCCACCATGCGCCGGGAGTCTCGCCCGGTACGGGGATCATCGCATTCACCAGGACAAGCCCGGCGACGGGGGCTTTTTCGCACACGAGCGGGGCGGTGAAGCCACCCAGCGACTGCGCAACGAGCACCACGTCCTGGCGTTCACCGACGGCTTCGAGCACCAGGCGCGCGTACTCGGGCAGCCCGGCGCTTTCATCGTCGCCGGGCAGATCGACAGCGACGGCTTCGTGGCCGGCCCCCTGCAGCAGCGGAACGATGCGGCTCCAGTACCAGGCCGCGCCGCCCGCTCCGGGGATCAGGACGAATCTGCTCACCGCAGCACCAGCCAAACCACGACGGCGGGACCCCGGGTCCGGACCGGCAGGCGGCGGCCGTTCGGCCGTCTTCGGTTCGATGCGGATCTCATCTCCCCATTGTCACCCCGCCCGCGTCGACTCCGGCACCCGCAATACCCCCACCGCCGCCACCAGATACGGCACCGGGTCCGGGTCCGTCCCGGCGGCCCACTGCATCCAGGCCTCGAACGTCGCGCCGATCAACGCCGCACACAAATAGCCCGCGACATCCTCGCGGACTCCCGCTGACACCAGGTAGGCCCTGGTCCGCTCCCGCTGCGGCGCCAGGGACTCGTAGCTCCGGCTGGCCAGCTCGGGGTGCTCGGCGATCAGCCGCAGCCGGCCGCGCGTGAGGGCCAGGTCGGGCAGGACAGCAACGCCCGCGACCGCCGCGTCGCGCAGCCCGGCCAGGATGTCGCCGTCGGGACCTTCAACGCGGGCCGAATCCAGTACCAGGCCCGAGGCCTCGACCACCGGTTCCATGCCGCCCCAGACGAGCTCGGCCTTGCTGGAGAAGTACCGGTACAGGCTCTTGCGCCCGATTCCCGCCGCGCG
>NZ_JBFTKI010000020.1:0-82340 GCF_056395875.1 Arthrobacter sp. 05T45 | reverse complement strand
CCCATCCCGAACCCGGAAGCTAAGACCCACAGCGCCGATGGTACTGCACCCGGGAGGGTGTGGGAGAGTAGGTCACCGCCGGAACACCATTAACGGTCGAGGACCCCCACCACCAGGTGGGGGTCCTCCCGCATTTAACGACCCATACGAAATACTCAAGCCGAAACCCCATGCGGGCCCGGTTGGGCGGCGCGGGTAGAGTTGTTGCCCATGGATAACCTCTTCAGCCATGCTCCCGTTGACCCTTCTGATGGCCCCGAGCCGGAGGTAGCCGACGGCCTGGAGCCGGTTGTCTACACGGTGGTGGTACCCGGCGCCGTCGCCCGGGCCTTTGTGGGATTCACCGAACATACGCACCTCTGGTGGCCGCTGGAGGACCACAGCGTCTATGGCGCCGGGTCCTACGTGGAGTTCGAGGAGAGCCTCATCATGGAGACCGCTGATGATGGCCGGACAGCCGTGTGGGGATCCATTGACGACTGGCAGCCGCCGTTGTCCTTCCATGCCAGCTGGCACCCTGGGACCACTGCCATATGGTCCACTGAGCTCCGGGTGGCCTTCAAGGCGGTCGGCGAGGGAACAGAGCTCCGCCTGGTTCACAGCGGTTGGGAAGGCGCCGAGGATCCCGCGGCCGCCCGGGCAGACTACGCGGCCGGCTGGCCCGGCGTCCTGGACCGTTTTGTTCGCTTCATGGGCGGCGCCAGCGCCTGAGCTTGCTTGGCCTGTGGGCCGGATCGAGGCGTTGCTTCCCAGTTGCTCGGAGGACCGGGGCGGAGAACCCGTGGGGCCTCCCCGGCCTTCCGGGCCGTTCTGGGCAGACGGCCAGGCAATGGAGCGAGGAACTGGGCAGGAACGCCGCCACGGAGAAAATAGCCGGAGACTAGCGGATCGGTCCTTGGTCAAGGGGCGGAACAGCGGTGCTGGACCGGATGACAAAGCGCGTAGGGTATTCGGTGTGCGGGGCCGCCGCGTCTCCGGCGCCGTCGAGCCTGGCCAACAAGCGCCGCACGGCCAGCGCGCCCTGGCCCCGCGCGTCTTGATCGAACGTGGTCAGCCCGAAGACCTCACCAAGTTCATGGCCGTCGATGCCGATGACGGAGAGGTCCTGCGGCACCCGCAGGCCGAAATCCCGGGCAGCGAGGATCGTCCCAATCGCCATCTCGTCGGAGGCGGCAAAGACGGCCGTGGGGCGCTCCGGTGAGGTGCCGAGCAGCGTACGGGCGTTGGCATAGGCGCCCTGGATCGTGAAATCGGCGGAGATCTGCCACTCCGGCCGGACCGTCAGCCCGGCGTCGCGCATGGCTTTCTTGAAGCCCGCCTGGCGTGTCCCGGGAAGGCGGAAATCCTGGTCGTAGGCGGCATCGCCGGTCATATGGGCGATTTTGCTGTGGCCGAGCTGGATCAGGTGGCGGGCTGCGGCCTCCGCGATGCCGGAATCATCGATGCGGATGGTCGACGCGCCAGGCAACGGGCCGCCGATCCCGACGATCGGACGGTGGATGGCCAGCAGCTGGTCGATCTCGGCCTCGGAGAGCTCCAAGGACACTGCGATCACAGCATCCACGCGTTTGCGCAGCAGGAAGTCGTTCAGCACACTGTGGCGGCGCTCCCGGCCCTCGCTGACGTTGTACAGCGTGAGGTCGTAGCCGGCGTCCAGCAGGGTGGCAGAGACACCTTCGACCACCGAGGAAAAAAACCACCGGTGGACCGAGGGGACAACAAGGCCGACATTGTGATTGCGCCCGGAGGCCAGGCTGGAAGCGTGGTAGGACAGGACGAAGCCAAGCTCAGCGGCGGCGGTCTGGGCGCGTTCCCGGCTTCGCGGGGAAACGTTGCCTTTGCCGCTCAAGGCGCGCGAAACGGTGGCGATGGAGAGGCCGGCCCGTTCCGCGACGTCCTTGATGCCGGGCATGCCTAGCCCTCCGTGTCCTCGATGTAGATTTCCAGCCAAACAGTTTCACCTGAGCTTAACGGATCGCCGGCGCTGTCCATGCCCCCAACGTCGTAGCCGGCCTCCGGTGACGTTGAGCTGCGCAGCAGCACCCGCCCGGCGGGCAGTTCCAAGGGCTCGGACCCCACATTCAGCAGGACCAGCGTGGAGCCGTTGAGGAAGGCAAGGCTCGTGTCCGTGCACAGGTCCTCGTACCAGGACAGTGAGCCGCGGCCCAGGTCCAGCCGGCGGCGGAGCTCCAGCATGCGCTTGTAGAGGCTTAGGTGCGACGACGGTGAAGCGGCCTGCACATCCCGCGCCAGCCGGGCGAAGCTTTCCGGCTGCGGCAGCCACGGGTCCTGCCCGTCGCCAAATCCTGCGTGGAGTTCTCCGGCCCGCCAGGGCAGCGGGACGCGGCAGCCGTCGCGGCCCAGCCGTGCGCCGCCGGTGCGGGCAAAAGTGGGGTCCTGGCGCCGGGTGTCCGGGATGTCGATCCCGTCCGGAAGGCCGAGTTCTTCGCCCTGGTATAGGTAAGCCCCGCCGGGCAGCCCGAGCATGAACAGGGACGCCGCTGCCGCGCGGGACCGTCCGCGGTCCTCGTCCGGCTGCGGATCCCAGGTGCCGATTCCGTCACCGTCGCGCGGCGCCTGCCCGTTGTATCCGAAGCGGGTGGCGTGGCGGACGACGTCGTGGTTGGAGAGCACCCACGTGCTGGGGGCGGCGACGGCGTCCAGCGACGTCAGTGACTCGGTGATGACGTGGCGCATGCGATGCACGTCCAGGCCCGCGTGGAGGTAGGGGAAGTTGAAGGCCTGGTGCATTTCGTCCGGGCGCACCCAGTCGGCGAGCCGGGGGAGCGGGTCCACGTTCGCTTCGGCGCAGAGGATCCGGTCGGCGCCGTACTCGGCGAGAATCCGCCGCCACTGGCGGTAGATGTCGTGGAGGGCGGGCTGGCCGAACATCGGAGCGTCGTGGCCGGGGAAGCCGTCAGAGCTGCTGCCGTCGGCGCGGCCGCCCCACTCCGGCAGGCCGGTGGCCTTCACGAGGGCGTGCGCCACGTCCACCCGGAAACCGGAGACGCCGCGGTCCAGCCAGAAGCGCAGGACCCGCTCGAATTCCACGTGGACGGCGAGGTTGTCCCAGTTGAAGTCCGGCTGGGAGGAGTCGAAGAGGTGCAGGTACCACTGGCCCGGGGCGCCGTCCGGTTCGGTGATACGGGTCCAGGCTGAACCGCCGAAGTGGGACTGCCAGTTGTTCGGCGGTTCTTCGCCGAAGGTTCCCTTGCCGTCGCGGAAGATGAACATGTCCCGCTCCGGGCTGCCGGCGGGAGCGGCCAGGGCGGCCTGGAAGGCCGCGTGCTGGTCCGAGCAGTGGTTGGGCACCAGGTCAACGATCATCCGCAGTCCCAACCGCGCGGCCTCGGCAATCATGGCGTCGAAGTCGTTCAGCGTGCCGAACAGGGGGTCGACGTCGCAGTAATCGCTCACGTCGTAGCCGGCGTCGCGCTGCGGAGACCGGTAGAACGGCGAAAGCCAGACGGCATCGATGTCCAGGTCGGCGAGCCGGGGAAGCTCGGCGGTGATTCCGGCGAGGTCGCCGATGCCGTCGCCGTTCAGGTCCCGGAACGAGCGAGGGTAGACCTGGTAGATGACGGCGGACCGCCACCATCCAGGGATGTGGTCTGCGGCGTGCACCGGGGTCAGCGGACCCGTCAGGGGGCCGGCCTGCGCGGCGGGGGAGCGGAGAACTGAATCAACGGACATGACGGTAATCGTAAGTCCCACACCCGAAAAATGAAAACGCTTCCAGTCACATTCGAATCGGGCAGTTTCGTCCCACGCTAGGACTGTCCCCGGCCCGGCGTCCGGCCAGCCAGCGGAGTCCCTCGCCCCGGGCCGGTGCGGTGACTTTTCAAAGTGGTACCTAGCGTGTACTTTGGAAGCGCTTGCAGTTGTGAGCCACATCACCGACGATGCCACGGGCTCTGGAATGGACTTCCAGGGCCTTACGCGTGGATGCAGGAATTTATGAAAGGGACACCAATGAAGGTGCAGAACACCCTCACGAACGGAACGAGCCGCCGCGTATTCACCGCGGGCGCTATTTCCGTAGTGGCCGCACTGGCCCTCAGCGCGTGCGGCGGCGCCGCAGCCACCGCACCCGTGACCGCGACGGCCAAGCCTGACCTGAAGGCCTCCGGCGCCAGCACGATCACCATGTGGGTCGATGCCGAGCGCGCGCCCGCGCTGAAGGACATCACGGCCAAGTTCCAGACCGATACCGGCATCGCGGTCAAGCTCGTCGTCAAGGACTTCGCCGCTGTCCGCGACGACTTCATCACCCAGGTCCCGACCGGCAAGGGCCCGGACCTGATCGTTGGCCCGCACGACTGGGTCGGCAAGTTCGTCCAGAACGGCGTGATCGCTCCGGTGGAGCTCGGGGACAAGAAGTCCGAGTTCCAGGACTCCTCCATCAAGGCCATGACCTACAACGGCTCCGTCTACGGCGTCCCGTATGCGATCGAGAACATCGCCCTGCTCCGCAACACGGACCTCGTTGCCCAGAGCGCCAAGACCCTGGACGAGGTCGTCGCCAACGGCAAGAAGGCCGTGGCCGACGGCAAGGCGAAGTTCCCGTTCCTCGTGGGCATGGACCCGAAGCAGGGCGATCCGTACCACCTCTACCCGCTGCAGGCTTCCATGGGCTCGCAGGTCTTCGGCAAGGCAGCCGACGGCGGCTACGACCCGAAGCAGCTCCTGATCGGCGACGCCTCCGGCGTCGAGTTCGCCAAGAAGCTGGCCGCCTGGGGCGACAAGGGCGAAAAGATCATCAACTCCAACATCACCGGTGACATCGCCAAGGAGAAGTTCCTGGCCGGCGAGTCCCCGTACTACCTGACCGGCCCGTGGAACGTGCCGGACGTGCAGAAGAAGGGCATCAAGTTCGCTGTCGACGAGCTGCCGACCACCGGCGACCAGCCGGCCCAGCCGTTCATCGGCGTCAACGGCTTCTTCATCAGCGCCAAGAGCGCCAACGCCCTGGCCACCAACGAGTTCGTCACCAACTACCTGACCTCCGGGGCCGCCCAGGACTCCATGTACAAGGCCGGCGGCCGCCCGCCGGCACTGAAGGCCTCCTTCGAGAAGGCAGCAAGCGACCCGGTTGTCGCCGCCTTCGGCAAGATCGGCGCCAACGGCGTCCCGATGCCGGCCATCCCGGAAATGAGTGCCGTCTGGGCCGACTGGGGAGCCACCGAGCTCGCCCTCATCAAGGGCCAGGGCGATCCCGCCGCTGACTGGGCCAAGATGGCCGCCAGCATCAAGAGCAAGATCAAGGGTTAGTCCCCGCGCCGGTTCCTGACGCTTCCCCAAGCGCCAGTAACCGGCGGCACCGGGCCGGGCGGCCGTGAGGCCGCCCGGCCCGTTCCTGCATCACCCCAGCTTCTCCCAAGGACTGTAGACAGCCATGCCAGATACCGAACTCCGCGAGGACATAGACCCCGCATTGTCGTCCGCCCCGGACGCCGCCCCCACAACCTCAGCCCGGCGGGCCGGCAGCGCCCACCCACGCCGGAGCGGCCCCGAGGGGGTGAAGGGAACCATCGCGAAGATCGTGCTGCTGGGCCTCGTGGACGCCCTCGCTGTCTACATCCTGATGATGCTTTTCCTGAGCCAGTCCTGGCTGGCGTTGGGAGTCTCCGCCGCCGTCGTGCTGGTGATCAACTGGATCTACCTGCGCAAGGGCGGCCTGCCCGCCAAGTACCTGGCCCCGGGCGTGCTCTTCCTGCTCGTATTCCAGGTCTTCGTGGTCATGTTTAGCGGTTACATCGCGTTCACCAACTACGGCGACGGCCACAACAGCACCAAGGGTGACGCGATCGCCGCCATCCAGCTCACCGCGCAGAAGCGGGTGCCCGAGTCGCCGGCCTACAAGGCCGCCGTGCTCACCAAGGACAACTCCTTCTACCTTCTCTTCACCGACCCGCAGGGCAAGGTCTCGCTCGGTAACACCGAGGCGCCGCTCGCGGAGGCCCCCGGCGCCGGCAAGGACTCGACCGGGAAGGCCAACGCCCTGGCCGGCTACCGAACCCTGAACTTCCAGGAGATCGTTGCCAACCAGCAGAGCATCCTGGACATCACCGTCCCGGTCTCCGCCAACCCGGCCGACGGCACCCTGCGCACCGCGGACGGCAGCAACGCCTACCAGTTCAAGCCGTCGCTGAAGTACGACGCCGCTGCCGACACCTTCACGGACACCGCCTCCGGTGCCGTCTACCGCGACAACGGCAAGGGCGCCTTCGCGGCAGGCAACGGCGAGACGCTCTCCACCGGCTGGAAGATCGACGTCGGGATGGAAAACTTCGCCCGCGCCTTCACCGACCCCAGCCTGCGCGGCCCGCTGCTCGGCGTTATCCTCTGGACCTTCACCTTCGCCCTGGCTTCCGTCGCTCTGACCTTTGCGCTGGGGCTGTTCCTGGCCATCACCTTCAACCGCGAGGACCTCAGGGGCAAGAAGGTCTACCGGATCCTGATGATCCTGCCGTACGCCTTCCCCGCCTTCCTCACCGGCCTGGTCTGGTCCGGCATCCTCAACCCGGAATTCGGGTGGCTCAACCAGAACTTGTTCGGCGGGGCATCCATCGGCTGGCTCACCGACCCGTTCCTGGCCAAGATCAGCGTGCTGGTGGTCAACCTCTGGCTGGGGTTCCCCTACATGTTCCTGGTCTGCACCGGCGCGCTGCAGTCGCTGCCCAGCGAGCTGGACGAGGCCGCCCGGATGGACGGTGCCGGCCCGTGGCGGGTGTTCCGCTCCATCAAGCTCCCGCTGCTGCTGGTCTCGATCGCGCCGTTGCTGATCTCCTCCTTCGCCTTCAACTTCAACAACTTCAACGTGATCTTCATGCTCACCGGCGGCGGACCCCGCTTCGAGGACACCAACCGGGACATCGGAGCCACCGACATCCTGATCACACTGGTGTACAAGGTGGCATTCGGGCAGGGCACTGGCCGTGACTACGGCCTCGCCAGCGCACTGGCGATCATCATCTTCATCATCGTGGCCACTGTCTCGGCCATCAGTTTCAAGCAGACCAAGGCACTCGAGGACGTGAACGCATGAACGGGTCAGCATCGCGCACCGCCGCTCCGGCAGAGGAAACCCGGCAGGGTGGAGGGACCGGCCCCGGCAACATCACCACCGGCCCCGGCACCATCACCACCGGCGCGACCGACGTCGAATACCTCAAGTCGCTGCAGCGCCGGCGCCCGTTCGGCGTCTGGTTCAAGGACAAAGGATGGCGCCACCTGGTGGGGTGCATCGTGACGGTCTTCGCGGTCTTCCCGCTGCTCTACGTGCTGTCCGCAGCGCTCAACTCCACCGGCACCCTGGTGGGTTCCAACGCGCTGTTCAGCAGGATCGACTTTGGCAACTTCACCGCCCTGTTCGACATGCCCTCGCGGCCCTTTGCCCGCTGGTTCGGCAACACCATGGTGGTGGGCGGCGTGACCTCCGCGGCCACCGTGTTCCTGGGCGCCATGGCGGCGTACGCCTTCTCCCGGATGCGCTTCACCGGGCGCCGGATCGGCCTGCTGAGCCTGCTGCTGCTCCAGATGTTCCCGCAGCTGCTGGCCGTCGTCGCCATCTTCCTGCTCCTGAGCGGCATCTCCGAGGTCATCCCGGCCCTCGGCCTGGGCAGCCAGCTGGGCCTGATCATGGTGTACCTGGGCGGCGCACTGGGCGTGAACACCTACCTCATGTACGGCTTCTTCAACACCGTGCCGCAGTCCCTGGACGAGGCGGCGAAGATCGACGGCGCCAGCCACGCGCAGATCTTCTTCGGCATCATCATGCGGCTCGTCACGCCGATCCTGGCGGTGGTGGGCCTCCTGACGTTCATCGGTATCTCCGGCGAGTTCGTGATCGCCTCCGTGGTGCTCACGGACCCGGACAGCCAGACCCTCGCCGTCGGGCTGTACTCCTTCGTGGCGCAGCAGCGCTCGGAGAACTGGGGCGTCTTCGCCGCCGGCGCCGTGCTCAGCGCCATCCCGGTGATGGCCCTGTTCCTGTTCCTGCAGCGCTACATCGTCAGCGGCCTCACCGCGGGCTCGGTGAAGGGCTAGGCATGGCGCTGCCAGGCAGCGCCGGCCCGCTGCCGCACCACGACGGCTCGGCACTCCACGCGCCCCGGCACGTGGAACCGGGGGCGGAAGTCCGGCTGCGGCTCCGCGTGCCGGCCGTCTGGGGGCGGCCCGCCCGGGTGTGGCTCCGGTCCATCCACGACGGCGAACCCCGCTACGATCCGGCCAGGAACCTTGGGGAAGCCGACGGGTGGGCCTGGTGGGAGGCTGCGATGGTGGTGACCAACCCGGTGGCCCGCTACCGGTTCCTGATCGAGGTCGGCCCGCGGTATTGGACCCTGAACGCGCAGGGCCTATTCAGCCGGGACGTCTCCGACTACGCCGACTTCCGCCTCACCACGTTCCGGCCCGCCCCCGAATGGCTGCGCAGGGGAACGATGTACCAGATCTTCCCGGACCGCTTCGCCCGCTCCACGCCGTCGCAGCCGGCGCCGGAAAAGACTTCCCCGGACGAGGCGTTCCCGGACTGGGCCGTGCCGTGCGGGTGGGACACCACCGAGGTCGAGGGCTTCGGTCCGCAGACCCCGTACCAGTATTACGGCGGAGACCTCCGGGGCATCACCGAGCGGCTGGACCACATCCAGGCGCTCGGGGCCGACGTCATCTACCTGACGCCGTTCTTCCCGGCCCGCTCCAACCACCGCTACGACGCCGCCACCTTTTCCATGGTGGACCCGCTGCTGGGCGGGGACGAGGCCTTGGTGGAACTCGTCCAGGCCGCCCACGCCCGCGGCCTGCGGGTGATGGGCGACCTCACGGCCAATCATTCCGGCGACGCCCACGAATGGTTCCAGCGCGCCCTGGCCGACCCGGCCTCCGAGGAAGCCGGGTACTACTACTTCAATGCCGACCACACGGCGTACGAGTCCTGGTACGGCGTCAGGTCGCTGCCCAAGCTCAACTGGGCCTCCCCGGGCCTGCGCGAGAAATTCGTCCTGGACGACGATTCCCCGGTGGCGCTCTGGCTCCGGCCGCCGTTCAACCTGGACGGCTGGCGGATCGACGTCGGCAACATGACCGGCAGGCTCGGCGGCACCGATCTGAACTACGACGTCGCCCGGCTGATCGCGGACCGCGTCCGTTCGATCAACCCCGAGGCGGCTCTGCTCGCCGAGGCCACGAATGACGCGGCACCCGACTTCAGCGGCGAGCACTGGCACGGTGCCATGACCTACTCCAACTTCACCCGCCCGCTGTGGTCCTGGCTCGCAGGGGACGCGGGACACGTCAATTTCTTTGGAACCCCGCTGCCCGGCCCCAACCGGACCGCCGCGGAGGACTTCCTGGCCACGCACCTGGACCTCGCTTCCGCGTTCAGCTGGGATGTCCGTCAGCAGAACATGAACGCCCTGAACAGCCACGACACCGCGCGGGCGGCCACCGTGATGATCGACGGCGGCCAGCGGCTCGGCGCGCTGCTGATGTTCACCCTGCCGGGCGTTCCCGTGGTGTTCGCCGGCGACGAGTTCGGACTCAAAGGCGACAACGGGGAGTCCTCCCGGACGCCCATGCCCTGGGACGACCCCAACCGCATCCTCACCGACCTGACGGCGGACTACGCAGCCCTCACCGCGCTGCGCCGGGACCAGCCCGCACTGACGGGCGGCGGCGTGCGCTGGCTGTACGCACGCGGGGACGTCCTGGCGTTCGTGCGTGAAACAGGGAAGAGCGCCGTGCTCGTGGTGGTGGCCCGGGCCGGGGCGGAGGCGGAACTGGCTCCCGGAACACTCTCAGGGGGCCAGTTCGCGGCCCTGGCCGGGCGGCCTGCCTACGCGGCGGGCGAGGTCATGGTGGAACTGCGGCGGGAGCCGCGCGGGGAACCGGGCGGGGCGCCGGAGCCATCGCCGGACGCGTCTGCCGGGAAGATCAGGGCGGATGAGGCCGCCCGATCCGCCCTGATCCGCACCCGGGGTCCGGCCGCTGCCGCATGGGTGCTGCCCGGGACCCGGCTGCCGCTCCCGCAGTCTTAGACTGGGAACCGGATTCGACCGAACTGGAGACCGCATGCGCAGCATCATCGACGAGCTGACCACCGCCCTGGGCGCGGCGAAAATTGCCGTGGACGCGACCACCCTGGCCGCCTATGCCGTGGACCAGGCTCCCGTCCTGGATTATCAGCTCCCGCAGGCGGTGGTCCGCGCCGAATCGGTGGCCGACGTGCAGGCTACTGTGCGTGCCTGCGCCGACCTTGGCGTCGCGCTTGTGGCGCGCGGGGCCGGTACGGGGGTCTCCGGGGGCGCCCACGCGAGCGCGGGCTGCGTGGTGCTCACGCTCGAGGGGATGAACCGCATCCTGGACCTCAACCCGGATGACGAGACCGCCGTCGTGGAACCCGGCGTCATTAACGCCGACCTGAATGCGGCCGCCGCCGTGCACGGGCTCATGTATGCCCCGGATCCTGCAAGTTTCAAGATGTCCACCATCGGCGGCAACGTGGCCACCAACGCCGGCGGGCTGCGCTGCGCGAAGTACGGGGTGACCCGCGACTCTGTCCTGGCGCTCGACGTCGTCCTCGCGGACGGCTCCCTCATCCATACCGGCCACCAGACCTTCAAGGGCGTCGCCGGCTATGACCTCACCGGGCTGTTCGTCGGCTCGGAGGGGACCCTGGGGATCGTGGTCGGTGTCACCGTACGGCTGAAGTACCTGCCGCGCGACGTTCACACCATCGCCGCCTTCTACCCGGACTTCCGCAGCGCCGCGGCCGGGGTCCTCGCCGTGGGCAGGGCCCGCGTACAGCCGGCCATCATGGAACTGCTCGACGGCGGCTCGCTCGCCCAACTCGACGAGATCCACGGCTCGGACCTGGCCGCACGCGGGGCATCCCTGCTGCTGATCCAGACCGACGGCTTCGGCGCGGCGGCGGAAGCCGCGGCCATCCGCCCGGTCCTGGTGGCGGGAGGAGCGGTGGTGACCATGGAGGCCAACGCGGAGGCAGAGGAGCTTGTCGAACTGCGCCGCAACAGCCGAGGGACCGAGGTGGACGACGAATACCGGGTGGGCGAGGACGTGGCCGTGCCGCGTTCGCGGCTGGTGGATTACGTCGCCGAACTTGAGTCCATGGCGGCGGAGCACCGGGTGCAGCTCAAAGTCGTGGCACACGCCGGTGACGGCAACCTGCACCCCACCTTCTGGGTCGACCGGGTGGACAATGCCGTGGACCCCGATGCCATGGGCCGCCTGGGCGCCGCCCTGGACCGGTCGATCGCCGTGGCCCTGGCCATGGGCGGCACGATCACCGGCGAACACGGGATCGGGCAGTACAAGCTGCGCTGGCTTGGCCTGGAGCAGAAGGAACCCGTGCGTGAGCTGCAGCGCCGGATCAAGGAACTCTTCGATCCGGCCGGAATCCTGAACCCCGGCAAGGCGATTTAGCTCAAGGCGATTTAGCCCGGGCGTGCCACAACATGCCCGGCGCGCGGCTTAGTCGTCGGAGTCGGGGTATTCGTCCTCTGAGTCGTCGGCGCCGTAGCGTGATTCCTCGGTCTCCACCTCAAGGATCTTGAGCAACCCCGTGTCCGGGTTGAGCATGATCGCTGCCTCGTCCCGGCGGTGGCGGAGTTCGTTGTCGATGTAGGACTGGACGGCCTCCGCCAGGGGGATGTGCCGGTTCTCCTTCTCGGACATGTACCAGCGGTGCTCCAGGACCTCGTGCACCGCCTCGGCCGGCTCGAGCTTGCCGGAGAGGTCGCGGGGGATGGCCCGGACGATCGGTTCGAAGATCTGGCTGACCCACAGGTGCGCGCTGTATTCCTCGTCCATGCCCGGGTTGTTGTCCGCCCGGAACGAGTCCATGTCGTTCAGGAGCCGGCGGGCCTGGTTTTCCTGGGCGTCCAGGCCGGTCAGGCGCAGCAGCCGGCGCTGGTGATGCCCGGCGTCGACGACCTTCGGCTGGAGCTGGATGGTCGAGCCGTTCTGCGTGGTCTTGATCGCGTATTCCTCGACGTCGAACCCCAGCTCGTTGAGCCGCCGGATCCGGGCGGCCACGCGCCAGCGTTCCCCGATCTCAAACGATTCCTTTGCCGTCAGCTCGGTCCACAACCGCCGGTAGCTGTCCATGATCAGCTCGCTGGTGGCCACGGGGTCCACCTTCTCCTCGATCAGGCCGCCGTCGAGGAGGTCCATGAGTTCCCCGGCGATGTTGACGCGGGCGATTTCGAGGTCGTACTCGCGCTGGCCGGTGGACAAATCCGGGTACAGTTCGCCGGTCTCGGCATCGACCAGGTAGGCGGCGAACGCGCCGGCGTCGCGGCGGAACAAGGTGTTGGAGAGCGAGACGTCGCCCCAGTAGAAGCCGATCAGGTGCAGCCGGACCAGCAGCAGGGCCTGGGCGTCGATGAGGCGGGTCAGGGTGTCCTTGCGCAGCATCTGGGAGAAGAGCGCACGGTAGGGCATGGAGAACTTCAGGTGCCGGGTGACCAGCACGGGGTTCAGGGGCCGGCCCTCCGGGGTGGTGCGTCCGGTGATGACGGCCACCGGCTCCACGCCGGGAACGTCCAGCCGGGCGAGCTTGCGCAGCATGTGGTATTCGTGGCGGGCCACGTGTTCCGAGGTTTCCTTGATGGCGATCACCGAGCCGCCGAGGTGGGCGAAGCGCACGATGTGCCGGGAGATGCCGCGGGGGAGGGCTGCCAGATATTCGGCCGGCCAGTCCTCGAGGGCAATGTGCCAGGGCAGGTCCAGCAGCTCGGGCTCGGTGGCGGCGGCCGTGATGCTCAGCGAGCTGGACACCATCGCGGCCTTGTCGTCATTGGCGCTGGCGGCCTCGAACCGGGGCAGTTTCCCGATCTGACCGTAGTCGGTGGGCTCGTCGTGCCACTGGGCACTGTTTTCCTCGGTCATGGGGTTTCCTCGGTCATGAATCAATTCTTCCGTATTTGGCGGGCCGCACCTAAAGCAGGGCTGTTAACGCCCGACGGCGGCCCTCCACTGGGGAGGGCCGCCGTCTGCTGAGCCGGTGGGTGGGCCCACGCCGGCAGGGTTCCCTGACCGACGCGAAGCGAGGCTAGGGAGCCGGTGGGGACTAGTCGCCGAGGCGCAGGCCGGTCTTGGTGTCGAACAGGTGTACGTGGCCCGACTGGGGGCGGACCCAGATGGACTCACCCTTCATCGGGGGGCGGCGGCCGTCGACGCGGGCCACGATGTCGTGGCTCTGGCCGTCGAGCGTGGTGTGGCCGTAGACGTAAGCGTCGGCGCCGAGTTCTTCGACGACGTCGACCTCGACCTGGAGACCTTCACCCTGGGCAACAGTCTCAAGGTCTTCCGGGCGGGAACCGAGGGTCACGGTCTGGCCGTGGGCTTCCTCGAGGACGTCGCGCGGTACCGGGTAAACGGTTCCGCCGAACTGCACGCCGCCGTCGACAACGGGGAGTTCGAGCAGGTTCATGGCGGGGGAGCCGATGAAGCCGGCCACGAAGACGTTCTTGGGCTTGTCGTACAGGTTGCGCGGGGTGTCGACCTGCATCAGCAGGCCGTCCTTCAGCACGGCGACGCGGTCACCCATGGTCATGGCCTCGACCTGGTCGTGGGTCACGTAGACCGTGGTGACGCCGAGGCGGCGGGTCAGGGACGCGATCTGGGTGCGGGTCTGCACGCGCAGCTTGGCATCAAGGTTGGACAGCGGCTCATCCATGAGGAAGACCTGCGGGTTACGCACAATGGCGCGGCCCATGGCAACGCGCTGACGCTGGCCGCCGGAGAGGGCCTTCGGCTTGCGGTCCAGGTACGGTTCGAGGTCGAGCAGCTTGGCGGCCTCACGGACGCGCTCGGCGCGCTCTTCCTTGCTGACGCCGGCGATCTTCAGAGCGAAGCCCATGTTGTCCGCCACGGTCATGTGCGGGTACAGGGCATAGTTCTGGAACACCATGGCGATGTCGCGATCCTTCGGCGGGACGTCCGTGACGTCGCGGTCGCCGATGAGGATGCGGCCGGAGTTGACGTCCTCGAGACCCGCAAGCATGCGCAGGGAGGTCGACTTTCCGCAGCCGGAGGGTCCAACGAGGACCAGGAATTCGCCATCGGCGATATCAATGTTGAGCTTGTCAACAGCGGGCTTCTCGGTGCCCGGGTACAGACGTGTTGCGTTATCAAAAGTAACTGTAGCCACAGTTATCAATCCCTTCACCGGCAGGTACGTGCCGGACGATCCGTAGTGAATGGTCGTTTTATGCAGTTGTTAATTCAATTGTGGGATTTCATACGCATACTCCTCGGCCGAAGCCGAGGAGTATCCAGTGACGCCGCACGGTAGTTGTGCGCCACATCACAAACAGAGTATGTCAGATATATGCCAAATGGGTTAAAAAGTTACGGATGTCACACGTGGGGTCAGTCACATGGCGCCAGAAGTGGGTATGTATGCTGTGCGCATGACGGCACTGCAGATCTATGTCAGTTTCCCCGGCACGGCGCGTGAAGCACTTGGCTTCTACGCCGACGTCTTCGGCGGAGAGCTTGCCTTGTTCACCTACGAGGAGTTCAACCGCAGCGATGGCCCGCCGGATGCCATTGCCCACGGACAGCTGAACGGCGCAGTCGCTTTGGCGGGGTCGGATGCGGCCGCGGGGGAGAAAAGCGTCCGGTTCGAAGGCCTCATGCTCTCGCTGCTGGGGACCGCCGAACCGGCAGTTCTCCACGAGTGGTTCGACAAGCTCGCCGTTGACGGCCGGGTGATCGACCCCCTTGCCCCGAAGCCCTGGGGCGCAACAGATGGCCAGGTCCTCGACCGTCACGGACTGCACTGGTTGATCGGCTACGAACCTGAGTCGTGACCGACGCCCGGTTGACCGCTCCGTAGGCCCGGGTTAGCTCCCGGAGCCGAGGGCCTTCTTCCGCTCCCGCAGGAGGGCCTCCAGCAGTTCGCAGATGTGCACCGGCGCCTCCACCCGGAACTCGGCCTGGGTGAAATCGAGCCCCACCTTTACCCCGAGATCGCCCGGGACGAGGCTGGCCAGGGCGTCCTCGTCGGTGGTGTCGTCTCCGGCGAAAGCCACAGCCGTGGCTCCGGCAGCCTGCCGCAGGAAGGCAATGCCCTCGCCCTTGGAGGCGTTCACGACGGAGGTCTCCAGGACGCGGTTGCCCGACTTGAGGAAGACGCCGCTGCGGTCCTGCAGGACCGCCCGCGCCGCAGCGACGGCGTCCTCGGCGACGTCGTCCGCCGCGAGCCTCGTGTGCAGGACGACGCCGGCCGGCTTGTCTTCCAAAAGGGTCCCCGGGGCCCGTTCCACGATTCCCTCAAGCTCCCGGCGGACCTCGGCCAGGAGTTCGCGTTGGGCGTCGTCGAGCATGAGCTCCGAGGAGCCGGGCCCCATCCAGACCTCTGCGCCGTGGCTGCCGATCAGCAGCGTCTCCTCCGGCGGGGAGGCGACGGCCCGCAGGCTGTCCAGCGCCCGGCCGGAGATGAGCGCCGTCGTCGTCCGGGGAAGTTCCGCCAGCGCCGCGAAGGCGGCGGCGGAGCGCGGGAGCGCACGGGCGTCGGCCGCATGGTCCACGAGCGGTGACATGGTGCCGTCGAAGTCCATCGCCACGAGCAGGTGCCCGGTGCCGGCGACGCGGCGCACGGCTGCCAGCAGCTCAGGGGAGAGTGAGAGTGGGGCCGGGTTTGGAGTGTTGGTCTCTGAGTCGTGGGTTCCGGCGGCGTCAGGAGTCATCGCGTACAACCTTTTCGGCGAGGGCTTTCAGGAAGTCGGAGGACCAGAGGTCGACGTCGTGGTCCAGAATCTGCTTGCGCATGGCCCGCATGCGGCGTGATGCCTCGGCCGGCTGCATGTTGACGGCCCTCATGATCGTGTCCTTGAGGCCGTCAATGTCGTGCGGGTTCATCAGCAGGGCCTGCTTGAGCTGGTCGGCGGCGCCGGCGAACTCACTCAGTACCAGCGCTCCGTCGTTGTTTGTCCGGGCCGTGACGTATTCCTTGGCGACGAGGTTCATGCCGTCGCGCAGGGCGGTGACCAGCATGACGTCCGCGGCCAGGTACAGGGACACCATCTCTTCGATGGGGTAGCTGTGGTGCAGGTAGCGGACGGCCGTGCTCTCCATGGTGTCGAAGGTGCCGTTGATGTGGCCCACTGTGCCCTCGACCTCCTCGCGAAGCAGGCGGTACTGCTCCACACGCTCACGGCTGGGGCTGGCCACCTGGATCAGGGTCGCGTCCTCGACGGTGACCTTGGCGTCCTGCAGCAGTTCCTCGTACGCCTTGAGCCGGTGCCGGATGCCCTTGGTGTAGTCGAGCCGGTCGACGCCGAGCAGGATGGTCTTGGGGTTGCCGAGGTCCCGGCGGATCTGCTGCGCCCGCTCGATTACCTCCGGCTTCTTCGCCAGCTCGCTGATCTGCTTGACGTCAATGGAGATCGGGAACGCCTGGGCCCTCGCGATGTGGGTGGTCTCGCCGTCGGCGCCCCTGACATGGACCTGCTGCTGCTTGACGCTCGCGCCAAGGAAGCGCCGTGCGGAGCGCATGAAGTTTCCGGCATCGCTGCTGCGCTGGAAGCCCACCAGGTCCGCGCCCAGCAGGCCGTCGATGATCGCACGGCGCCACGGGAGCTGGGCAAAGATCTCCGGCGGCGGGAAGGGGATGTGGTTGAAGAACCCGATCTTCAGATCCGGCCGGGCCTCCCGGAGCAGCTTGGGAACCAGTTGGAGCTGGTAGTCCTGCACCCAGACGGTGGCACCCTCGGCCGCATGGCGGATGACGGCGTCGGCGAACCTCCGGTTGACCTTCCGGTACGAATCCCACCACGTGCGGTGGAACTCCGGCGGGGCGATCACGTCGTGGTAAAGCGGCCACAACGTGGCGTTCGAAAAGCCCTCGTAGAAAAGCTCGATGTCCTCGGTGCTCAGCTGGACGGGGATCAGGTCGATGCCGCCGTGGCTGAAAGGCTTGACCGTCTCATCGGGGGCCCCGTGCCAGCCCACCCACGCGCCGTCGGTCTTGGTCATCATCGGGGCCAGGGCTGTCACGAGTCCGCCGGGGGAGCGGCGCCAGCCATCCTCGCAGCCGGCCTCGTCGGCAGAACAGCGGTCGACGGGCAGCCGGTTGGACACCACCATGAAGTCGAACTGATCCCCTGCCGCGGCACCCGTGGCGGCGCCGTCTGTGGCGGTCTGCGCCGCGTCAGTGGTGCTCTGTGTGCCGTGGCCGGCGCTGTCCGTTGCTTCCATTGGTGCCCCCTGGGGTCCGCTCGTGGCTCTCCATCAACCCTAGCCGCCCGGAATCTTCCGGGCTATTCGTCCGTTGGGCAGGCGGAAGGGAAACTTGAAAGCGCAAGTTCTCGGGTTTCTCCCCTAAAATGATGACGTTGCCACTGAGTGGACCGTCCCTGGCCGAACGACCCGAGGAACCAATGAGCCCCGCAAACGAACCCCGACTGTCTAAGGCAGAGCGCACTGCCGCGGCGCGCGAGAAAGCCCGCGAGATCCGCGATGCGCAGCTGAAGAAGGAGAAGCGCAACAAGCTGCTGATCGGCTGGGGCATCGTTGCCGCCGTCGTCGCCATCATCGTGATCGTCGCGCTGGTTGTCACCTCCAACATCAAGAACAACGCCCCGGTTGCAGACGAGGGACCCACGCCGGCCAATGGCAACATCCACGGCGGTGTCACCCTGCTGGCGAACACCGAGGTGGCGAAGACCGATCCCGCAACCGTGAAGCTGTCCGACCTCCCGTCCGCTCCGGCCACGCCGCCGTCTCCGGTCACGGCCCCGGGCGCCGAGGCTGAGGCCGGCAAGCCGGTCAAGGTGGTCCTCTACATCGACTTCATCTGCCCCGTCTGCAAGAACTTCGAGGCGCAGTACAACGAGACGCTCACCAAGCTGCGCAACGAGGGCAAAATCACCGTGGAGTACCGCCCGCTCGGATTCCTTGACAGCCGGTCCACCACGAACTACTCCTCGCGCGCGGCCAACGCCGCAGCCTGCGTGGTCAACGAATCCCCGGAGAAGTACTCGGACTTCGTCGACCTGCTGTTCGCCAAGCAGCCGGCCGAAGGCAGCGCCGGACTCTCCGACAACGAGCTGAAGACGCTGGCCACCGACGCCGGGGCCAAGAGCATCGAGACGTGCGTGGATGGCAAGACCTACCGTCCGTGGGTGAAGCACACCACCCAGGAGGCCACGGTAATCGGCATCACCGGCACGCCCACCGTGTTCGTTGAAGGCAAGCAGTGGGGCGTCGGCGACAGCGCCCAGACCCCGTTCGACCAGTACCTGCAGGCCGCGGTCGACGCCAAGAAGTAACCGCACAAGGGCACATGCCGTTGAAGGCGCGCAGTTGAAGGCCACAAGTTGATGGCCCGGCCCCGGATCGTTCCGGGGCCGGGCCATTGCTTTTAGTCTTCGCTGCGGCCTTCGCTGCGGCCTTCGCTGGGCGGGAGGGGCGTTGAGCGTTTTTCTCTGGGTTTTTCTCACCGGGCGTCGGTGGGCTAATCTTGTCTAGCGTCCTGGCATCCGCGCCATTTTGTGGCCCGGAGTTGTGTCGGGAAGCAGGAATGCCTCCTTAGCTCAGTTGGCCAGAGCACCGCTCTTGTAAAGCGGGGGTCGTCGGTTCGAATCCGACAGGGGGCCCCACGAACCCCTCCGTTCCGGCGAATTTGGCCGGGACGGAGGGGTTTTCTTATGTCCTAAAACAGGCGACTAGCCGGGCGACGCATTTCCAGTCAACGTTTCCAGCCCTGTGGCGGAGGGTTCCGTCGACGAAGCGGCGAAGGTACCGGGTAACTCGTCAAAACAATTGAAGCTGTAGAGATGGATGCCGTCGACGACAGGCTGGGCGGTCAGCTCGTTGATGAGAGTCCCGGGCGAGTAGCGTTCGCCGCTCAGGAGGCGGCGGGCGAGCGGTCGTTTCCGGCTAAGGAACCGGAGGGACGTTCCGACGCCGATCTTCGTTGCCAGTGCAATCAGCCTGGTTCTTGGGACGGCCCCGGCAACCCCGGCCCGGACTGGAAGCATGACTCCCTCGCGACGCAGCATCGCCGTGTAGCTATGGATACTGTCTGCCGAGAAGCACATCTGCGTGACGACGTTGGAGGCAAGTTCCTGCTTGGCCAACAATGATTCGAGCAGCTGCAGCGGGCCGATGCCGGGATGACCCTCCGGATACCCGGCGACCCCAACGGCCATCTGGCCGCCGCTGATTTCGGCGATCTCGCGCGGCAGCTCGCCGCCATCGGCGAAGGGACCCGCGGGCTGCGGGGCGTCACCGCCAACCGCGAACACTTCTGAGATGCCGTACCCAGCACATTCCCGGATGATGCCGGCCAGCTGGGTGCGATCCGCCAGGCTGCGGGCCGCGATGTGCGGGACCACGGTGTAGCCGAGCAGACTGAGCTGGGCGGCCGTGCGCATGGTCCGCCCGGTTCCGTGGTGAGGCAGACACGTGATGGTGAGCGTCGTGGTCAGCGGTACTGCCGTCGTGGAGTGCTGACCTCGGCCGACGGCAGGCGCCGCGGATTGTCGTGGAGGTCCATGGCTTCATGGATCTGCAGGGCAAACCACAGTTGCGCCAGAGTGGAGGTTTCGGTCATATCGAGGCCCGTCAGCTCGCTGATCTTTCGGATGCGATAGATGATGGTCTGCCGATGCGCGAACAGGGCGGCTGCCGTTTTCTGCCAGGACCGTTGCGTGTCGAGGAACGTCTTGAGCGTGACGATGAGGTCCCCGTTTTCCCGCTGTTCGTACTCAAAAATGGGTCCGAGGAGCCGCTGGACCAGGGCGTGGCCTTCCTCAAAGCTGGTGAGCCCGAGCCACGAGGGTCCCTCGGCATAGCGGACCAACCGCTCGCCGGTGCTTGACGCCGTCCCAAGTGCCCACATCGATTCCTGAAGAGCTCTCTGCACACCAGCGGCCGCGGACGGCCGGCTGATCCCGATCCTGACGTCCAGGGGGACCGTGTGTCGCAGCAGATCATCGGTGCAGTCTGCTGCGACAGCCAAATGGATTGTGTCGAATCTGCGCTGGCACGCCGTCGGGTAGCCGTGTCGCCAGAGATCAACGTGGATCCCTGCCAGGCGCTCACCGTCGTCGCTGGACATAGAGATGATGAGGAATTCCCGTGACGAAATCCCGAACTCAGGCAGTCGGCTTTCAATGTCGGCTATGCCCAGGCGCCCGTCAAAGGCCTGCAAAAGGAACTCCGCACCCAGCCGGCGCTGGTTCTCGAGAGACAGCACCGTCCGCGACAGCTCGAGTCCCAGGACTGTGGCCGCATGGAGCAGCACTACCGCGTCCGGGAGCGGTTCGGATTTCGGCAGCACCACCAGAAGCGCGTTGGCGTGAGTCGGGATATCCATCATCAGAAGGTGGCCTTCCCCCAACCGATGCCACTGGAACTTCTTGCTGGCCACCGGTGACTTGCTGGTCAGCGGTTCAAGTTGCTGCTTGAGGCCCGGTGGCAGCGGCTGGCCTCCGGGATGCCAGGCGTGCAGGCACCGTCGATCAATGACGAAGAGGCTGGCATCGAGTTCGGCTTCGATACCCAGGATCAGTCCCAGCCAGTTGTCCTCAGATGGCCCCGCCAGCCGCAGCAGGTCATAAATACGGGCCGTCTGGCGCAGCCTGCGGGACTCTTCGAGCAACGAAGACTCAGCGACCGAACGTGCGATGGCGATGAACGGTAGCGGATAGGGGATGCTGATGACCGGCAACGGCAAGCGGTCACAGGCTTCGAGGAACTCGGGACAGAGTTCAGGGGCATGCATCTGCTCGCCGATCGCCAGTGCACTGGCACCTGCGTTGACCAGTGCCTCGGCAAGCTCAACCTGCCCCTCGGGATCGGCCGGAATGGAGAGCCCGTTAGTCATCATGAGCTCCCCGCCGGTGACCCATTCCCACAGGCGCGGCAGGTCGGAGGTGTGGGCCCAGGTGACCCGGTTGCCCAGACCGGCGGAACCCGCCAGAAGGCTCAGTCCCAGCTGGGGTTCGGCAAGCAGTTCGGCCACGGTGATCGCCATGCGCGGTTCCTGTTCATGAGTCCGGAGGCCGTCCCCAAGCCGCTTATACATATGTATAAGCCTCTCGGCTCTTTGTAGTCAATCGGCGGATGTACCGCGTGACGCCGATCACTAATAGTTAAGGGATAGACCTCGACCGGCGCAGGAAGAAATTGCCAGGCCGACTGAAACCACAGCAACCGGAGGACCCCAGTCATGACCACGCACAAGCCAATCGGCCCCGTCGACGCAACAAAAGTTCCCCGCTATGCGGGCCTGGGCACCTTTGCCCGGCTTCCTCAGATTGACCGGGTTCCGGACTACGACATTGCGATCGTCGGTGTCCCGTTCGACGGCGGTACCTCCTACCGCCCCGGCGCCCGCTTCGGTCCGGCCGCTGTCCGTGAAGCGTCGCGGCTCCTGCGCCCCGGCTACCACCCTGAGCTCGACGTTGAGCCGGTGTACGAAGCCCAGGTTGTGGACGCCGGCGACATCGCCTGTACCCCCTACGACATCGCCCGCGCAGTCCGCGAGATCGAGGAACAGGCCCTCCCGCTCCTTGGCGACGCCGGCTCCGGCAAGAGGCTCATCTCCATCGGCGGCGACCACACGATCGCGCTCCCGATGCTGCGGGCCTTGAACAAGGTCCACGGCCCCGTCGCCCTGCTCCACTTCGACGCACACCTGGATACCTGGGACACCTATTTCGACCAGCCGGTCACGCACGGAACCATCTTCCGCCGGGCCTTCGAGGAAGGCCTTCTGGTCGAGGACAAGTCGATGCACGTCGGCATCCGCGGCCCGGTTTATGACCGCAACGATTTCCTTCGCGACCACGAGTTCGGCTTTCAGATCATCCGCTGCTCGGACCTGGACGTCATCGGGGTTCCGGCCGCGATCCAGCGCGTCAAGGACCGGCTGGGCGACACCCCGGTCTATGTCTCCATCGACATCGACGTCCTGGACCCGGCCTACGCCCCGGGCACCGGCACTCCGGAAATGGGCGGGCTCCACTCCCGCGAACTGCTGGCGCTGCTCCGCGGATTGAACGGCATCAACATCGTGGGCGCCGACGTCGTCGAGGTCGCTCCGGCCTACGACCATGCAGACATCACCACAGTCGCCGCGGCGACGCTGGTCTTCGACCTCCTCGCCCTGATGGTGAACCGCAGCAAGGCCACCGCCAACGTCACTGTGGAGCTGCAAGCGGCCACCGTCTGACCACAACTGCTGGGCTCTCGCGCCTGATTTATACATATGTATGAACAGGTCTACGGCAACTATTCAATCGCCGGATTACCACTGTGACAAAAGTCACGAATGATTGATACATCAGATCCCGTGCTCGACGAAGCGCCGGGACAGAACAAAGAGGTTCCCATGAACTCCCGGAACGCATCATGAACGCTCGACCCACTCACGCCGTCACAGCCGAAGTACCCCGGCTCGAGGACAAGACCATTCAACCCATCCCGGCCCACGAACGCCATGGCAAGGCCCGGGACCTCTTCACCATCTGGTTCGGTTCCAACATCATGATCATGACCATCGTGACCGGGGGACTCGCGACGACGGTGTTCGGGCTCAGCTTTGTGCCGGCAATCGTCGGAATCATCATTGGGAACGTTGTCGGTGGCATCTTCATGGCACTGCATTCGGCCCAGGGCCCGCAGCTGGGCGTGGCGCAGATGATTCAGACCCGCGGCCAGTTCGGTTCGTACGGGGCACTGCTGATCGTGGTCATCGTGGTGGTCATGTACATCGGGTTCTTTGCGGCGAACCTCGTCTTTGGCGGCCAAGCGCTGGCCGCGGTCACCCCGGGCATCAGCGTCGATGCAGGCATCATTGTCATTGGCGTCGTGAGCGTCGTGGCCACCATCTTCGGCTACCGGCTCATCCACGCCTATGCACGCATCTTGAGCATCGTGGCCGGTCTGGCGCTGGTGCTGGCCTTCGTCTGGATCCTGGCCGTCCACGGATTGCCGGCCAGCTTCCTGGACCAGGGAAACTTCAACTGGGTCGGCTTCATGGCCACTATCTCCGTCTCCGCCCTCTGGCAGCTCGCCTACGCTCCCTACGTCTCGGACTACTCCCGCTACATGCCTCAGGGCACCGGCTCGGCCCCGGCGTTCTGGGCGTCCTATTCAGGCTGCGTCTTGGGAACACTCTTCCCGATGGTCCTGGGTGCCCTGGTGGGAACGCTCGCACTGGCGCTGATCAACGATGGCAGCAGCGTCGAAATAGTAGGGAGCCTGGGAGCCCTGCTCGGGCCATGGACCATGGTGATCATCGGAATCTTCTGCCTTGGCGTTGCGGCGTCGAACGCCATGAACCTCTACTGCGGGGTCCTGTGCACCCTCACCATTGGGCAGACGTTCAGGCCGGCCTGGTTGCCCCACGCCAAGACCCGGACCATTGCGTCAATCCTCCTCTTCACCCTAGCCCTGATGATCGCGCTGTTCGCCCGTGACAATTTCATCTTCTTCTACACGAACTTCCTCTCCTTCCTGATGTACGTCCTGGTTCCCTGGACGGCCATCAACCTGGTCGATTACTACCTCCTGCGGCACGGCGACTACCGGGTTGAAGACTTCTTCAAGCGCGACGGCGGAGTGTACGGAAGGTTCAACTGGGTGGCGATCGGAGCCTATGTTGCCGGCGCACTGATCCAGGTTCCGTTCTCGGCGACAGCGATGTTCACGGGCCCCGCTGCCGCAGCGATGAACGGCGTGGACCTCTCCTGGATTGTCGGCCTGGTGGTTGTTGCACCCCTGTACTACTTCGCGGCACGCATGTTCCGGAAAACGCCGGAAGCCGCCCCCTTTCAGTCGCCCGCATTCGCAGGTGACCTGATTGAGGCGCCGCGGGCGTAACGCCCGCTCCGGCACACCGCGCACCCCGGGCACAGACCGCCCGCCCCCACACCAAACTCCCGGCGCCGCGATCGGCGCAGAAAACAAAGGCGAAATATCATGACACTCACTGACACCGAGCAGTTCACAGTCCGACGTTCCTCCGAGGAGCAAAGCTGCGCCAGCTTCCTGCCTCCGGCGGGGCACTTCATCGGCGGAACGTTTGTTTCCGGTTCCGCGACCCGGCTGATCGACGTCGTCGACCCCACCACGGAACAGGTCATCGCATCGGTTCCTGCCGGCACGGCCGCGGATGTGGACGCTGCGGTTGAAGCAGCCGTGGCGGCCCAGAAGTCCTGGGGCACCACGACACCGAAGGAACGCTCCGAGGTGCTCTCCCTGATCGCCAACATCATTGAAGCCAACCGTGAAGCCTTCGAAATCATCGAGTCCGCCAACACCGGCAAACCGCGAACCGTCGCGGAGGACGATGTCTCCAGCACCATCGACACCTTCCGGTTCATGGCCGGGGCTTCCCGCACACTGACCTCCATGGCAGGCGGCGACTACGCCACCGGACACACCTCGGTCATCCTCAGGGAACCCGTCGGCGTCGTCGGCGTCATCACCCCTTGGAACTACCCGCTGCTGATGGCTGCCTGGAAGATCGCGCCCATCCTCGCCGCCGGAAACAGCATCGTCCTCAAACCCTCGGAACAGACGCCGCTCTCGACGCTGAAGCTGGCAGAACTTGTCGCCGGACGCATCCCCGACGGCATCCTCAACGTCGTGACGGGAAAGGGCCGAACCGTTGGGCAGCGACTCTCCGAACACCCTGATGTCGCCCTCGTTGCGTTGACGGGAAGCGTCGTCAGCGGACAGGCAGTGGCGGAGACCGCGGCCAGGTCCGTCAAGCGCGTCCATCTGGAACTCGGCGGCAAGGCCCCGGTTGTTGTCTTCCCCGACGCCGACCTCCGCGCGGCAGCCGCCGGCGTGCGAAACGCCGGCTTCTGGAATGCCGGCCAGGACTGCGGCGCCGCCTGCCGTGTGCTCGTGCACGAGTCCGTGGCCGAGGAGTTCACCGAACACCTGGTACGCGAAGTCAGCACGCTCGTCGTCGGCGCTCCGGGCGCAGGGGAAGACGTGGAAATCGGTCCCATGATTTCGCGCCCGCACTTCGAACGCGTGAAGGAAGCGCTTGCCGAGGCAAAAGCTGCGGGCCTTCAGGTGGCCATCGGCGGCTCGGCGTTGGAAGGCCCCGGCTACTTCATTGAACCCACCGTAATCAGCAACGTCCCGGCCGGGGCGCATATTGCTACCCACGAAATCTTTGGCCCAGTGGTCACCGTCGAGTCCTTCAGCTCCACTGAAGAGGCCATCACCCGGGCCAACGAGAGTCCCTACGGGCTTTCCGCCTCGGTATGGACCCGGGATTCGAGCCTCTCGCTCCGCATTCCGAAGCAGCTCGATTTCGGCACCGTCTGGGTCAATTCACACCTGGTGTTGGCCTGCGAGGTTCCGTGGGGCGGATTCAAGGGATCCGGCTACGGCCGCGACCTCTCGCTGTATGCCTTGGACGATTACTCCCGGACCAAGCACGTCATGATCAACCACGGCGCATGAGCGTTTAGACCAGCATCGGAGCCCAGCAATGACCACCACGAATCATCCCCACTCCGCGTCGTCGGCGCGCGCCGCAACCCCGTCCGCTCCGTTCGGGACAGACGTAACCTGGACCAACTGGGGCGGCAACCAGAGCGCCACGCCGGCCTTCACCGTCCGGCCGCGGAACGAACAGGAGGCGCTCGACGCCGTCCGGTTCGCCATCCGCGAAGGCCTCCCCGTACGTGCAGTCGGCTCAGGGCATTCGTCCTCACCGCTTGTCCAGACGGGCGGAGTCCTGATGGACATGTCCGCACTCTCGGCCATCACCGGAACCGACCTCATGGGGCGCCGTGCGAGGGCCCTGGCCGGCACCACCATCAACGCCTTTGGCGATCCGCTGTGGGAGCAGGGGCTGGCACTGGGCAACCAGGGCGACATCGACAAGCAGCAGATCGCCGGGGCACTCGCGACCAGCACCCACGGCTCCGGAAAGAACCTGGGCAGCTTCTCATCGGCACTGCGCTGGGTCCGGCTGATCAACGGTTACGGCGAAATCGTCGAAATCGGCGAAGGGCAACTCCGCGAACTCAGGGCCGCCCAGGTCGCCTTGGGGACGCTCGGAATCTTCCTGGAGGTCGAACTGGCGGTCGAGGACCGCTATTACCTGCAGGAGGAGATTACCTATCCCACGTGGGCGGAGACCGCGGCAACCTGGCAGGCCGACATCGACGGGAACCGGCACTACTCGTTCCTCTGGTGCCCGGACAACGATTCCTGTGAGCTCCTGGACCTGCCCGGTTCGCCGGGCCAGAGCATGGCAAACCGCAGCTACACCAAGCGGTACAACGTCGCCCAGGTCCAGGACGAGCGTGAAATTTCCCGCACGGAAGGTGCCCGGCTGGACCGGTCGTACCGCATCTACCCGGGCGGATTCACCACACCGTTCCATGAACTGGAGTACTTCGTTCCCAGCGAACACGGCCTGGCGGCCGTCCAGGCTGTCCAGGAGCTGATCCGCACCAAGCATTCCGACCAGAAGTACCCCGTTGAGGTCCGCTGGGTGAAAGCCGACGAAGGCTACATGTCCCAGTTCCAAGGACGCGACACCACCGTTATCACCCTGACCACCGAACCCGGGACCGACTACTGGCCCTTCTTCCGGGATGCGGATGCGGTGCTGCAGGAATTCGAGCCCCGCGCGCACTGGGGAAAGATCCATTTCATGACGAGGAGCCGATTGGAGCGTCTCTACCCGGAGCTTGACACCTTCATCCAGATACGCCGGGAGTTCGACCCCCGCGGCATGTTCCTTAACGACCACACTCGTGCGCTCGTTGGCTAAATCAGCCATCAAGGTTAAACCGGCAAATCCGGCGTATGCCCCCGAATCGTGACCGGGGGCATGCTGCCCGCCTTTCCACATCCAACGGGGAAGAGGAGACATGAGCCATTTTCAGGACAAGGCCTACCTTGTCACCGGAGCCAGCTCCGGCATCGGTCTCGCGACCACCCGGGCCCTTCTGGCGCAAGGGGCAAAGGTTGCAGCGGTCGGTCTCCCGGACCGTCTGCTTGAAGACGCAAAAAGCCAAGTCTCGGGCGCTGTGATCTTCATCGAAGCCGACGTATCTGAGTCCCAACAGGTCGATGGGTCCTTCGCCCGGGCGGAAGCAGAACTCGGGCCCCTGAGCGGGGCCTTCAACGCCGCAGGAATCTCCAGTGTTGCGCCCATCGCCGAAACATCCGACGAGCTGTGGCAGAGACTGATCCGGGTGAACTTAACCGGCACTTTCCACTTCGCCCGGGCAGCGGCGCGGACGCTCTCGGCCAACGGCGGTGGATCGCTGGTCTGCACTGCCAGCGAGCTGTCACTCGTCGGCCAGGCAGGCTACACCGCATACACCGCGACCAAGGGCGGCGTGCTGTCGATGATGCGGTCACTGGCCGCCGAACTCGCACCGGCCGGCGTCCGGGTCAACGCACTGTCGCCGGGCACGACAGATACCCCGATGCTTGCGGCCGAGTTCGCGAACGAAGAAGAACGCGCCCGGGACGAAGTGTCCGTGCCGCTTGGCCGGTTCGCCCTGCCCGAGGAGATTGCAGCCGCGGCGCTGTGGCTGTTGGGTCCTGAATCCTCGTATGTCACGGGAACAAACCTTGTTGTCGATGGTGGTCGGACCACGACGTTCCCACTCGGACATTGAATCCCACATCCAACGCACCTAGTGAAAGGCAACATCACATGAGCTCTGTTCTGGTCACAGGTGGTGCCGGATTCACCGGACGCCACATCGTCAACGAACTCGCCGACGCCGGCCATCAAACAGTCAGCTACAACCGGGACTTCATCGAGGCGCCACGCCCCGACGTCGTTTCCGTCCAGGGCGAACTGTTCGATATCCCCCGTCTCCTCGAAGTATTCAAGGAGCACGACGTCGACACCATCGTCCATACCGCCGCCATATCCCACCCGACCTATTCCCTGAGCTTTCCCCTGGCTACGTTTGCTGCCAACGTCGAGGGAACGGTGGCGGTTTTCGAGGCGGCACGACTCCACGGCGTCAAACGGATCATCAACTTCTCTTCCGAGTGCGTGTACGGAAAGACCTCAGCACCGGTGGTTCTCGAATCGGAGCCAGTAAATCCGACGACGCCTTACGCCGTGACGAAGGTTACCGGGGAATGGCTCGGACGGGTCTACGGCGACAGGTATGGAGTCGACGTCATCTCCCTGCGCATCGGCCAGGTTTACGGACCCGGAAACCGCATGGATGAAGTCATACGGGACATTATGCGCGGCGTAGTCCGCGACGGTTCATTCTCACAGGACCACGGGGCCGACCACCGCTACAACCTTGTCTACGTCCGCGACGTCGCTCTTGCCGTCCTGGCGGCAGTCCAGGCACCAGAAACGGCCCGGGCCAGGCCCCTGGCCTACAACATCTCCGGCAGCGAGTACTGGACACTCAGCGACGTCGTCAAAGAAGTTCGAATCGCATTCCCGGACGCCTCCGTGGAGATCGGGCCCGGGACGGATCCAACCCTGGATTTGCAGGGCCACTTCAGCATCGCTTCCGCAGCCGCGGATCTCGGCTACGAATCGCTCTGGCCGCTGCAGCGGGCCCTCGCCGACTACGCCGACTGGCTCTCCACCCATGACTTCTGACCCCTTTCTTCTGACTCATTTCTTCTAACTGACTCATTTCTTCGAAGAGGGACGAACATGACATTCGATAGAAGCGGCTGGAGGCAGGGGGCGGCCTGCGTTGCCGCGTTGACCTTCGACGTCGACGCCGAGTCGCCCGTCCTGGCCGCCGGCCGGCGCTACGCCGACAATGCGATGGCGATGACCCACCAGGCGTTCGGGCCCAAGGTGGGTGTTCCCCGGATTCTCCAGATGTTGAAGGATGTGCAGCAGCCGGCGACATTCTTCATTCCAGGAGTAACCGCGGAGCGGTATCCCCGCATGGTGGAACAGGTCCTGGAATCGGGTCATGAGATCGCGCACCACTCACACACTCACCGCACCGCGGTGAACATGAGTTTCGACGACGAACGCGCCGACTTCGATCTGGCGCTAGCTGCACTCGGGCGTTTCGGCATTTCTCCAAAGGGGCATCGCGCCGCACTGTGGGAGCCCTCGTGGCAGACACCGTCGTTGGTGGCTGAATACGGGCTGAAATACGATTCCAGCCTGATGGACGCGGACGTCCCCTATCTCATCGAAACCCCCGCAGGCACAGTTGCGGAGCTCCCCCCACATTGGAGTCTGGATGACTGGGAGCAGTATGCCTTCCTTCCGGAACCCAAGATCGGTGAAATCATCCAGTCGCCACTTGTCGTGGCGGACATGTGGATTCATGAGATCGACGCAATGCGACGTCATGGTGCTCTTTTCATGCTCACTTGCCACCCGTTCCTCACTGGGCGGGCAGGACGGCTGGAGGCGCTGCGGACCGTGATCGAAACTGCGCTGGAACGAGGCGGTGTCCGCTTCTCGACGTGCGAAGCGCTCGCGGAAGCGGCACTCGGTGACCCTGCATTGATTGCCGAGCCCCTCAATCCAGTTACAGCGTCCGAGGAGCTCTATCCGGACTACTGAATCCGGACTGGCCGGAGGCTGGAACTCAGATGCAGGACTTGTTGTAGTCGAAGCCGCCCGAGATGTACTGGGCCATGGTGACTTTCCCGCCGCCTGTCAGCGGCGCTGCCGAACACATGCTGCTGGCGTTTTGGAAGGAGCTCCCGCCGGCGAGCCAGCTTCGCTGGGCGTAAAGGTTGCTTGTCGAGGGCACCGTGCCGATGATCTGTGCCCATTGGTAGCCGGTCGAGTAGAGCCCGGTTTTGGCGCCGATGCTGGCAAAGTAGGCGGCCATGCCCTCCAGATCAGCTCTGTTGGCGGCCTTGTTCGTTGACCAGGAGTTTTCGGTCTCGACGTCCAACCACCAGGTGTAGGAGGCCGGGTTCTTGACCCCGCGGATGATGGCGTCGTCGTAGGCCTTGGCGTAACCGTACATATAGGAGCACGCCGAACCGACCGAGCCCTTGGTGCACGTGCCGTACGGGTTGGCCACGGTCTTCCCGGCATAGGTGTTGCTGGTGGGCCACCAGGAGCCGGCCGTCCCGGGGTTCCCGGTATTTACGTACAGGGCCACGAGAGGCTGCCCGGTCCCGCCGGTGGACGTGGCGGCCCAGGACAGCTGGGTGGCCAGGCACGCGTTGGTGTTGTTCGCCAGGCCGTTGTTCACACCAATGATCGCGAAGCTCTGGCCCTTGGGCAGCGGTTTGCCGCACTGCGGCCAGGACACGTCGACGCCGGGTCCTGCGGGCGTGACTGCCGCTGTGCCGGCCGAGGTCTTCACGGCGGTGGTGTAGCCGGTCTTGGTTCCGGTGACGGTGACGGTGAGGGCCTTGCCGGCCTGCGCCGCGGCCAGTTTGTAGGTGGCGGCGGTCGCGCCAATGATGACGACGCCGTTCGCCTTCCACTGGTACTTCAGGATGACGGGAGCCGGACCCCACGTGCCCGGGACTGCGGTCAGAGTGTAGCCGGCTTTTGTCATTCCGGTGATCGTCGGCACCGGGGCCGGCCCGAGCGAGCCGGCGGCGATGGCTGCGGTGGGGGTCGAGGTCTTCGCGGCGGTGGTGTAGCCGGTCTTGGTTCCGGTGACGGTGACGGTAAGGGCCTTGCCGGCCTGCGCCGCGGCCAGTTTGTAGGCGGCGGCGGTGGCGCCAATGATGACGACGCCGTTCGCCTTCCACTGATACGTCAGAGTGACGGGTGCCGGACCCCAGATGCCCGGGACCGCGGTCAGGGTGTAGCCGACCTTTGTTGTGCCCTTGACCGTCGGCACGGGGGCCGTCGTCAACGGCGCGGCGGACGCTGCACTGACCGCCGTCGTCGTATCCGGCGCGGCGGATGCGGGGGCAAGCGGTGTCAGGGAAAGCATCATGACCACACCAAGGAACAACGGAATTGATAGAGGCCGGACGCGGTCGAATAGCAGCATAAAAATTTCCCCCAAATTGCCGCGCCCGGAACAGGCTGCGCTAGAGCCCGCGGAAATGCAGACAGCGTGAATCTAGCACGGGGAGGTGTTCCTCAACATGTCTGGCAGCTACGCGGGCGACGGACGCACGCAAAAACCCGCCGGCTCCGAGCTCATTCGGGCCGGCGGGTCGTTGCTGGGAGGCTACTCCGGAACCACCAGGGCGGGGGTGTCCTTCCGGATGGTCTCGCCCCGGAAGAAGCCCGGATGCAGTTTCGCGGCGACCAGCATGATCACGACGCCGAGGGCGAGGATGCCGATCCCCAGAATGAACACCAGGCCCACGCCGAAGACCTCCGAGCCGCTGCCGAATTCCGGTGCCCAGCTGTCCACGGCGGTCTGGAAGAAGACCACGGTGAGGACCAGGCCGCCCAGGACCGGGAACAGCAGCCGCATGAAGAAGTTGCGGACGCTGGAGAACAGGCTGTGCCGGAAGTACCAGGTGCAGGCGAAGGCCGTGAGGCCGTAGTAGAAGCAGATCATCAGGCCCAGGGCCATGATGGTGTCATTGAGGACGTTCTCGCTGACTACCTTCATGACGGCGTAGAAGCCGCCGGAGATCACACCGGCAATCACCGTTGCGAAACCGGGGGACCCGAACCGCTTGCTGACGGATGCGAAGCGCGGCGGCAGTGCCCCGTAGTGGCCCATCGCCAGCAGGCTGCGTGCGGGAGAGGCCATGGTGGACTGCAGGGACGACGCGGTGCCGGAGAGAACGGCCAGGGACATCAGGATGGCCAGCGGACCCATGACTGGGGAAGCCAGTGCCGCAAAGATATTCGACTGGTTGTCCGGGTTGTTCAGGCCGATGCCGTCGGTTCCGGTGCCGGCAACCATCATGGTGGCCACGATCGCGACGAGGTAAAGGGCCAGGACGGCGACCGCCGTCGTGGTTCCTGCCCGGCCGGCGGTACCCTTGCCGCCCTTGGTTTCCTCGTTGACGGTGAGGCACACGTCCCAGCCCCAGTAGACGAAGACGGCCAGTGACATGCCGGCGGCGAACTGCTCGAAGCTGCCGATCTTCATCGGGTTGAACCAGTCCCAGCTGAAGGCGATCGCGGTGCCCGAGTCGCCCGAGGCGGCGTGGGTGAGTGCCATGACGACGAAGATGCCCAGGACGAGGACCTGGAATCCGACCATGGTGTACTGCACCAGCTTGGTGGCGTGCAGGCCGCGGTAGCTGACCCAGACGGCCAGTGCCACGAACACCAGGCACGTCGCGATGTTTACGGCCGTGTTGGAGGTCAGGTCCGCGAGGTCCGGGTTGTTGAACACCTGGGCCAGGAAGAGGTAGAAGAAGTCCACCGCGACGCCGGCCAGGTTGGACAGGACGATGATGTTGGCGGCCAGCAGACCCCAGCCGCCCATCCAGCCGACGAACGGGCCGAACGCCTTCGTGGCCCACGTGAAAGTGGTGCCGCTGTCCGGTGAATCGGCGTTGAGCTCACGGTAGGCGAACGCCACCAGGATCATCGGGATGAACGCGACAATGAAGATCGCCGGCAGCTGCAGGCCCACGGCGCCGACGGCGGGTCCCAGCGAACTGGTCAGGCTGTAGGCGGGTGCCACGGAGGAGATGCCGAGGACGACGACGGCGAGAAGGCCCAGCTGGCCGCCCTTGAGTCCCTTGCCCGAGATGCCGTGCTTGGAACCGGCCGGATCGACGACGTCGTGCGTGATGGTGCCGTCTTCGCGGCCGATAGTCTGACTCATTGCTGACCTTTTTTCTGGGGGACGGATGGTTGCTGTTGGGTGATGCAGTGGATGCCGCCGCCGCGGGCGAAGAGCTCGCGGGCGTCGATGCCGACTACCCTGCGGCCGGGGTAGACGTCGCCAAGGATGCGCAAGGCTTTTTCGTCCATCGGGTCGCCGAAGGTGCAGGCGATGACGCCGCCGTTGACCACCAGGTGGTTGATGTAGCTGTAGTCGACGAACCCCTCCTCATCCGTCAGGGTTTCCGGGGCGGGGACCTCGATGATGTTCCATTCGCGGCCGGCCGCGTCCCGGGTGGTGGCGAGGTGGCTGATGATGGCCCGGCAGACTTCGAAGTCGGGGTGTGCCGGGTTCTGTTGGGAATGGACCAGCACGGTGCCCGGGGACGGGATGGCCGCAACGATGTCGACGTGGCCGCGCGTGCCGAACCGTTCCGAATCCCGGGTCAGGCCGCGGGGAAGCCAGACGACGTGGCTTACGCCCAGGGTCCGGCCCAGCTCGGCTTCGACGTCGGCCTTGCTGAGCCCGGGGTTGCGGCCCGGATCGAGCTGGACCGTCTCGGTGACGAGGACGGTGCCTTCGCCGTCGACGTGGATGCCGCCGCCCTCGTTCACCAGCGGCGAGTTAAGGTGGCTGGCCCCCGAGCGGGCCGCGACGGCCGACGCCACGAGCGCGTCCTTGTCCCAGGCGGCCCAGTCCTGGCCGCCCCAGCCGTTGAAGACCCAGTCGACGGCGCCGAGCCGGCCGCCGTCGTCGAGGACGAACGTGGGGCCGATGTCCCGCATCCAGGCGTCGTTCAGTGCGGCGGGGACCACCTCGATATCCGGGTGAAGGTAGTCCGCCGCGGTCTGCACATCCGCCGGCGCCACCAGCATGGTGACCGGTTCGAATTCCACGACGGCGTTCGCGACGGCGGCCCAGACGGAGCGGGCGGCGTGGGCTTCTGCCGCTGTTTCGCCCAGGGTGTAGCCGCCGGTGGGGAACGCCATCCAGACACGGTCCTGGGGCGCCGTTTCGGACGGCATCCGCCACGCGCTCATGCGGTGGCCTTGCTGGTGTCGGCGCCGAGCGGGGCGTCGGGGCGTACCGGTTCGGTCAGCCGCCCGTACGTGTCCGGGCGTCGGGTGGCCAGGAAGGGGAAAAGCGTGAGCCAGTCCCGGCGCTGGTCGAGGTCGAGGTCCGCGACGAGCACCGCGGATTCGTCCCGCGGTGCCTGGGCAAGGATCCGGCCGTAGGGATCGGCGATGAAGGAGGAACCGTAGAAGTTCAGCGTGCCTTCGCTGCCCCAGCGGTTGGGGACCACCATGAACAGCCCGTTGGCGATGCCGTTGCCGACGATGACCTGCTGCCACAACGGCTGGGTGTCGAAGTCGGGGTGGTCGGGCTCGGAGCCGATGGCTGTGGGGTAGACCAGGAGTTCCGCGCCGCCGAGGGAGTAGATCCGCGCCAGCTCCGGGAACCACTCGTCCCAGCAGGTGGGCATGCCCAACCGTGCGCCGCCGAGTTCGGCGGGGGAGTGGACCTCGTAGGCATCGTCGCCGTCCGGGCCCTGGCGGAAGAATTTGTCCTCGTAGTAGCCTGCCGTGACGGGAATGTGGAGCTTGTGGGTGCGGGCCAGGAGTTCGCCCCCGGGGGACACCAGGATGGCGGTGTTCAGGCCCAGGCCGTCGTCTGTGCCGTCCGGATTCTCCGCCTTCTGGTACAGCGAAGCGTGGACGCAGATGCCGTGCCTCCGGGCCGCGTCCGCCGCGAACCGGAACGTGGGGCCGGTGAACAGATCCTCGGCAATGTCCGAGGGCCGCGGGCGCGCGGTCCCGCCGCGGGCGGCGTCATTTTCGGGAAGCGTGTCCGCGGGGTAGCGGGACAGCGTGAGCTCGGGGAGGAAGACGACGGCTGCTCCCAGCCGGGCGGCGCGCCCGATGCCTTCGTCCAGTTCGGCGTGCAGGGCCGCGGCGTCAGGATGCCAGCGATGCTGCACGACGCCGATCCGCAGAGCCGGCCGGCCGGAGGGCAGCGTGCGGGCGAGGGAGGGCGGGGTGTCGAGGGACGTGATTTCGATCATGGCTACTCCAGTGAGACGGGCGTCACATTAATGAACGTTGTTCATTTAGTTTGAGGGTGATGGCGGCACGGGGCAAGACCTAATATGAATAAAGTTCATTTATTTATTCGGGGTGGAACCCGCGCCGTCCCCGGGCCGGCAGCCGGACCGCTACTGGACCACGGCGCGGACCTCCCCTGGGGGCGCGGGCCGTAAGGCCCTAGACCGTGGATTAGTCCCGGCAGAGTCTGGGGTATGACTCAAACGAACCCGGGGCCGGCCCCGGACATCAGGGCCGCCCAACTCAAGGAACAGCCCACGGCGGTGGTGCATGAGACAGTCCCGATGAATGCGTTGCGGGATTTTTTCGGCCGTGCCTTCGCCGCCGTCATGGGTGCGGTGCAGGAGCAGCATGTCCAGTTGGCCGGACCCCCGTTCGCGCTGTACCGCGGCATGCCGACGGACGTCGTCGACGTGGAGGCGGGGTTCCCCCTCGCCGCGCCGTTCACGAACCCCAGTGGAGCGGACACGGCGGTTGTCGCCGGCACCCTCCCCGCAGGCCAGGCCTACGAGGCGATGCACATCGGTCCCTACGAATCACTGCAGCGCACTTACGGCGCGATCATGGCGCGGATGCGGCAGGACGGCGCGAGCCCGGGAGCAGCAATGTGGGAGTACTACCTCACCGATCCCGGCGTCGAACCCGATCCAGCGAAGTGGCAGACGCTCGTGGTCTGGCCGGTCGACTGAAATGCCGCACCTGCACTGCCCGGCCGCCGCGCGGAGGGGCCCCGGCCGGGGGGCCGCTGCCCGGGTTTCCAGGGCCCGTCCGACTCATTCTGTCTGATAGGCCACACTATTGCTCTACTCCATGCACAATGTCCTAAACTGCTTCACTGAGGTGCCTGAAATGGCGCTGCGCAGCAACGAAAGTGAACCCCGATATGGCTACCGATTACGACGCCCCACGCAAGACAGAAGAAGAATCTCCCGCTGAGTCGCTGGAGGCCCTTCAGGCGTCCCGCGGCGGCGGCGCGCAGACCGCTGTGATCGACGTCGATGAGAACGACACCGCTGAAGGCATTGATCTTCCCGGTGCAGATCTGTCCGGCGAAGAGCTGACGGTCATTGTTGTTCCGGAGCAGTCCGATGAATTCACCTGCTCCTCCTGCTTCCTGGTCCGCCACAGGTCCCAGGTGGCCCTTGAGAAGAACGGCATGAAGTACTGCCGCGACTGCGAAGGCTAAAACCTTCCGGCAACAGACAGGCCGTACGAAGCGCCGGACCCGCGAGGGTGCCGGCGCTTCGCCGTTCCCGGCTAGGCCTGCTGCTGGCGGTGTTATCTGTTCGTGAACGACCTTCACGAACAGGGTCCGTGCAATCCGTCCGTGACCAGCAGCGGGCCACGCTAACGGTTGGGCGCCGAAACTGTGGAGGACCTCGCCCGCCGGGCCGGGCCCGCCTACGCTGAAAGCGTCTGACCTGCGCTGACTGTTCCGCCAGCCCAAGGGTCAGGCAGCACCAGGGGGTGGCGGCCTTGAAGAAGACCCAGTTGAAGAAGATCCAGTTGAAAAAGGTCAACGCGTTGCTCGCGGCTGTTCTGATGGCCGCCGCGCTCGGGATTCTTGCGCCGGCGCCGGCCGCCGCAGACCCGTACTGCGGACTGGCCTGGGGGTCGCTGAGCAAACTGGATCCGGCCATGAGCCAGGCCAAGGTGGTGGACGTCCGCACCGGTCAGCACTACTGCTTCGACCGGCTGGTCATTGACCTCAACGGCCCCGTGGCCGGCTACAGTGTCCGCTACGTACCCGCGGTGGTGCAGGACGGGTCCGGCCTGCCGGTCCCGTTGCGGGGCCAGGCCTTCATTCAGCTCACGGTCAATGCACCCGCATATGACGACGCCGGCAATCCCACCTACAATCCGGCGAACAAGAATGAATTGGCTGACGTGGCCGGCTACCAGACGTTCCGGCAGGTGGCGTGGGCGGGCAGCTTCGAGGGCTATTCGACCATTGGCCTGGGGGTCCGCGCCCGGCTGCCGTTCCGGGTCCTGGCCCTGCCCGGGCCGGGCACCGGGTCCCGGCTCGTGGTGGACGTGGCGCATTTCTGGTGAGGCTGGTGAAGCCGGTCGCAAGGCAGGGCTGCGCGCCTTGCCGGGCGGGTCGGCTAGAGCGAGCCGAGCTCGGCCCGGAGCGGGAAGTCCCGGCCGTCCAGCACCAGCTGCGTGCAGCGCCCGGCGGCACGGTTCAGAACGATCGGGGCCATGAGGTTGACGGTCGTGGAACCGGGCGAGTGGTTCACCACGACCAGTACCTGGGCGGCGTCCCGCCCGTCGAGTTCGAGGGCCTCCAGCGAGGCTGCCGGGATCGGCGGAGCGTAGCTCGGTGCAAACACGGCCGCATCGGCCAGGAATAGCCGCACCGGGCTGGAACCTCCCTCCAGGGCGTACAGTCCGGCCGCGCCCTCGACGCTCCGCAGCGCGAAATCGTGCAGCTCCTCGAAGCCAGGCATGGGTGCGGTGAATGTGAGGGGCAGGCTTGCGACGGGAGTGTCCATGACCGGGGTGCTCACCGCAGGAAGTCCATCAGGGTGGGCTGAAGCACCCGGGCCGTCGCCGCGAGGGCCACCTGGTAGTTGGTTTCCTGAAGCTTCAGGTCCATGATGACGCTGCCGAGATCTGCCTTTTCAATGCCCATCTTCTGTGCATCCAAGGTGGCCTCCAGTTCGGTGTTGACGTTGCCGGCGCGTTCCAGCTGCACCTGCCGTGATCCTATTTCAGCACGCCCGCTGACGATGTTCTTGAACGACGCCTGCAGGTTGGTGAGGTTCACAGTGGCATCCTCACCTTTGCGCAGTGACTCGATGGTCTTGGTGACGGCGTCGAAGACGGAGCCGGAGCCGCTGCCGAAGATCGCGGCGCCGTCCGCGTCGACCCGGACAGTTCTGTCGGCACTGATGCGCCGTTCCACTGAGCCGCCGGCGACGCCGTTGAAGACTGGGGGAGTTCCGGTGTCTCCTGGGATGCTCGGGTCGGCCGGGATGGCTGGGCTGAAGGCCGTGGCCGCGTCCGAACTTCCAGCAAAAATGTTCCGGCCAAGGTGCTTGCTGTTGGCGGTTGAGAGCAGATCCTTGTTCAGCCCTTCGAGCTCGACGGCGATCGCGTCCTTGCCCGCCTGGTTGAGCGCGCCGTTGCCGGCCTGGACCGTGAGGTCGAGGATGCGGTTCATGACGTTGGTGGCCTGGCTGAGGGCGGAGTCGGCCGCGTTGAGCCAGCTGGCGCCGTCGTCGATGTTCCTGCCGTACTGGGCGTTGGCGGCGAGCCGCGCGCGCGTATCGAGAGCCTGCGCCGTGGCGGCAGGATCGTCAGACGGGCGCGAAATCTTGTCCAGCGTGGTCGCCTTTTCCTGCAGCTGGGCCAGCTTGGACTGCTGGGCCTGCAGGGTCCGCTGGGCGGTTGTGCTCATGGTCAGGTTGGTTACCCGGTTCAGCATGTCTACCTTCCTACCAGTCCGGTGCGGTTGATCAGGACGTCCAGGGCTTCGTCCACAGCCGTCATGACGCGGGCCGCGGCCTGGTATGCGTGCTGGTTGGTGAGCAGGCTGACGTTTTCTTCGTCCAGGCTGACGGACGCCTGCGAGGAACGGTTGGACTGCGCGGAGATTTCCGCTGCCGAGCTCAACGCTTCATGCTGCTGGGCGCCGCGTGACTGCACACCGATCCCGGTGACGATGTTTGCCCAGGCGCGGTCCGGAGACCCCGGCCCAGTGCCAAGCTGTGAAATCTTGTCGGCGAGGCTGCCGTCCAGGTTCCCCGCACCCGCCACGCCGACCGCGATCTCTGCGGCGGCCTGGGGCACAACAGCGAGAGCGAGCGCCGCAGGGCCCGCGGCGGCCGGGTCGAAGAAGTTACCGGACGCCGAGCCGTCAGAGGTCCGTCCGCCGAAGTGAAGGGCGTTGACCGCGTCCCGCAGGTCGCCGGCGAACTTGTTCAGCGACTGTGCGGCCGAATCGATGGCGCCGCCGTTCGCGGCAGGAGCCAGGACGGACAACGCGCCGGCGATTTCCCCATCGGCGACGGCGATTGCCGCACCCGGCCGGTCCGCCCACTCAAGCTGCACGGCTGTGCCGAGCTTGTCCGCAGTCTGGCTTCCGGAGAGGGCGAGTGCCCGGACGGAGCTGCCCATCACGAGGGCGTTTCCGCCGACATGGACATCCACGGTGCCGTCAGCCTGTTCCCTGACGGTGCCGCCGGTCAGCCGGGAGATGGTCTCGGTGAGCTTGGCCCGCGCGTCGATCAACTCGTTGGCCGATCCTCCCGCGGCGAGGGTTGAGCGAATGCTGGTGTTGAAGGCGGCCACCTGCGTGGCGGCGGCATTGACGGTGTCCACGGCGCCCTGGGCCTGGCCGCGGACGCTGCTCCACTGGCCCTCAAGGGAGCGGTAGGAAGAGGAGACCTTGCTGGCGAGGTCGTTGCCGGCCTGCAGGACCAGTCCCTTGGCGGCGGAGTCGTTGGGGTGGTTGGCGGCGCCTTGCCAGGCCGACCAGAAGCCCTGGAGCGCGGTGGAGATGCCGTTTTCGCCGGGTTCCTGAAGGATGCCCTCGATCCCTTGGAGCGCCGAGGACCGGGCGCTGGCGTAGCCGGACTGGGCCGCCGTCGAGCGGACGCTTCCGTCAAGGAAGCTGCTGCCCAAGCGTGCGATGCCGTCCACGGAGACGCCATTCCCGGCTTCGGGGCGGCCCGAACCGAACAGGCCCTGCGCGGGAGCCACGATTGACGATTGCTGGACGCGCTGCCGGGTGTAACCCTCGGTGGCGGCGTTGGCAATGTTCTGCCCGGCCACGTTCATGCCCTGCTGGGCGGCGGTCAAGCCACGGTAGGCGGTGTTCAGCGCGCCGAAGGTACTCATGGTCGCTTCCTTAGAATTGCTTGTCGAAAATACGCGAGGCTGCAGTTTCCCCGGTCTTGCCCTGGGCGTCATAGGTGCCGGCCGCAGCGGTGGGCCGCAGATCCGCGAGGGATTCCTGGGTGGAACGGACTGCGGTGCGCAGGTACTGCTCGTTCGAGTCGCGCAGTTCCTTGATCAGGGCCGTCTGGTGGGTCAAGGCCGTCAGATGGGCCGTGAGGATTTCGGACCAGGCGCCTTCCGGCGCGGCAGCGGCGAGTTCACCCAGGGACGCGTCAGTGGGCAGTCCCCAGGTTTCGGCCACGACGGCGGCTTCGATGGTGCGGGCGAGGCTCGCCTTGGAGAGGTGTTCCAGAACCTGCTCGACTTCCTTTGTGCCGTGGGGAAGCCAGCGGGATTTGCCGGCGGTGAGCAGCAGTTGCTCTTCCTCCAGCTTGAAGGTGAGAACGTCCAGGAGTTCACGCTCCCGCCACAGCAGGGCTGAAAGTTCGTGGATGGCCATGGTCCGGACGGCTCCCTCATGTGTGAATGGTGCAAATGACTGGTGCGGTGGTGCCGGGGCGTCGATTTCATCGTGCGGACGATTTGGCCTCCAGCAGGGTTCGTAGAAACTATCGGCAGGGGCGCAGGATTCGTTAGCGGCAATAAGGCTGATAACAGTCGGGACCAGATGGGGCGTTGAACTGAAAACTCTTTTTGGAATCTTCCTTACGTGTGCTGGCCAAATGGCGATAACTACTTCTGAAGGCCCACGGATGGGCCGTCGCACATCGTCCCAATCATGGAGGAAACATCATGGGAATGCAGATCAACACCAACATGGCTGCGAACAACGCTTACCGCAGCCTCAGCAACACCCAGACCGACCTGTCCAAGTCGCTGGAGAAGCTTTCCAGCGGCCTGCGCATCAACCGCGCCGGTGACGACGCGGCCGGCCTGGCGATCTCCGAGGGCCTGAAGTCCCAGATCGGCGGCCTCACGGTTGCTTCCCGTAACGCCCAGGACGGCATTGGCCTTGTCCAGACCGCTGAAGGCGGCCTGAACCAGGCTCACTCCATCCTGCAGCGTCTGCGCGACCTGGGTGTTCAGGCAGCCAACGATACGAACAACACCGAATCCCGCGCGGCTATCAAGACTGAAGCCACCAGCCTCGTCAATGAACTTGGACGTATCGCTGGCGGGACCGACTTCAACGGCACCAAGCTGCTCAACGGTGACAACCCGACGCTGAACATCCAGGTCGGTGCCAACGGTGACGCGGCCAGCCAGATCGCCGTTGACCTGTCCGGTGCAAACGTCAAGGGTGTTGCTACGACGCTGAACCTGGGCACCATGTCCAATAACGGCAGCACGTTTGCAATTGCTGACCCGGCGTTGCTGACAGGTGAAGCTTCGTTCACGTCCACGAAGGACGGGGTCGTTACCACCGTAGCGACGTCTACTCTGGCCGCTGCGGGTCCTTTCACTAGCGTCGAGGGTTACGCCGATGCACTGCGGAAGGACACCGATTTCGCGTCGAAGTTCACGGTCACGGTTGAGAAGGACGCCAACGGCAAGGGCACCGGCATCTCGGTCCAGGCCAAGGACGGCGGCCTGCTTGAGAACGCTGACAACGCTGCCGCCGGTACGGGCCTCGACGTCGGTGTAAAGGGAGCGGCCACGACAGGTCTCGATTTCTCCTCCGCCGCAAGCGCTCAGGCTTCCATCAAGCTGATCGACACGCAGATCACCGCAGTGTCGACGGCTCGTGCAGACCTGGGTGCAACCCAGAACCGCCTCGAGTCGGCTGTGCAGACGATCAACGTGGCCAAGGAAAACCTGACGGCTTCCAACTCCCGTATCCGCGACACGGACATGGCTGAGGAAATGGTCAAGTTCACCCGCAACAACATCCTGTCCCAGGCCGGCACCGCAATGCTGGCCCAGGCAAACCAGTCCAACCAGGGTGTACTGCAGCTCCTGCGCTAAAACACAGCGGGAAGCGATCACTCCGGTGACTTCCGCTAGGTAGCTCAGACTGCACGTGGCGCCCGGGGAGGGAATTCTTCTCCCCGGGCGCTGTGCAGTACCACCAGCCATTACTGATTCAGCCAGCCATTGTTCTAAGGAGTTGCAGGCATGGGACTTTCTATCGACGGACTTTCCAGCGGTTTGGATACCACAGCCCTGATCAATTCCCTCATGGCCGTGGAAGCAATCCCACAAAGCCTGATGAAGAACAAGGCCGCAACGGTCCAAACCCGCATCTCGGCCCTGCAGGGACTCAATACCGCCGTCGCGGACCTCGCAACCAAGGCCGGCAAGCTCTCCGACCCCAAAAGCCTCGAACTGTATTCGGCCTCGAGCAGTTCCGCCAAAGTCACCACCGTGGTCGGTGCCGGAGCGAAACCGGGTGCGGTTGATTTCACCGTCTCCCAGCTGGCCCAGACCCAGGTCTCCGTGAGCAAGAACCTCGCCGCGTGGCCCTACACCACTATGACGGTCACCGGCGAAGGCGGCCAGGCCATCACGGTCACCCCGCTCACTTCATCTCTTGACGACGTCGTTTCCGCCGTGAACCTCGCCGGCGCCGGGATTGTCGCATCGAAAGTTTCAGTGGGCGGCGGCGAGTACCGGCTGCAATTTGCCTCGTCCAAGACCGGCGTCGCCGGCGGGTTCAGCATCGCCGATCCGGACGGCACCGCCGGGCTGACCAAAGTTCAGTCTGGGCAGGACGCGCAGATCAAGCTGTGGGCGGGAACAGCTGCCGAGGCGACGCTCAGCTCCGCCACCAACACCTTCGCGGATGTCCTGAGCGGAGTCTCGATCAGCGTCTCCGAGGTCTCTGCCACCCCCACACGCGTCACCGTTGCCCGTGACGACGCCCAGATCAGCAGGGCCGCCTCTGACCTGGTTAGCTCCGTCAACGGAGTCCTGGCGCAGATCGCCACCAAGAGCGCCGTAGTCAGCAGCACCGACGCCTCCGGCAACCCGGTCACTTCAGGCGGCGTGTTCACCGGAGACAGCACCGTTCGTACCGTCAACGCCGCGATCCTGGCCGCTGCGTCCCAGCCCTTGAACGGAAAATCGCCGTCTGAGCTTGGCATCAGCGTGACCAAGACCGGGACGATGGAATTCGACGCCACCAAATTCGGCGACGCCCTGGCGAAGGACCCGGCCGGAACAATGGCGGCCGTGGCCACTATCGCGGGCCGCGTGGCGGACGCCGCCAAGCAGGCCTCCGATCCTTCCACGGGGCTCCTCAGCACCAAGATCAAGGGACAACAGTCCACCGCGAAGGACTACACCGACCAGATCGCCGACTGGGATGACCGCCTGGAAATGCGTCGGACCACGCTGCAGCGGACCTACTCCGCGCTGGAGGTCGCTCTCAGCGGCATGAAAGCGCAGTCGTCCTGGCTGTCCTCCCAACTCGCAGGACTCTCTTCAGGAAGCTCTTCATCATGACTCTGACCTCCTTCGGCGGCGGCTACGGCAATGCCGGCCAGCGGAACCAGTACCTGGCCGACTCGGTCCTGTCGGCTCCGCCGGCACGCCTCCTCACCATGCTCTACGACCGCCTCCTGCTGGACCTGGGCCGGGCGGAAACGGCGCAGCACGCTGCCGACTGGACCACCGCATCGGAAAACCTGCTGCACGCCCAGGCCATCGTGTCCGAGCTGTCCTCCTCGCTGAAGGTCGACGCGTGGGACGGTGCCAACGGGCTGCTGGGGGTCTACAACTACGTCTCCACCGCACTGACCAACGCGAACATCCAGCGGGACGCGGCGCTGACCCGGGAAGCGATCGAACTCTTGGAGCCCCTGCGGCAGACCTGGCACGAGGCCGCCGCCGCGGTACCCGCGCCCGCAACCCCCGCGGCGTTTCCCGCCGCAGCTCCAGCCGGTTTCCCGGCAGCAGGGGCCTGGAACACCGGGCCCGGAACAGGCGGCGGGAGTCTCGGCTTTGGCTGAACAGGCTTACTTGGATATTGGCCCAGGGGGAACCGGATACAACGACGCCGATTCGTCCCTTCCCGGCACGATCCCTGAAGACACCACCCTGGCTGCCTGGATGGCCGTCCTGGATGTGCTTGAAATGGCGGTGCAGGCCGCCGAGCGGACCCTGAAGGATCCGCTGGGCCCGCTCGCCGCTCCCGCGGGTTCGGTGGCGGAACCCCGGCCGGAGAAGCGCTGGTCTCCGCCATCGATGAACGGGCCGTTGCCGGCGACCGCGCGGCGTCGCGCCGTCGCACTGGCAGCCGCCCAGGAACGCGTTGCCCTCCGGCTGGAAGAGGCGCGGCTGGGAGTCGCCCGGCAGCTGCAGGCGGTATCGTCGGTGCCCGGCGTGGGGGAGTCCGCCGGAGCCCTGTACCTGGATGTCAACGGCTAGGAATCCCGGGTTCCAAAACATCTGAAATAGTCTTTTGATTTCGCCTAACGCGGCGCTGACCAGTGCCGATAACCACTATAAGAGCACGGATCGCTCGATTACCGGCCACGGATCGGCCACCCCCACCTTTCCCAGGCAGGACTCTGTGCTCGAATCCGTGACTTCCGCCGCCTTGGCCAGCGCCATGGACGGGCTGGCACTGCGCCAGCGGACCATCGCGAACAACATCGCGAACGTCAACACGCCGAATTACCACGCGAAGCGCGTCAGCTTCGAGGACGCCCTCGCAGCGTCGGTGCAGTCCGGGAACGGCCGCGTCCAGGCAACCACGGCGGAGTCCCTGGAGCCCACGCAGCTGAACGGCAACAACGTCAACCTGGACACCGAGACCCTGTCCAACATCGACACCGTGCTGCGTTTCCAGTTCGCCGCACGCGCCGTCAACACCGAGTTCACCGCCGTGCGCTCCGCCCTGAGGACCAGCTGATGACTTTCGACATGATCGGCATCGCCGGCTCCGCCCTCACCGTCCACCGCAAGTGGCTCGATGCCGTCTCGGACAACCTCGCCAACATGAACAACGCCTCCGCCACGTCCGGCCCCGCCTTCCAGGCCCGGTACGTCGAGGCCGCGGAGGGCTCGCAGGGCTCGGGCGTGTACGTCAAGAGCACCCAGCTCGGCAACGCCGAGGGCAGGGTCGTCTACCAGCCGGATCACCCGCTGGCGGACGCCAACGGCAACGTGAAGTACCCGGACATTGACATGGCCGAACAGATGGGTGCGCTCATCATCGCCCAGCGCGGCTACCAGGCCAACGCGCAGGTGGTGGATCGCGCCCGCGAAACCTACATGGCCGCCCTTGAGATTGGACGCTCCTAATGACTGTCGCCCCCATCGCCCCCGTCCAGGGCGTCCTGCCGACAAACTATGTGACGGGCGCCGGAGCGGCACCCGTGGCCGGCACTGACGGCTCCGCCTTCGCCACTTCCCTCACCGGCGCGGTGGATAACCTCCAGCAGCTGCAGTCGACGTCGAACCAGCTGGCTGTGTCCGCCGTGACCGGCAACCTGGATGACATCCACAACGCCACGCTTGCCGCGACCCGGGCGCAGGTGACGCTGGAGCTCATGGCCACCATGCGCAACAAGGGCGTTGACGCGTTCAACGAGATCATGAGGATGCAGGCCTGATGCCTCCGCAGATTAACGCTTTCTTCCAGCGCTTCGGCGCGGGCCTGAAGAGTTTCACCGCCGGCCAGCGCACCATCGCCGTGATCGGCGCTGCCCTGCTGGTGGTGGGCATTGTTGCCCTGTCCGCCTGGCTTACCCGCCCTGTGCTGACCCCGCTGTTCTCCGGCCTCCAGACCACCGACGCCAACGGCATCGTCGAACAGCTCCGCAAGGACAACGTTCAGTACGAGCTCAGCGACGGCGGATCCACCATCCTGGTGCCGCAGGACAAGGTCTACGACGAGCGCCTCAAGGCAGCGGCCGCGGGCCTGCCGACTGCCGCCGCCACCGGCTACTCCCTGCTGGACAAGATGGGCGTGACGTCTTCGGAATTCCAGCAGTCCGTCACGTACAAGCGCGCCCTCGAGGGCGAACTTGCCAGCACCATCTCCGCCATGGACGGCGTGAAGACCGCCGCCGTCCGGCTCGCCATCCCCGAGAAAACAGTGTTTGTGTCCAAGGCCCCGGACACCACCGCCTCAGTGTTCATCGAGACCGACGCCGGCGCCGCCCTGACCGGTGACAAGGTGCAGGCGATCGTCCACCTGACCTCCGCCGCCATCGAAAACCTCAAGCCGTCCAACGTCTCCGTGGTCGATTCGCAGGGCAACGTGCTCTCCACCGTCGGCGGCGGGACCGCAGGATCGTCCACCAAGCAGGCCAGCGACTACCAGCAGCGCACCTCGGACGCCGTCCGCGCGGTCATGGACCGCGTGGTGGGCCCGGGCAACTCCACGGTCGCCGTCGCCGCCGACGTGACGGGCGAATCGGCGCAGCAGAAGAGCGAGACTTTCTCCAATGCCGAGGGCGCCCTGCCGCTGAGTGAATCGTCCAAGACCGAGAAATACACCGGAACCGGGGGAGGCGCCGCGGGCGTCCTCGGCCCGGACAACATCGCTGTTCCCGGCGGCACGAGCGGCAACGGCAACTTCGATTCCTCCACCGAAACCAAGAACAACGCGGTCAACAAGGTCACCGAGGACCGGACCATCCCGGCCGGTGCCATCAAGCGGCAGACCATTTCCGTCGCCGTCAGCCAGGCCGCCGCCGGCGGCCTGAACCTGGCGTCGCTGAAGAACCTCGTCACCTCCGCAGCCGGGGCCGACACCGCGCGCGGCGATATTGTCACGGTCGAGGTTGTGCCGTTCAGCACCGCAGCCGCCGACGACGCCGCCAAGGCGCTCGCCGAGGCCCAGGCCAACGCCGAAGCCGAGAAGCAGGCCGCGTTCTTCGGAACCCTCGTCACCGCAGGCAGCATCCTGCTGGGCCTGCTGATCCTGGCCCTGGTGGTCACGATCATCCTGCGGCGCCGCCAGAAGCGCGAGCCCGTGGACCTCGGCGAACGCCTGGACCTGGAGATCATGCCGGTGGCCCCGCCTGTGGTGGCCCTTCCGCCAGCGACGTCGGCGATCCCGATCACCGCCCTGCCCCCGCTTCCGGGCCCGAGCACCGAACAGCTGGAATCCGAGCGCCGCCGGTTTGAAATCGACAACATGGTCGCCGCCAACCCGGAACGGGCCGCCGATTACCTGCGCAGCCTCATGGATGACAGGCAACCGGCATGAAACCCACCGATACGCCCCTGACCGGCACCCAGCGCGCCGCCGTCGTCCTGATGCAGATGAGCCCCGAGAACGCCGCCAAGGTCATGGCCCAGCTCACGGACACCGAGGCGGAGGAGATTGCCGGGGAGATCGTCAAGCTCCGCAAGGTGGACTCTGACGTCACCGAGCAGATCATGAAGGACTTCCACCAGGCCGCGATGACAACCACGCGCCAGGCCCGGGGCGGCCGGGAACTCGCCGAGGGCCTGCTGGAGGCCTCCTTCGGCTCGGAACGGGCCGCCGGGCTCATGAACCGCCTGACCGTCAATATGGCCGGCAAGTCCTTCGAGTTCCTCGAAGACATCGAACCCGTGCAGATCCTGGCCCTGATCGACGGCGAACTGCCGCAGACCATCGCCCTGGTCCTCGCCCACCTCAGCCCGCGCAAGGCCTCGGCCGTGATGTCCGGGCTGCCCGGCTCGCTGCGCGCCGACGTCGCGCTCAGCATCGCCACCATGGGATCCGGCGCGCCCGAGGCGATCGGGATCGTCGCCGACACCCTCAAACTCCGCGGCGGCGCCGCCGTGTCCCAGCAGGCCTCGAAGGTGGTGGGCGGCATCCAGCCGCTGCTGGAGATCATCAACCGGACCGACGCCGGCACGGAACGGTCCGTGCTGGACGGCCTAGACCTGCTCGATCCCGACCTCGCGGTGGAGATCCGGGCCCAGATGGTGACATTCGACGACATCGTGAAGCTGGAACGCCGCGACGTGCAGCTGGTGCTGCGCGGACTCGACGCGGCCGTCCTGGCGATGGCGATGAAGGGTGCCTCCGAGCCGGTCCTGGAAACCATCACCACCAACGTCTCCGGGCGCAACCTGGAAATCCTCGAATCCGAGATCGCCGCCCTGGGACCCCTGCGTGCCTCGCAGATCGAAGAGGCCCGTGCCGCCGTCGTCCGGTCCATCCGCGAGCTCGAGGCCGAAGGCCAGATCACCATCCAGCGCGGGGACGAAGAAGACTATGTCTACTGACAACGGCGCGGCCAACGCCCCGGCGCGCGTCGTCTTCCCGTCACTGCGGGCCAACGGCCCGGCCGCCGAACAGGCCGGCTACACCGAAGGCCACGCCGCGGGCTACGCCGCCGGTGTGCGCGCCGCAGCGAAAGAGCAGCGCCGCTGGCGGGACCGGATGGCCGCCGAGCAGGCTGCCTCCCTGGCCGCCGGACAGCAGGACCTGGACCGTGCCGTGCGCGCCCTCGCCGTCGCCAGGACAGACTTTGCGCACCGCAACGTGCAGGCGCTGCAGGACGCCGAGGAAATCCTGGCCCGCACGGCGCTGGAACTGGCCGAGGCCATCCTCGGCTACGAACTGGCCGAAGGCACCCGGACCGCCCGGGCCGCCCTGGCCCGCGCCCTCTCCGGGAATGACTCCGCCACGGTACTGGCAATCCGGCTGCACCCGGCGGACATCGACGTCCTCAGCCGGGAAGGCCAGGAACTGCCCGCCGGGCTGCCGCTGATCGCGGACCCCTCCCTGGGCCGCGGCGACGCGAAGGTCGAATACCAGCAGGGCTGGTTCGACGCCAGCCTCCGCACCGCCCTGGGACGGGCCCGCACGGCGCTGCTGGGAGAGGCAGCGTCGGCAGAGGGCCCGCTGGGAGGCGCACTGGTGGCAGACACCGTGCCGGGAGACGTCGTGCCGGGAGAATCCGGCCAGGCCGAATTCGGTGCCGGCGCCTACCGGGGCCAGGCATGATCGCCGAGTGGCGGCCGAAGGGCGCCGACTATGCCGCCGCGCTGGCCGCGGCCGCCCCGCAACGGGTCGGCGTCGTCACCTCGGTCATCGGGCTGGGCCTGGAAGTGTCGGGTCTGGACTGCGCCCTTGGTGACCTCGTGACCGTGGGCGGGAACCCTGGCCTTGACGCCGAAGTCGTCGCGGCGCTGGACGGCTCCGTGCGCTGCATGCCGCTGGGCCGGCTGGCGGCCGTGGCTGCCGGTGACCCGGTGCGCGCCAAAGGCAGCGCGGTATTGGTTCCCACCGGGCGGGGCCTGTTCGGCCGGGTCCTTGACGGCCTGGGACGTCCGATCGACGGCAAGGGTCCGTTGCTCAGCGGGCCGCGCGTGCCGATCGACAACGAGGCACCGAACGCCATGAAACGCGCCCGCATCGACACCGCGCTGCAAACCGGCGTGCGCGTCCTGGACACCATGACCACGCTCGGCAAGGGCCAGCGCATGGGCCTGTTTGCCGGCTCCGGGGTCGGCAAATCCTCCCTACTCTCGATGATCGCCCGCGGAACCGACGCCGAAGTCTCGGTGATCGCCCTCGTTGGCGAACGCGGCCGCGAAGTCCGCGAGTTCCTCGAAGACGACCTAGGCGCCGCCGGCCTGGCGCGCTCCGTGGTGGTGGTCGCCACTTCCGACGAACCCGCCCTGATGCGCATGCGCGCGGCCTTCACCGCCACCCGCATCGCCGAGTCCTTCCGCGACCAGGGCCAGGATGTGGTGCTCATGATGGACTCCCTGACCCGGGTGGCCATGGCGCAGCGCGAGATTGGCCTCTCGGCCGGCGAGCCCCCTGCCACCCGCGGCTACCCGCCGTCGACCTTTTCCATCCTGGCCCGGCTGTTGGAGCGCGCCGGCACGGCCGAGACCGGCTCCGTTACCGGCATCTACACCGTGCTCGTGGACGGCGATGACCATAACGAGCCCATCGCAGACGCCGCCCGCTCCATCCTGGACGGCCACGTGGTGCTGGACCGCAAACTCGCCGTCACCGGGCACTTCCCGTCCGTGGACGTGCTCGGATCCGTGTCCCGGGTGGCCAGCAAGGTCAATTCCCGGCCACACCTCGACGCCGCCGCCACGCTCCGCCGGGTCCTCGCGGCCCGCAAGGCGGCACAGGACCTGATCGACGTCGGCGCCTACCAAGCCGGGACCAACCCGCTGGTGGACGCTGCGCTGAACCACGAGCACGACGTCAGCGGTTTCCTCCAGCAGCCGATGGACGAATCCACCGCCCACCCCGAGTCCTGGCAACGGCTCGGCCACCTCACTTCGATCCTGGGAGCAGCAGCATGAACCGCGAATTCTCACTGGCCGGCCTCCTGCGCCTCCGCCAGCTCCAGCAGGACCAGGCGGCAACCGGGCTGGCGCGCGCCCGCTCACGTTCCAGCTCCGTCCGGGTCCGCGAAGCCGCCGCCCGCCGCGAACTTGCCGCCACGGATGACCCCATCTCCAGCTCGGCCTCACTGCGCGCCGTGGCGGCCGCCCGGTCATCCGCGCACAGCATGCTCGCGGACCTTCAAAACCTCACCCACCTGGCCGAGGCCGACGAAGCCAACGCCCGGGCCGAGTTCATCGCTGCCCGCACGCGGTCCGTGGGGCTGGAAAAACTGCAAGCCCGGCACGACGCCGAGGTCAACTCCGCGGACCTGCGCGCCGAGCAGTCGGCCCTCGATGAGATCGCCTCGACGCTCTGGCACCGCGATGAGCAGCAGGTGAAGCCATGAGCATGACTGAAGCGATCGGCCGGATGCAGGGCATCCAGTCGATGATCGCGGAATTGAGCCGGCCTGCGGCCGCGGAAACCAGCGCAGCCGCTGCCAAGGCTGCGGCTACCTCGCTCGCGTCCGCAACCGGCACCGGCGACTCCGCCACGTTCACCCAGGCACTTGCCGCGGCACTGGGCGGCAGTGGCGCAACGGATGCCGCCTCCCTCACGGACAGCCTGGGCCTGGGCTCCTCACTGGGCTCCTCACTGGGCTCCTCACTGGGCATTGGCGGCACATCCGGACCAGGTAGCGCTGCGGCGGCCGGGACTGCCGCGCTCACCGGTGCCCAGACAGCCGGAACCGTACATACCGGTGAGGCCGCGACGGGCAATGACGTGGTGGCCGTGGCGAAGAAGTACATCGGTGTTCCGTATGTGTGGGGCGGCACCAATCCGGCCTCCGGCATGGACTGCTCCGGCTTCACCCAGCGGGTCTTCAAGGACCTCGGCGTGGAGCTTCCCCGTGTGGTGAGCGACCAGATGCGCCAGGGCACCCCGGTGGCGTCCCTCGCAGAAGCGAAACCCGGAGACCTCCTGGTGAGCTTCGGCGGCAACCACATTTCCATCTACCTGGGCAACGGCAAGGCGATCGACGCACCCGTGCCGGGCAAGACCATCCAGATCCGCGACGCCTGGGAGCAGCAGTCCAACCTGACCTCCATCCGGCGCATCGTTCCCGCAGGGGCTGCATCATGAAGGCGGCGGCATCGACGGAGCTTGCGGCCGCGCTGGGGGCGACCGTCCGGGCGGCCCGGCAGGGCGCGGACCCGCGGCCCGGCAGCGAAAACGGAAACACAGCCGCCGCGTCCTTCGACGCAGTCCTCAACGACGTCCAGGGCGCAGCGGGCAACGGCACCGCGGCAGAGCCTGGCGCCGCTAAGGCTGTACCGGCGGCCGATGACACGGCGGCCGAACTGCCGCAGCCCGACGGCGCCACGGACCCCGCTTCGCTGAGCGGCACCGCTGCGAACACTGTGACGGGGGCCGACGTTGCTTCCGGGACCGCGCCGCGGACCGACGCTGCTTCGTCCGGTATCACCAGCCCCGGGCCGGCCCCGTACGTTCCGGCCCCGCACGTTCCAGCCCAGTACGGCCCGGCCGAATTCCCGCCGGCCCAGTTTGTCTCCTATACACAACTTGGTCAGGCTGGTCAGGCTGCGCTGCCCGGACAGTCGGCGCCGGCGGTTGCCCCGCCGACGGACAGCAACGATGGTTCCCGTACTGCCGCACCGGCCGTCACTGCGTCCGCGGCCTCGGCGGTCCTTCCCGACGAGTTGCCGGCCGCCGCCGCGCATTCCCCGGCCGTCGCGACCCCGGGATTGGCCGCAACGCGGCGCCAGACTGTGGCCGCCGTCCCCGCTGGGACCATGCCGGACGGTAAGCCGAACGCCGCTGCGGCCTCGCAGACGGCGGGCGCGGTCCCGCTGGCCGGGCCCAAGGCCGCCGGCGGACCGGTCAACCGGCCGGTCAATGGGAACGATCCTGCCCCGACGGCTGCGCCCGTCGACGCCGTGGCCACCGCACCGGCTGCTGTTGCGGCCGCGCCGCTGGCCTCGACTGCCACCGGCGCCGCAGGGACCACCCCTGCGGCCGGTCCCGTTCCGGTGCTCAGTGGCCCACCCAAGGCTGCTGCACCTGCCGGGCCAACGCAGGCAGTCCCGGTGCAGGCCGGCGCCACACCTCCGGCCGCGGCCGCGGCACCGGGCGCGGCAGCGGCGGCGCAGACCGCCCAGGGACTTGGCTCTGGTCATGGTGCGTCGCCGGCGGCCACCACCGCGGCCGTGTCCGCGCGGGCGGTCAACGGATCAGACGTCGCCGCCGTCGCTCCCTCCGCGCCCGGACAAGCGCCGACGTCGCCGACCACCTCACCCGGCACGACCCCGTCCGGTCCGGCGCCATCCGGCATCCCCGGAGCCGGCACTGGATCCTCCGGCAGCATGTCCACCGGAACCGGAACCGGAACCGGAACCGGAACCGGAACCGGAACCGGAACCGGACCCGCACACGCCCCCGCTCCTTTCCACGCCGGCGTCCTGACGGAACCAGTCGCGGCACCCACGCCCACCGCCGCCCAGGCTCGGTCCAATCCGGAAAGCGACGCCCCCACGGCGGCCGCCTTCCCCGTCCAGCCGACTCTGGCGGCGGCAACCGCGGCCCAGGCCGTGCCCCAGCCGGCTGCCCAGGCCGCTGCGCAGCCGGCGTTCCAGTCCGCGTCCCCGCCGGCGCCCCATTTCGCGGCGCCCCTCCAGTCCCAGCTGGCCAAACCGCTTTTCACCCTCGTGGGGGCACCCCAGGGCCAGCACATCATGACCCTCAAGGTCAGCCCGGAAGATCTCGGTCCACTGACGGTCCGGGCCCAGATCGACGCCGCGGGCGTCCGGATTGAGCTGTTCGCCCCGGGCGATGCGGGACGTGAAGCCGTCCGCGGAATCCTGCCCGAACTCCGCAGGGAACTCCACGGCGCCGGATTCGCGGCCAGCCTTGACCTCTCAGACCACAACGGTCCCGGTTTCGGGCAGCACGGGGCCCAGCACGGCACGGGCCAGGACCGGACGGGGACCGGCGGCCAGTTCGGCACCGGCCGGGACCCCGGCGGCAGCGGCTCGGGCCCCGGCGGCAGCGGCTCCGGCCCGGGCGACCGGAACGGGCCGCGGCCCGGAAACCGCTGGGATGCGCTGGCCGATGATCAAGCCATACGCACCGCCAGGCTGTTGAACGGCCCCCAGACCACCCTCGACATTCTTGTCTGACACGAAGGAACGCGACTTATGACGATTCAGCCGATCGCATCCCAGCCGGTAACGGTGGCGGGGGACGCCACCCAGGCCTCTGCCGTGCGGACACCCTCGCAGACCATGGATGCCAACGTGTTCATGTCCCTGCTCGTGACGCAGCTCAAGAACCAGAACCCGAGCGCGCCCATGGACACCAACCAGATGATGAGCCAGACCCTTCAGCTCTCCATGATGGAAAAAATGACCGAACTGACCACCAACAGCAAGGAGGGCTTCTCCCTCCAGATGCGGACGGCGGCAGCCCAGCTGATCGGACACTCGGTCGGCTACACCCTCGCGGACGGCACCACCGGGACCGGCGTCGCCAGTTCCGTCAGCTATGCGGGATCGGTTCCGTCCGTCACGATCGGCGACCTTTCCGTTCCCCTCGACTCCATCACCGGGCTTACCGCTCCGGCCGCATCCTAACCAGTTCTTCACCCGTAGAAAGGCAGTTCCCATGCTCCGCTCGCTGTACTCCGGAATCTCGGGCCTCCGCGCCCACCAGACCATGCTGGACGTTACTGGCAACAACATCGCCAACGTCAACACCGCAGGCTTCAAGGCCTCCTCCACCCAGTTCCAGGACACCCTGTCCCAGCTGCAGCAGGGCGCCACCGGCCCGCAGGCCGCGACCGGCGGCAGCAACCCCGCCCAGATCGGCCTGGGCGTCCGGGTTGCCGGCGTCACCACCAACTTCTCCCAGGGCTCATCGCAGAGCACCGGCCGGGCCACCGACCTGATGATTTCCGGTGACGGCTTCTTCGTCACCAGCAAGGGCGGCAGCCAGCTCTTCACCCGCGCCGGCGCGTTCAGCCCGGACGCAGCCAACCAGCTCGTAAGCCCCGACGGCGGCATCCTCCAGGGCTGGACCGCCACCAACGGTGTGATCAACGCGGGAGGCCCCGTTGGCGACATTACGCTGAACCCCAACACCATGGTGGCCAAGAAGACCGACTCGGTGACGCTGGACGGAAACCTGCCCAGCGACGCCGTCGACGGCACCAAGTTGGACCGTCTGGTCAAGGTTTACGACGCCGCCGGCACCGAACGCAGCGTGTCAATGACCTTCACCAAGGCCGGAAGCACCTGGAACATCGCCGCCGACGACAACGGCACCACAGCCACCGGGTCTGTGACCTACACGAACGGCAAGCCCACCGCAGGCGGCAACGTCACCGTCAACGGCATTACCATCGATGTCTCCAAGGTTTCCGGCTACGCTGCCATGAGCTCGCTGACCGTCAGCGGCCAGAACGGTGCCCCCGTCGGCAAGCTCGAGTCCTATACGCTGGGCAGCGACGGCTCCCTGGTCGGGTCGTTCAGCAACGGCATCAAGCAGGTCCTCGCCAAGATCGCCCTCGCCAAGTTCACCAACCCGGGCGGCCTGGAGAAGGCCGGCGGCTCCTCCTACGTCGCAACCGGCAACTCCGGCGGCGTGCAGCTCGGTGCTGCGGGCGACCCCGGCCTTGGCACCCTGACCGGCGGCTCGTTGGAAATGTCGAACGTGGACCTGTCCCAGGAATTCACCAACCTGATCGTTGCGCAGCGCGGTTTCCAGGCCAACGCCCGCATCATCACCACCTCGGATGAGGTTCTCCAGGAACTGACCCAGCTCAAGCGCTAATGAGCGGAATCGTGCTTGTCCCCTAAGGATTCGGGAGACAGCTTCGGGTTTCCAGTAATGCCGGACCCGGAGCTGTCTCCCCGGATCACACCTCAGGGGGGCGCCTGCGTTCCGGCGTCCGGCAGCCACGTCGTCGCGTCAGCGGCAGCACGTCGTCGCGTTAGCATTGGTCCCAACACGTCTGTCCAGGAGGGCACATGCCGTACATCGTTGACTTCGAGACCGTTTCTACCGTCGGCTTGGAATCATCGCCCGTCTCCGAGGCCCTCGCCGGGTTGCGCGCCAACGAGGCCCGCTATTTCCGGAATAAGTACGGCCACGCCTTCACCGTGAGCCCCGCGGGCGAAGTTCCTGACGTTGTTGACCGGGTGAGCCGCATCCTCCGGGATGAACGCGAGATCGTGATCGGCTCCCGCCCGCTGGAGGCGACCGCCTTCGAAGTCGACGGTTTGCGGATGGCCTATGTTTTTTACGAGTCGGGACTGTCGGTCAACGTCATGTACAGCATCGAGGACGGCGGGAAAAGAGCGGTGGGGTTCAAATTTGCCGACGGCATGGAAGTTCCGGAGGAATTGGCGCCGCGCTTCAAGTTCGCCCGCCAAAAGTCGAAGCTGGCGGGCGTTATTCGCGGCTCCTACTTCGTGATCAAGGGCGAGTACTGATCGGGCTCACCCCGCATTTCAGGGTGCGGGACGCAGCCGGGCAATCCGGGAAGTGAGTTTCTGGGATTGGGGTTCCATATTTTCGACGTGATCATTAGCGGCGGCGGCCCGACGGGGATGATGCTGGCCAGCGAGTTGCGGCTGCACGACGTGGACGTGCTCGTGCTGGAGAGGGACGCGGAGCCGAGCCAGGCGGTCCGTTCGCTCGGTCTGCACCCGCGCAGCATCGAGATCATGGACCAGCGCGGGCTGCTGGACCGGTTCCTCGCCCACGGGCAACAGTATCCCGGCGGCGTGGGTCGCTTCGCCGGGATCGACAAGCCCCGGCCGGTGAACCTGGACACCGCACACGGCTACGTCCTTGGCATCCCCCAGCCGGTCACCGATCGCCTGCTGGCCGAGCGCGCCGGTGAGCTCGGCGCCCAGATCCGCCGCGGCTGCGAGGTGGCAGGGGTCGAGCAGGACGAGGACGCGGTGAGCGTCGAACTCGCTGACGGCACACGGCTGCGCTCGCGCTGGCTGGTCGGCTGCGACGGCGGACGCAGCCTGGTGCGCAGACTGCTCGGCATCGGCTTCCCCGGCGAGCCGGCCAAGACCGAGTGGCTCCTGGGCGAGGTGAAGGTGACCGCGGCGCCGGACCAGCTGGCCGCGGTGGCCGAGGAGGTGCGCAAGACCCACAAGGGGTTCGGCATAGGCCCCGCCGGAAACGGCCTGTACCGCGCCGTCGTGCCCGCGGCGGCCGTGGCCGAGGACCGCTCCGTCCCGCCGACCCTGGAGGAGTTCCGGACGCAGCTGCGGGCGTTCGCAGGCACCGACTTCGGCGTCCACTCACCACGCTCCCTGTCCCGTTTCAGCGATGCCACCCGGCTTGCCGAGCAATACCGGGTGGGCCGCATTCTGCTCTCCGGCGATGCGGCGCACGTCCACCCGCCACTGGGAGGGCAGGGACTGAACCTCGGCATCCAGGACGCCTTCAACCTCGGCTGGAAGCTCGCCGCCGAGGTCAAAGGATGGGCGCCGGACGGGCTGCTGGACAGTTATTACGCCGAGCGTCACCCGGTCGCCGAAGGCGTGCTGACCATGACCCGCGCCCAGAGCGAGCTGCTGTCCACCGAGCCCGGCCCGCAGGCCGTGCGGCGGCTGCTGAGCGAGCTGATGGACTTCGAGGACGTCAGCCGTTTCCTGGCCGAGAAGATTACCGCGATCGGGGTCCGCTACGACTTCGGCGAAGGACCCGAGCTGCTCGGCAGGCGACTGCGCGACATTCCTCTGTCGCGGGGCCGTCTCTACGAACTCACCCGCAAAGGCCGCGGGCTCCTGCTGGACCAGACCGGCGAACTCTCCGTGGCAGGATGGGCGGATCGGATCGACCACGTCGCGGACGCCAGCGGGGAACTGGACGCGCCCGCGGTCCTGCTCCGGCCGGACGGCCACGTCGCATGGATCGGCGACGACCAGGACGACCTGCTCCGCCACCTGCCGACATGGTTCGGGACCGCCCTCGAGGGCGCCGGAGACGGTCACGATCGCCGCCCCTGACGCCGTGGCCGCCGTCAGGCAGCCTGCCAGGTCACGGGAAGCTGTTTCGCCCCGTAGACGATCATGCTTTCCATCCGCTCCAACTGCGCGTCGGGGTCCACAGCAAGCCCCGGCAGCCGTGAGAGCACGGCCTCCAGCGCGATCCTGGCCTCCAGCCGCGCCAGGGGCGCCCCCAGACAGAAATGGATGCCCTGCCCGAAGGCGAGGTGACGGTTGGGTGAGCGTTCGACGTCGAACTCGTCCGGGCTCGGGAACTGCTCCCCGTCGCGGTTCGCCGAGCCGATCCAGGCAATGATCGGCGAGCCTGCCGGGATGGTGCGGCCGCGCACGGTCGTGTCGACGGCTGAGAGCCGGTACATGGACTGGACGGGGGAGCGGTAGCGCAGCACCTCTTCGATGGCGTGCGGGAGCAGGGCAGGCTCGGCGACGAGGCGTTCCGCCGTGCCCGGCGATTCGGTGAAGCACAGCACCGCATTGCCGATCAGGTTGGTGGTGGTCTCGTTTCCCGCCACGAGCAACAGGCTGCAGAATCCCAGCAACTCGATGGGACTGAGCTTCTGCCCGTCGATCTCGGCCGCGAGGAGCGCGCTGATCAAATCATTGCCCGGCCGGTGCCGCCGCTCCTCGATCATGGCCATGAAGTACTCCGCCATTTCCCGGTTGGCTGCCGTGTGGACGGAATCGTCGGCGCCCGGGCGGGTCTGGCTCACGATCACGTCGGACCACAGCTTGAACCGGTCCCGGTCAGAGGCCGGAATGCCCATGAGTTCGGCGATCACGATCACCGGAAGCGGATAGGCGAGCTGTTCGATCAGGTCCGTGGCGCCGCCGGCCACCACCGGCTCCAGCAACTCGCCGGTCAGTTCCGAGATGCGCGGGGCGAGCGCTTCGACTGCCCGCGGTGTGAACGCCTGCGTCACGAGCGAACGCAACTGGCGGTGCCGCGGCGGGTCCGTGTTGACCAGGCTGGCGGCGAAGAGCTGGCCCGTTTCGGAGGGGTTGTCCCCGCCCATCCGGGAAGAAAAAGTGGCGTGCTCGGACAGGACCCGCTGCACGTCGTCGTAGCGGAACACGTGCCAGACGCCCGTGTCCGGGTCCTGGAAAACGGGTTCACTGTCCCGCATGGCTGCGTAGCGGGGAAACGGGTTCAACGGCTGCTCAAAATCCGGAAATGACGCCATGGCTGGCCTTCCTGATGAGGCGGGCGGCCGTCGTTTCCTGGCACTGGGCCAACTGCACGGGACGAACTGCGGTGGAGCAGACGTCCAACGGGGCGGGCCGGGTGGCCCCGTCAGATCCCACCCTAATACCGCGCGGCGGCCTTGGCACGGGGAATGTTGCTGCGCCGGCCGCCCCCGGGCACCGGCACGTTGACAAGGCGCCTGACGACGGCGCCTAACGAAGGGGCCCCGGCTGCCGACAGTACGGAGGAGAACACCCTTCCCCTCACAGAGCAGAATCGGCCCATGATCGTCGTCACACGCCTCAACGGAACGCGCTTCGCGGTCAATCCGGACCTCATTGAACGCATCCACGAGAGCCCGGATACGCACTTGGTGACACTCGACGGCGCCGCCTACGTGGTGCTCGAAAGCCTCGCCGAGGTGGTCGAGCTCATCGCAGAGTACCGGGCTTACATCCTGAGCAAAGCCCGGGACTTTCCGGCCATCACCGGCTATCCCCTCAGCCTGGTCCGGACTGAAGACCCGGACGACGACCCCTACGACGACGGCGCCGGTCCCACGGCGCCCGCGCAACCCAGAAAGTAACGATGGATCCCGCAACAGTCATCGGACTGCTCCTCGCCTTTGGCTCCGTTATCGCCATGGTGTCGCTCGAGGGCGCCAGCCTGTCGGCGTTGCTCCTCCCGGCCCCCATGATCCTGGTCTTCGGCGCCACGCTCGCCGTCGGGATCGCCGGAAACACCCTCAAAGACGTCGTCCAGGCCTTCAAAGCCCTCCCCAAGATGTTCCTCGGCAAAACCGCCAAGCCGCAGGAAAGCATTGACCAGATGGTCCGCTTCGCCGAAAAGGCGCGCAGCGAGGGCCTGCTTTCCCTGGAAGAGGAAGCGGCCAGCGTCAAGGACCCCTTCCTTGCCCGTGCCCTGCAGAACATCGCCGACGGCACCGACGCCGAGGACCTCCGGATGCTCATGGAGGACGAGATCGACTCCAAGTCACGGAGCGATCACGCCAACTCCAAATTCTTCGCGAGTCTCGGCGGCTATGCCCCCACCGTGGGCATCATCGGCACCGTGGTATCCCTGACCCACGTCCTGGAAAACCTCTCCACCCCGGACCACCTCGGCCCGATGATCGCGGCAGCCTTCGTCGCCACCCTGTGGGGCCTGCTGTCCGCCAACTTCATCTGGCTTCCCTTCAGCGCCCGGATGGCCCGGCTCTCGGAACTGGACATAGAACGGATGACGCTGCTCATGGAAGGCATGCTGTCGGTCCAGTCCGGTGCCCAGCCGCTTCTGCTGGCCGAACGGCTCCGCGCCATGGTCCCCGAGCACCAGCTCAAGAGCTCCGGCAAGAAGGCCGGCGCTGACAAGTCCGACAGGATGGACGAGGCAGCGTGAGCCCGAGGCGGCGCGGGCGGAAGAAGCCGGAAGAACACCACGTCGACGAACGCTGGATGGCGTCCTACATGGACATGGTCACCGTGCTGATGTGCATGTTCATCGTCCTCTTCGCGATGTCCACGGTGGACGCCAACAAGTTTGAAAAGCTCCGCAACTCCCTGGCCACGGGATTCGGCGCAGTCGCGACGGAAACGGTGGATACGGCGTCGGGCACAGTGGTGCCGCCGGAACTCGTGAAAGAGGACCTCGAGGCGTTCGCCGCCGTCAAGGGCGCGGCCACCGCATCCCCCGAGAATATGGCTGAAGCGATCAAGGAAGTGGACAAACTCAAGGCGCTGCAGCAGAAAATGCAGGCCGGCCTGGCGGCAGCCGGGCTGAGCGAGAACGTCGAGTTCCAGATCGACCAGCGCGGCCTGACGGTCAAGCTCGTCGGATCGCAGGCTTTCTTCGAACCTGACCGGCCCGAGCTCACCTCCCGGGCCTCCCGGGTGCTGCAGGTCATCTCACCGGTCCTCAAACCGGCCGGCATGGAAATCATGGTCGAAGGCCACGCCGCGAACGGCATCACGGCCTACCCCTCGACGTGGGAACTGTCCTCGGCGCGCGCCGTCAATGTCCTGCGGTACATGGTGGACCGCGGCGGCATAGCCCCCGGCACGATCGGTGCCGTCGCGTTCGGTTCTGCCCGCCAGGTCAACGACGACTCCACGCCGGCGCTCATGGAGCGAAACCGCCGGGTGGACATCGTGGTCATTTCCGACAAGCCCGACGTCGTCCGGGCACTGATTCCGGAGGCCTTGAAACTCAGCGAGAAGTAGCCGTTCCCGGCTACGGCGGATCGCCTGGGTTCTTTGCCGGAGTTTTGCCTGCATTTTTGCCTCCTGTGTCTTGCCGCATTTTGCCTCTGTGTTTTGCCTAAGGCGTTCTGCTTACGCCACGAGTTCCCTTGCCGATAGTGGCAACCGTGAGTGTTCTGGATGAGCGGGAAGTGGCACGGGAGCGGACCGTCAGCGTCTATGACTTCCGCCGTCCTGCGACGCTCGCGCGCGAACACAGCCGGGTGCTGGAGCTCGCCTTCGAAACCTTCGCCCGCCAGTGGGGCACCCAGCTCACCGCCAAGGTCCGCGTCAAGTCCGTGGTGCGCCTGGAAGACGTCAGCATGCTCAGCTACGACGAGTACGCCGCCTCGCTGCCCGCCGTCACCGCCATGGTCCTGTGCACCGTGGAGGCCCACGATTCCAAGCTCGTGGTGCAGTTCCCCGGCCCGGCCGCCCTCGGCTGGGTCAACCGCATGCTCGGCGCCACCAACGATTCGCCCATGCCGGACCGCAAGTTCACCCAGATCGAGCAGGCGCTGATCAAGGGCCTGATGGACGAGGCCCTCGAAGACCTCGGCTATTCCCTGGGCCCGCTGCTCAGCGAGGCCGTCCGGGTGGACACCATCCAATACAACTCCCAGTTCGCCCAGGCCGCCGCACCCAGCGAACTGATGATCGTTGCCTCCTTCACCATGAGCGTCGGCGACGTCAACGCGCCCGCCACCCTGGCCGTTCCGGCCGGAATCCTGCTGGGACGGCTCAAGAAGGTCAACCCGACCGACTCCCGCGAAGACGCGGCCGCCCGCGTCAGCGCCCAGCTGGAGCAGGTGCCGGTGGAACTGTCGGTGCGGCTCTCGACGTCCTTCGTTACCCCGAGCCAGGTCCTGGGTCTCGCCGTCGGTGACGTCCTGACCCTGCCGCACCTGGAGAACAGGCCCTTTGACCTCACCCTGGACGGAACCCGGCTGGCCACTGCCGCCCCGGCCCGCAACGGCTCCCGCGCGGCCGCAGTAATTGTCACAATCGAGGAGAACCAACGATGAGCATCACCCTGACCAAGCACGAAATGTCGGCGGAACGGCTCGTCGAGGAGCTCCCGAGCCCGGTGGCCCTGAAGGTTGTCGCGCTGGTGCCTGCCCGGTCCGCGGCGGCCTACGCCCGGCAGGCGGTCACGGCGACCTTCGTCGGCGCGGTGACCGCCGACCTCGCCCTCATGCTCAGCGACCGCACCTTCCTTGACGAGGCCGCCGGCGCGGGGTCCCAGCTGGGCCACGTCTCCGTGACCGACGTGCTGCGCCCCGCGATGGAAAGCGCCAGCTCAGTCTTCGGGGCCGGTGTCCTGTCCGACCTGCGTGAATCCGACGTCTCAGGGCTCCTCTCGGATCCCGACACGGCCGTTTTTGAACTCTCCGACGGCAGCAACGCCGCGGCCTGGTTTGCCGTCCGGCTCCGCGAACACAGCAACAGCCAGGAACGCGGCGGGGACCTGTTCGCCGGCGGGGACACCGTGGCCGGCCGGCTCGGCCGGATCAACAACATTGAAATGGCCCTGACCGTGGAGATCGGACGCACCCGGATGTCGGTCCGGGACGTCCTGTCGCTGGAACCGGGCAAGATCATCGAACTGGACCGCTCCGCCGGCGCCCCGGCCGACGTCCTGCTCAACGGCCGCCTGATCGCGCACGGCGAAGTCGTGGTCCTCGACCAGGACTATGCGGTGCGGATCACCCGGATCCTCGACGTGGCCGAGGGACTCAGCTGAATGGACGCACTGATCCTCGGGCTGCGGGTAGTCGTGGCCCTGGGCGCGGTGCTTGGCCTCATGTGGTTCCTGCAGCACCGGCTGGGCAAGGGCACCGGACGGCGCCGGGCTGACCGCGCCTTGACCATCGTCAGCCGGCAGAGCCTCGGACAAAAAGCCTCCGTGGTGGTGGTCGACGCCGCCGGGCAGCGCTTCCTCCTGGGCGTCACCGAGCACGCCGTCAACGTCCTGCACACCGGGGACATCCCGCCCGAACCCGAAGAAGTCGCGGTCCCCGGCACCAGCCGCGGCCTGGGCGATTTCGCCCGGATGCTCGCTGACGCCAGTCCGCTCGCCGGCAACCACTTCAGCAGCCAGCCGGCCATGCCGGCAGGTGATGCCGCCGCTGACGGCGACGATTTTGCGGACGGTGTCGACGCCGACGATTTCGCCGACGGTCAGAACGGTGTCCGGGAGTTGCCGCCGTCCCGCCGCAGCTCCCTTCACCGGGGCTCCGCGGCCCGCGGCCACGCCGGCCGCGGCAGCGCCGGCGGCGGGTCGGCCCATCCGCCGCTGCACGGCTCCATCCTGGCCGGCTCCACCTGGAAGCAGGCTGCCGCCGCGCTCAGGAGCGGACGCCGCAATTGATCTTCCCGCTCCCCACCAGCACCACCCGCCCGCGAACAGCTGGCGCAAGACCCCTCAGGCTCCTGGCCCTGGGGCTCGCCGCCGTGCTCTTTGCCGTCCTCCTGCTGTGGCTCAATGCCTCGGCAGGCCACGCCGCACCCATCGACCCTGTTGCGCCGGTGCCCCCGGCCGACCCTGCCAATCCCGACGGCGGGAACATCAACATCCAGATCAACGGGATGGACGGGAAACCTTCCTCCGCTGTCCTGACCCTGATCAGCATCACCCTCCTGGCCGTTGCGCCCTCGCTGTTGCTGATGATGACGTCCTTCACCAAGATCTTTGTGGTCCTGGCAATGACCCGCAACGCGCTGTCCCTGCCCTCCATCCCGCCGAACCAGGTCCTGGCCGGGCTGGCTCTGTTCCTCTCGATCTTTGTGATGTGGCCCGTCATCAACGAGATGAACACCCTCGGCGTCCAGCCCTACCTCAACGGCACACTGGACTTCAACGGTGCCGTCAGCGCCGCATCGGGTCCGCTGCAGCACTTCATGCTCGCCCACACGCGCGAGGAGGACATCGCCCTGATGTCCCGTGCCGCCGGAGCCGAGAACCCGGCCACTCCTGAGGCCGTGCCGCTGCAGACCCTCATCCCGGCGTTCATGATCTCCGAACTCCGTGCCGCGTTCATCATCGGCTTCGTCATCTTCATCCCGTTCCTCGTGATTGACCTCGTGGTGTCCGCGGCCCTGATGTCCATGGGCATGATGATGCTCCCGCCCGTCATGATCTCGCTGCCCTTCAAGATCCTGCTCTTCGTGCTCGTGGACGGCTGGGGCCTGATCATCACCGCGCTCATCCAGAGCTATGCGGGTTCAGGATGAACGCCAACGCGGTCCTGGACATCTGCCTCCAGGCCATGATCGTGGCCGCCAAGCTCTCCGCGCCCGTGCTGGTCACGGCGCTGGTGGTGGGCCTGGCCATCTCCCTGCTGCAGTCCATCACGCAGCTGCAGGAAGCCACCCTGTCCTTCGTGCCGAAGGCTGCCGCGGTGGCCGTGGCCCTGATTGTCTGCGGACACTGGATGATCTCGGAGATGGTGGGCTTCACCAACGACCTCTTCGCGAAGATTCCGTCCCTGCTCGGAGGCCTGTGAGGTGGGCATCCCCATCGACCCGGCCTGGCTTGAAGTCCTGCTGCTGGCCACGGTCCGGATGACCGCTTTCCTGGTCGTGGCACCGCCCTTCTCGCACCACGCCATTCCGGGGCGCGTCAAGGCCATGCTGGGCCTGGGCCTGGGCCTGGCGGTGACGCAGCGCCTGGCCGGCGGCTACACGCCCCGGGACACCGCCGGGTTCGTCACCGGTGTGGTCCTGGAGCTCGTCACCGGGCTGGTCCTGGGCTTTCTGGTCCTCGTCATCTTCTCGGCCATCCAGTCCGCCGGCAGCCTGATCGACCTTTTCAGCGGGTTCCAGATGGCCCAGGCCTACGACCCCCAAATGATGGTCAACGGCGCACAGTTCACCCGTCTCCTGCAGATGGCGGCGCTGGCCCTGCTCTTCGCCTCCGACGGCTACCAGCTGGTCATTACCGGCCTTACCGGCAGCTTTGCGGCCCTGCCGCTGGCCGCGGGGATCGACCTGGCCCAGCCGGTGCAGGCCATGATCGCGGCGGTGTCCGGCATGTTCCTTGCCGCGGTGCAGATCGCCGGCCCCCTCCTGGTGGTCCTGTTCCTTGCCGACGTCGGGCTCGGCCTGCTGACCCGCGTGGCCCCGGCGCTGAATGCCTTCTCCCTCGGCTTCCCGCTGAAGATCCTGCTCACCCTGACGCTGGCCGGCTTCATGTTCCTGGCCCTGCCCCGACTCGTTTCCAGCCTCGCCGGGCAGGCGGCCAAAGCCGTGCTGGGGGTGGGCTGATGGCGGATTCACAGGAAAAGACCGAGCAAGCCACCGAGAAACGGATGCGGGAGGTCCGCTCCAAGGGCCAGCTGTCCCGTTCCCAGGACCTCACCGCCTGGCTCGGCGTCGGCGCCGCCGCGCTGATGCTGCCCAGCACGGTGGACCGGGCCGCCAACGCCGCCACGGACCAGCTCTTCAGCATCCGCGGGATCGTGTCCGCCCCGGACCCCGGCAAAGCCGTCCGGGCGCTGGAAGCCGGCTTCGCGTCCATCGCCGGGATCGTCGGACCCCTGCTGGTTGTCGTATTCCTGGCCGTCCTCGCCGGCTCGGCCCTCCAGGGCGGTGTCCACCTGAAGAAATTCAGGTTCGAATTCGAACACTTCAACCTGCTCGCCGGGATCAAGCGGCTGTTCGGCGCGCAGGCCGTGTGGGGCGGCCTCAAGGCGCTGCTCAAGGCAAGCGTCGTGGGGCTGGTGCTCTACACCGTCGTGCAGGGACTGGTTCCGGTGCTGCTGACCGCCGGCGGACTGCCCGTCGCCGGGGTAGTGCAGGCCGCCGCCGGCGGGATAGCCGCCCTGGTCCAGTTCGCGGTGGCCGCCGGCATCGTGCTGGCCGCGGCCGACTTCTTCGTCGTGATGCGGCGCAACCGCAAGAAGACGCGGATGTCCAAGAAGGAAGTCCAGGACGAAAACAAGAACAGCGAGGGCGATCCGCTGATCCGGTCCCAACGCCGGGCGCGCCAGATGGCCATGAGCCGCAACCGCATGATCGCGGCGATCGGGGACGCCGACGTCGTCCTGGTGAACCCCACGCACGTGGCGGTGGCCCTGAAATACGAGCCCGGAAAATCCGCACCCCGCGTGGTTGCCAAGGGCGCCGGCCACGTGGCAGCGAGGATCAGGGAAGAAGCCGAGGAAAAGAACGTGCCCATGGTCCAGGACATCCCGCTGGCCAGGGCCCTCCACGGGGCCTGTGAGCTGGGGGACGAGATCCCGGTGGACTTCTACCGGGCGGTGGCCGGCGTCCTCGCGTTCGTCATGGCACTCAAGGCCCGGGGCGCCGCCGCCGGGATGCACCGCATGACCACCACGGTGGCCACCGTATGAAACACGGCAGGCTCCACAGCGTGCAACACAGCACGAAATCTTCGGGAATCAGCGTCTGTGAAAGGACAGCACCATGAACAACAGGCTGAACCGGCTGGTGGTGCCCATCGGCATCGTGGGGATCGTGCTCCTGCTGGTGGTTCCCGTTCCCGCGCCGCTGCTCGACTTCCTCATCGTCTGCAACATCCTGCTGGCACTGCTGGTCCTGCTGACCAGCATGTTCGTCAAAAAACCGCTGGATTTCTCGGTGTTCCCGTCCCTGCTGCTGGTGGCCACGCTGTTCCGGCTCGGCCTCAACGTCGCCTCAACCCGCCTGGTCCTGGGCAACGGATACGCCGGGCAGGTCATTGAAGCCTTCGGCAAGGTGACGGTCGGCGGCTCCATGATCATCGGCGCCGTCGTGTTCCTCATCCTCGTGGTGATCCAGTTCGTCGTGGTCACCAAGGGCGCCGAGCGCGTGGCCGAGGTGGGCGCACGCTTCACCCTCGACGCCATGCCCGGCAAGCAGATGGCGATCGACGCCGACCTCAACGCCGGCCTCCTCACCGACACCCAGGCCCGGGAGCGGCGGGCCGAAGTCTCTGCCGAGGCCGACTTCTACGGTGCCATGGACGGCGCCTCGAAGTTCGTCAAGGGCGACGCCATCGCGGGCATCATCATTATCATCATCAACTTCGTCGGCGGCATCGCCATCGGCATGGTCCAGCGCGGCCTGGAAATCGGCGACGCCCTGAACACCTACGGCCTGCTGACCATGGGCGACGGGCTCGTCACCCAGATCCCGGCACTGCTCATGGCCGTCTCCACCGGCATGATCGTGACCCGGTCCAACGCCGAGTCCGACATGGGGCGGACGGCCTCCACCCAGCTGCTGCAGTCACCGAACGCCCTCATGATCGCCGGCGTCGCCGCCGTCGCCATGGCACTTATCCCCGGTATGCCCCCGATTCCGTTCGTCGTCGTAGGCGCCGGCCTGTTCATCGCCTCCCGCCGGACCGCGGCAAGCCAACAGCTGGCGGAAACGGCCCGGGAGGCTGAGTCGACCGCGCTGAACTTCCCGGAACAGGATCCGAACGAGAAACTGCTGGAAGACATGCGCATCCACCCCGTGGAGATCCTGCTCGCACCTGACCTCGTGGATATGGTCTCCGGCGCCTCCGATGACCTCCTGGCCCGGGTCCGGTCCCTGCGGCACAAGATCGCCATGGAACTTGGCCTGGTCATCCCGCCGGTGCGCACCCGGGACAGTGTGGACCTGCCGCCGGCGACCTACGCCATCCGGATTGCCGGCGTGGAAGCCGGCCGCGGCACGGCCCCCAGCGGCCAGATGCTCGCCCTGGGCGAGAACCTGGACTCGCTCCCGGGCCCGGCGATGATCGAACCCGTGTTTGGGCTCGCCGGGAAATGGATTCCGGGGGAGATGCGCCACAACGCCGAAATGACAGGTGCCACAGTGATCGACCGGGTCTCCGTCCTGGTCACCCACCTGTCCTCGATCGTCGCGGCGAACGCTGCCCGGCTGCTGTCCCGCGAGGACGTCCGGGTGCTGACCGAGGGCGTGCGCAAGCAGAGCCCCTCCGCCGTCGACGAACTGACCCCGGCCCTGCTCTCCCTCGCCGAGCTGCAGCGCGTCCTCCAGGGCCTGCTGGATGAGCAGGTGCCCATCAACGACCTCGCCCGGATCTATGAGGCCCTCACGCTCCGCGCCAAGATTTCCACGGATCCGGAATCGCTTGTGGAAGCCGCCCGGCAGGCCCTGGGCCCCGCCCTCACGGCCAAATTCATGGACGGCGAGGTGCTCAACGTCATCATGATCGACCCCGTCCTGGAACAACACATGCTCGAGGACATGCGGCCCGCGGAGGGCGGCAGCCAGATCGTCATGGGGCAGGAACGGCTCGACGCCGTGCTGCGCTCGGTGCGGTCGGCTGTCGACGCCGCGGCCGCCGCCAACCGCCAGGCCGTGCTTGTCTGTGCACCCGCGCTCCGGCCCGCCATCTACCGCCTCGTCGGGGCTCAGCCGGGATCCGTGCCCGTGTTGTCCTACCGCGAGGTGACCTCCGCCAACGTCCGGATCGAAACAGTAGGAGTGGTGCGCCATGCCGAACCGCTATCGGCTTAAGGGAGCCTCGCTCGAGGAAATCCGCCGCAAGGCGGAACAGCTGTACGGTCCGGCGGCCCGGATCGTGTCCGCCGAACGCGTCAGCAGCCCCGGAATCGCCGGCCTCTTCGCCCAGGACCGCTACGAGGCCATGATCGAGCTCCAGTCCAAACACGAGGTCGTCACCGGCGAGGTAGTGCCTGACGCCGACATCCTGGCCGGGGCCGATTCCGGCCCGGCGACTGGTGGTCCCGCCGGGGAGACCGCCGCCGGGGCGGCTACCGCGGGCACTGTTCCGGGCGCCGGGACCCCCGCCGGGAAGTACGACGCCGGAGCCGTGGCGGCAGCACCGGCCCCGCCGGCGGCCCGGGCCGCAGCGCAGGCGGGCCCGGCCGGAGGGTCGGCACGGCCCGCCGCCCCGACCCATCACCTGCAGGGCGCCGCCATCGCCGCACTCCTGGAGGAGGCGGACGCCGCCGAGCTGAGCCTGCACCGGCCCGCTCCTGCCGGTGTGTCCACCGAATCGCGGGACTTCGCCGAACTGCTGGAACAGCTCGGCACCGGGCTCCGGACCCCCACAGATCCGCCCGCCGCAGCGCCCGCCGCCGCCGGGAGCCCCGCGCACCCCGCCGCAGCCGTCGGGAGCCCCGCGCACCCGGCCGCCGTCGCGCAACCGGCCGCCGTCGGGAGCCCCGCGCACCCGGCCGCCGTCGCGCCGGGCAACGCTGCGGGTGCCCCGGCTCCGGCTCCGCTGACCGGCGTCGGCGATCTCGTGCTCCTGATCGGGCTGGGGGAGGACGCGATGGATACCGCCCTGGCCATGTCCATGGCCTCCGGAGGTGCCGATGTGCGCACCGCCGGTGAGCTCTCCGCCTATGGCCACCTGCACGTCGACGGACGCCAAAGTGCCACGGCCGCGCGCGCCCATGCCGTGGTGACGGAGCGCACCGTCCTGGTGGCGTTCGGACTGGGCAAAGCCCGCAACGCCCTGGCCCGGGTGCCGTCCGTGGCGGCGCTCTCCGCCGACCAGGTCTGGGTTGTGGTCGATGCCGGACGCAAGCACGAGGACACGGCGCGCTGGGTCGGCGTGCTGTCCGCCCAGCTCAACGTGACCGCGGTAGCGGTGGTCGGCGCCTCGGAGACCGGGTCGCCTGAAAGCGTCAATGGCCTGGGACTGCCCGTGGGCTGGATCGACGGGCGCCCCGCCGGGCCCGAACCGACATGGCAGAACCGGCGGGAATCGTACGATGCTCCCCGGACTGAAGGGTAGATTGAGAGGATGCTGGTACTTACACGCAAGCCGGGCGAACAGATCATGATCGGCGACGGCATCGTCATCACTGTTCTGGAAGGCCGCGGCGACGGTGTTCGGATAGGCATTGAGGCGCCCCGCGGTGTGCCGATCCAGCGCCGGGAAGTCATCGAAGCCATCGCAGCGGCGAACCTCGCGGCGGCGGAAGCGGGCCCGGACGCCGAGGAAGCGCTGCGCGGGCTCATGCCGCCGCGCGCCACTCCCGCCGACGGCTGAGGACCCGCACCGGATCAGACATGGTCCCCGCCGAGATACTGGGCCAGGAGCGGCTGGGCTGAACGCCGGAGCACGGCGAGGGACCGCTCCAGGTTTCCTCCCATGGTCAGCTGGTCCAGAAGCCCGGCCGTACCCGCCGGGCCGGCGCGTCCCGGCATCGGGAGGCTCCGCAGCGCGTCCTCATTCACGCTGGAAGCCTCGCCCAGCCGGGCCAGGAGTGCGTGCAGGGCGTCCAGATGCTCGCGCAGGATCTCGGGCCATGGCCCGGCGGGCGCGGCCGCAATCAGTTCGACGAGCGTGGTCTGTGCCGGCAGGCCCCATTGGGCCGCCACGGCAGCGGACTCGACGCTCCGGGCCAGGGCTTCGAAGCGCAGGCGGTCCAGCACGGTTTCAATCTCGGAGGCCATGAAGCTCAGCCATTCCAGATTCCCGGCCACGACGTGCAGGCGCTGCGTTTCCAGCCTGAAGAGGAGTAGCTCCAGCTGCCGCCGCTCCTGCCACAGTGCCGCGGAGAGATCACTTGCGCTCATGTGCCCCATTCTCTTTCCGCCCCGTGAATCACAGCTTCGGGGCGGTCACCGCATTTTTCGCACAGCTTTTCCCTGAGGGTACACGCAGATCTTGGAACAGGTGATAGGTTTCCTCCATGGGTGCTGCGCCCTACTTGCGAACGCTGACTCCAATGGGGGGAGCACCGGTCGGTTTTGGGTGCGGCTCTCGGCGTTTTAAGGGTCGAGGACCCTTCGGATCCGGTCTCATGGGGGGACACAGTATTGAATCGCGTGGAACGCAACGAGATGGTCACGCAGCACCTTCCGCTGGTGGGGTATCTCGTCTCAGATTTGTGCTCGAAGGCGTCACACCTTTCTCGCGATGACTTGGCGTCAGCCGGCGCTATTGCCCTGATTACCTCGGCCGATTCGTTCGATCCAGGCCTCGGGGTGCCGTTCGGCGCTTTCGCGCGCCGGCGTATCCTTGGCGCCTTCGCAGACGAGATGCGGGCCAGCGACTGGGCCACCCGATCCGCCCGCCGCCGGATCAAGGAAACCATGTCCGTGCAGGAAACCCTGGCGTCCGCCCTGGGCCGCACCCCCACAGTGGATGAGATCGCCTCTGCCCTGGGCGTCCAGCAGAGCGTTGTGGAGGCCGCGCTCGCGGATGCCTCGCGCACATTGACGCCCCTCGACGAGGCCGTGGTGGACACCCTGGCCGCCGAAACCCTCACCCCGGAACACTCCGTGCTCGCGGACGAACGGCTCCAGTACCTTCGGGCCGCCGTGAAATCCCTTCCGGAACGGATGCGCTACGTGGTGGAGGAGATCTATTTCGGAGACCGCACGGTCAAAGACCTGGCCGCGGAACTCGGATCCACGCACGCAGCGGTGTCCCAGCAGCGTTCGGAAGCCATCCGGCTCATGCGCGACGGCCTGAGCGCCCACTACGCCGACGACCCCGAGCAGCCGTTCCAGCCCCAGTCCAGGATTACCCCGAGGCGGCGCAACGACTACCTCACCCAGCTGTCCGAATCCACCTCCGGCGGCATCACACGGGCCGTGTTCCCGCGTGGGCCCATCCTCAACGAGGCCGTCTAAGCCGCCCCCAAAACGGTTAGTAAGCCGACTTAGTAAGCTGACCGAGAAATTCCTCCCAGAAGCATCGCGGCCCGGCGCCGCGCTGCGGTAGCGTCGGAAGCATCGGCCGGGGTGCCAGCAATGGCATGCGCGGCCCGCACGGCACCGGTTCTATCGAGGAGGATTCATGAAAGCATCACCAACATTGACGACCAACCTGCAGGCAGTACTGGTGGACCTGATCGAACTCCACGTTCAGGGCAAGCAGGCACACTGGAACATCGTCGGGACCAACTTCAGGGACCTTCACCTCCAGCTGGATGAAATCATCGACGCCGCCCGGGGATTCGCGGATGACCTTGCCGAGCGCATGCGTGCCCTCCACGCCCTCCCGGACGGCCGAAGCTCCACGGTTTCCAAGTCCACCGCACTGGCCGAGTTCCCGAAGGGCCTGATCAACACGAAGGACGCCATCGAGCGGATTGTCGCCGCGCTTGAGGCGGCCGTCGGCACCATGCGCAAGGTCCATGACGAAGTGGACGAGGAAGATCCCACCACCGCGGATCTGCTGCACGAGTTCATCGCCAAGTTTGAGCAGTACGCCTGGATGGTGAATGCCGAGACCATGCGGGCCACTGCCAGCGTGACCACCCCGGACAGCAAGTAGGGACCGGCTCCCACAGCCCCCCCCAAAAAAAACAGCAGCGTCCGGCACCGGGTATCCTCCCGGCGCCGGACGCTGCTGTTTAAGGGCTGGAACCCCTTGGTGCTGACGACGGCTTGACGCTGACGACGGCGTGACGCTGACGGCGGCCGCTGAGCCCTATTGGGCCTTCGGCACCGACCGCAGGACGACGGCGGCCAGGACGCAGGCCCCGGACATCAGGACCAGTGCAATGGACGCAGTGACGTGCACGCCCGAGTCGAAGGCGGTGCGCGCGGCCGCCGTCACCGCCTCGGCCAGGGGCGCCGGAAGCATCCGGGCCAGATCCACAGCGCCGGCCAGGGTTTCACCGGCCTGGCTGGTGGCCGCCGCCGGGGCGAGTTCGGACACGCCCGCGGGAAGCCGGAGGTTGCCCTGGTAGGAGGCCGTCAGGATTGAGCCGAGAATCGCCGTACCCAGCAGGGACCCCACTTCGTAGCCCGTCTCAGAGATAGCGGCGGCTGCCCCTGCCTTGTCGGCGGGCGCCGCACCCAGGATCAGGTCATTGGAGATCGTCTCCGCGGCCCCCACCCCCAGGCAGAGCACCAGCAGGGCGGCAAGGAGCAGCGACGGGCCCTGGCTGTGGTCGCCGAATGCCACCACGAAATAGCCCGCCGCGCTCAGCAGCAGGCCGCCGGCCACCACAAAGCCGGGCCGCACCTTGCGCACCAGCGGGACCACGAGCAGCCCCGCTACAACCGTGGCGATGAGGGCCGGGACCATGGCGACGCCGGAGGCCGAGGGGGACTGGCCCTCCAGCAGCTGCAGGTGCTGGGCCAGGAAGAGAATGAAGCCGTTGAAGGAGAACAGTGCCAGGACGTTGGCCACAATGGCCGTACTGAAGATCCGGTTGCCAAACAGGCTGACGTCGAGCATCGGCGCGGTGCTGTGGTCTGTCCTGTGGATACGGGCAAGCGCGCGTTGCCGCCGGATGAACACATAGCCCATGAGCAGGCCGGTTCCGATACTCGCGAAGGCCTCGGGAGCCGGCCCGTGGGTGGCAAGGGCTTTGATCCCGTAGACCACCGGCACCATGACCAGCAGGGACAGGGCAATGCTGGGCACGTCCACCCGGCCCGGCTTCGGATCGCGGGATTCCGGGATCAACGCCGGCCCGAGCAGCAGCAGCGGCAGGATGATCGGCACCGCGACCAGCAGGACGGCGCCCCACCAGAAGTGTTCCACCAGCCAGCCGCCGACAATCGGGCCGAGGGCGGCGCCGCCGGAGAAGCCGGCGGCCCAGACCGCCACCGCCAGCCTGCGCCGGTTGGGCTGCGGAAAGATGTTCCGGATCAGCGACAGCGTGGACGGCATTAGCATGGCGCCGAAAAGGCCAAGCCCGGCGCGGCCGGCGATCAGCCATTCCGCACTCGGCGCGAACGCCGTCACGGCCGACACCGCGGCAAAGCCCGCGCTGCCCACGAACAGCAGCCGGCGCCGGCCGATCCTGTCGCCCAGGGAACCCATCGCGACCAGGAGTCCGGCCAGGACCAGGGGATAGGCATCGACGATCCAGAGCAGTTCGACGCCGGAGGCGGTCAGGCTGCTGGCGATGGCCGGCAGGGCGAACGTGAGCGCGGTGTTGTCCACGGCCACGAGCAGGACGGGGAACATCAGCAGGGCCAGCGCCACCCAGTCACGCCACGGTGCCCGGGGCCCGGTGGCCGCAGGAGTGCTGGTGGCTACGGTGATCGATGAAATGCTCATAAGGATAACTGTACCGTCTGGACGGTACAGTTAAGAAATGCGCGCGCGGACAGGCATGATGGGAGGCATGCCCAGGAAACCCGTCGCCCGCGAGGCCGTCCTCGATGCCTTCGAATCCCTGCTCATCGAAGTCGGTGAACGCGCCGCGACGCTGGACGCCGTCGCGCGCCGGGCCGGCGTCTCCAAGGGCGGCCTGCTCTACCATTTTCCGACGAAAGAGGCCATGATCGCGGTCCTGCTGGAACGGCTGGACCGGCTCCTGGCTGCCGATGTTGCGGCCATGGCGGCAGCCCCGGAAGGGGCGGCGGCGTACTTCATCAAGTCCTCGGTGTGGGCGGACACGCCCATGGACCGGGTCTTCGTGGCGGCCACGCGGCTCGCCGAGGTGGCGCACGGGGAAACCCTCCGCCGCTTCGCCGCCGGCCAGGCGAGCTGGCTGGAACTGCTGGCGGCCGACGTCGGGCCCGCCATGGCGAAGGCCGTCCTGTGCATGGGGGACGGGCTGTACTTCAACGCCATGCTGGCGCGGGGTCCCGGCGGGCCGCCGCCGGAAGTCGAGGCGGACGTCCAGAGCCTCCTGGCCGCCGTCGAGCGCCTGCGCGGCTGAAGCCCACACCCATCCCCTCCGACCCCCTACTCCCCGCCGACCCCCTACTCGCCGCCGAATTCGCCGGAAGCGTTCGAGTACGCCGGAAAGTTGCGGCGACTCCGGGCGTTTCCGGCGAATTCGCGCCGCCGGATTCGCCGCCGGGTGGCTCGTGGCCCGTAACCTGGGTCCGCCGCCGGGAGGGAGTTTGCGGACGCGCGCCCGGCATAGGACAATGAGAGCTGTGACTGTAGTCACCCCCGATTGAACACCTAATTAAATACGCCTTTGATCTGCGGCGGGAGAGTCCTGCAAGTAGGTACAAGCAGGCGCCGTAGGAGCAAACCCTCCCCAGGAATCTCTCAGGCCCATGTACCGCCGCGGCAAGGCATCTCTGGAAAGTAGCAGGCGTGTCCCGGACATGCTGTGCTCACCGACGGTGCAAGCGGAGCCCTGAAACGCGGGCTGCGCGGAAACTCTCAGGTCCAATACAGAGCGGGGAGGAACCCGAATCAATGTGGCGTACCCTGCGCCGCCTGAGTTATGGAGTTCCTTGTGACTGTTACCCCAGCCTCCACGTCCTTCGTTGACCGGCATATCGGCGCGCGCCGCCAGGCCGACGTCGACGCCATGCTGAAGGCTGTCGGCTACGACACCGTCGACGCCCTGGTGGACACCGCCGTTCCGAAGGACATCCGCCAGGACGCCGACCTCGCGCTCGCCGCGGCCCTGAGCGAGGTCGAAGTCCTCGCCGAGCTGCGCAAGCTGGCGTCGAAGAACAAGACCGCCGTGCAGATGATCGGGCAGGGCTACTACGACACGCTCACCCCGCCGGTGATCCGCCGCAACATCCTCGAAGCCCCGGCCTGGTACACCGCGTACACGCCCTACCAGCCGGAGATCTCCCAGGGCCGGCTGGAGGCGCTGCTGAACTTCCAGACCATGGTCCAGGACCTCGTCGGCCTGCCGATCGCCAACGCCTCCCTGCTGGATGAAGCCACCGCCGTGGCCGAGGCCGTGCTGATGATGCGCCGCGCGAATAAGAACAAGACGGCGCACGACGGCAAGACCGTCCTCGACGCCGACTGCCTGCCCCAGACCATCGCGATCGTCAAGGGCCGCGCCGAGGCCCTCGGCTTCGAGGTCGAGGTCGCCGACCTCTCCAAGGGCCTGCCCGACGGCGTCATCAACGGCGTCGTTCTGCAGCAGCCGGGCGTCTCCGGCCGCGTGTTCGACCACACCGCCGTGATCGCCGACGCCAAGGAACGGGGCGCCCTCGTCACCGTCGCGGCAGATCTCCTCTCCCTGACCCTGATCACGTCTCCGGGCGAGCAGGGCGCTGACATCGCCGTCGGATCCGCCCAGCGCTTCGGCGTGCCGCTGTTCTTCGGCGGCCCGCACGCTGCCTACATGGCCGTCCAGAAGGGGCTCGAGCGCTCCATGCCCGGCCGCCTCGTGGGTGTCTCCAAGGACAACGCCGGCGTTCCCGCCTACCGCCTGGCCCTGCAGACCCGCGAGCAGCATATCCGCCGCGAGAAGGCCACGTCCAACATCTGCACGGCCCAGGCCCTGCTGGCCATCGTGGCTTCCTTCTACGCCGTCTACCACGGCCCGGACGGGCTGAAGGCAATCGCCCAGTCGGTCCACGTCCACGCCAAGACCATCGCCGCCTCCCTGAAGGCCGCCGGCCTGGACGTGCTGCACACCTCCTTCTTCGACACCATCACCGTCTCCGTGCCGGGCCGGGCAGCTGAGATCATCGCGGCAGCCGACGCCAAGGGCGTCAACCTGCGCGCCATCGACGCCGACACCGTCGGCATCTCCGCCGACGAGGCCACGACGGTTGCCGTCGTCGCCGACGTCATTGCCGCGTTCGGCGCGTCCGTGACTGCCGCGGCTGCAGGCACGGACACTGCGTTCGGCCTGGACCCCGCCGTCGAGCGCACCTCCGACTACCTGCAGCACCCGGTGTTCAACACGCACCGCTCCGAAACCCAGCTGCTGCGCTACATCCGCAAGCTCTCGGACCGCGACCTGGCTCTGGACCGGACCATGATCCCGCTGGGGTCGTGCACCATGAAGCTGAACGCCACCGCCGAGATGGAGGCCATCTCCTGGCCGGAATTCGCCTCCATCCACCCGTTCGCCCCGGAATCCCAGACCGCCGGCTGGCGTGAACTGATCGAGGACCTCGAAGGCCAGCTGACCGAGATCACCGGCTACGACCAGGTCTCGATCCAGCCCAACGCCGGTTCCCAGGGCGAGCTCGCCGGGCTGCTGGCGATCCGCGGCTACCACCTCTCCCGCGGCGATGCCCAGCGCAATATCTGCCTGATCCCGGCCTCCGCGCACGGCACGAACGCGGCCTCGGCCGTGTTGGCCGGCATGAAGGTCGTGGTCGTGGCCACGGCTTCGGACGGCACGATCGACCACGCGGACCTGACCGCCAAGATCGAGCTGCACAAGGACGCGCTGTCCTGCATCATGATCACCTACCCGTCCACGCACGGGGTGTACGACGCCGATGTCCGCGAGGTCTGCGACGCGGTCCACGCCGCCGGCGGCCAGGTCTACATCGACGGCGCCAACCTCAACGCCCTGGTCGGGCTGGCCCAGCCCGGCATGTTCGGCGGCGACGTCTCGCACCTGAACCTGCACAAGACCTTCTGCATCCCGCACGGCGGCGGCGGCCCGGGCGTCGGCCCGGTCGCGGCCAAGGCGCACCTCGCCCCCTTCATGCCCGGCAACGCGGCTGATCCCGCCAACGGCGCCGACGGAACCCCGATCTCCGCCTCCCGCTACGGCTCGGCCGGCGTGCTGCCGATCTCCTGGGCCTACGTGAAGCTGATGGGCGGCCGCGGCCTCACCGAGGCGACCAAGTCCGCGCTGCTCGCGGCGAACTACATCGCGGCCCGCCTCAACGACTCCTTCCCGGTGCTCTACACCGGCGAGGGCGGCCTGGTGGCGCACGAGTGCATCCTGGACCTGCGCGAACTCACGGCCAAGACCGGCGTGACCGCCGAGGACGTGGCCAAGCGCCTGATCGACTACGGCTTCCACGCCCCCACCCTGGCGTTCCCGGTGGCCGGCACCCTGATGGTGGAGCCCACCGAGTCCGAGGACCTGGGCGAGATCGACCGCTTCATCACGGCCATGGTCGCCATCCGCGCCGAGATCGACCAGGTGGCCAACGGCGACTTCACCGTGGAGCACAGCCCGCTGCGCAACGCCCCGCACACCGCCGCTGCCGTGATCAGCACCGACTGGACCCGCGAGTACCCGCGTGAGCAGGCCGTCTTCCCGGTCCACACGCTCAAGCAGGACAAGTACTTCCCGCCCGTCGGCCGCATCGACGGCGCAGCCGGGGACCGCAACCTGATCTGCTCGTGCCCGCCCCTCGAGGCCTTCGAAGAAGACACAGCAGTCCACTCCGACGACTCCGCCAACTCCGACTCTGACAGCTAGGGACAGCCACCGATGAATGAGAATTACACGGCACTTTACGAAGAGCACAAGAAGCTCGGCGCCTCCTTCACGGACTTCGGCGGTTGGCAGATGCCGCTGAAGTACAGCTCGGAACTAGCCGAGCACCACGCCGTCCGCAAGTCCGCGGGCCTGTTCGACCTCTCCCACATGGGCGAAGTCTGGGTCACCGGCCCCGACGCCGCAGCCTTCCTGGACTACGCCCTCGTGGGCAAGATCTCGGCGATGGCCATTGGCAAGGCCAAGTACTCGCTGATCTGCAACGAGGACGGCGGCATCATCGACGACCTCATCACCTACCGCCGCGGCGACCAGAAATTCCTTGTGGTCCCCAACGCCGGCAACGCCAAGGTCGTCGCCGAGGCCCTGGCCGAGCGCGCCGGTTCCGGAAAGGACGGCGGATTCGACGTCACCGTCCAGGACGCGTCCGCCGAGATCTCGCTGATCGCCGTGCAGGGACCCAAGGCCCAGGAGATCCTGCTGCGCCTGGTCCCCGCCGCGCAGCACGAGCTCGTCACCGGCCTGAAGTACTACGCCGCCGTGGACGTCCCGTTCATGTTCGCTGGAGCCAGCCAGGACCTCCTGCTGGCCCGCACCGGCTACACCGGTGAAGACGGCTTCGAGATCTTTGTCGCGAACGACGCCGCCGCCGCCCTCTGGCAGGCGCTCGTCGCCATCGCAGAGGACGGCGAGCTGACCCCCGCCGGGCTCGCGTCCCGCGATTCGCTCCGTCTCGAGGCCGGCATGCCGCTTTACGGCAACGAGCTCTCCCTGGAGGGCGATCCGTTCGCCGCCGGCCTGGGCCCCGTCGTCGCCCTGTCCAAGGAAGGCGACTTCATCGGCAAGGCCGCCTTGGCCGCCAAGAAGGAAACCGGCGCCGGCGCCACGACGGGCCGCAAGCTCGTCGGGCTCAAGGGCCTCGGGCGCCGGGCCGGCCGCGGCCACTACCCGGTCCTCAAGGACGGCAACGTCGTCGGCGAAGTCACCTCCGGCCAGCCCAGCCCGAGCCTGGGCTACCCGGTCGCGATGGCCTACGTCGACGTCGAATTCACCGAGCCCGGCACCGCACTGGACATCGACCTCCGCGGCAAGGCCGAACCCTTCGAAGTTGTCGCACTGCCTTTCTACAAGCGCCAAAAGTAGCCGAAGCTGTCCCGGGGGCTGCGTGACTGTGGTTGCGTCAGCCCGTCGGACCCGGCATCCTCTGCATGCTCGGTCGCGAAGACGCCCGCTGAGCGGACGTAACGCTCCCTTGGACGCATGCTCCCGGATGTCGGGCCCGAAGGGGCCCTGCAGCTCACCTCGGGTTCAACTCACCTCGAGTTCCAAGCGTCGTTTGGGGCGCCTTCGAAAGCCAAAAGTGCTGGGGGATGTACCGCCTACCGCGGGGTAGGACTGTACCAAGGGGTGGCATGCCAAGCCCGATCATTGGGGGTTGAGCTTGATGACACCCTTGAAGCCTCGGAGCACCCCGGCTCTGGAAGATATCGAAAGGCCACTGTTTCTTCCGGGAAAACGGCTGGCCCCAAAAACTGAACTGAATAGCGGCGGGTCAGGGGATTCCGGAAGCGTGCGTCTAAGCGAGGGACGAGCGAACACGCGGAGGAATTGCCTCATCCGCCACCCAACCCACCACGATTGTTGTGGCCCACGACTTTCAAACGTAAAGGAAAAACACATGGCAAAAGTTGCCCCTGAACTGCAGTACTCCGACGAGCACGAGTGGGTTGCCCGCGAGGCCGGAAACGTTGTTTCCATCGGCATCTCCGCTGTCGCCACGGACGCCCTGGGCGACATCGTCTACGTGGACCTGCCCGAGGTCGGCTCCGCGGTGACCGCGGGGGAGACCTGCGGCGAAGTCGAGTCGACCAAGTCCGTCTCGGACCTGTACGCCCCTGTCACGGGTGAGGTCACCGAAATCAACCCCGCCGTCGTCGATGACCCCGCGCTGATCAACAGCGACCCGTACGGCGCCGGCTGGCTGTTCAAGGTCGCCGCCGAGTCCGACGGCCCGCTGCTCTCCGCCCAGGAGTACGCGTCCAAGAACGGCGGCGAGCTGTGAGCGGCGCAACGGCGGCCGCGGGCACCCAGACGCTGGCGTTTGAGCAGGTCGTTTCGCCGAGCCTGGACGCGGACCTGTCCGTGCTGGATCCCGAGATCGCCGCGAAGATCGACGCCGAACTGACCCGGCAGCGTGACGGTTTGGAGATGATCGCCTCGGAGAACCACACCGCCAAAGCCGTCATGCAGGCGCAGGGTTCGGTGCTGACCAACAAGTACGCCGAGGGCTACCCGGGGAAGCGCTATTACGGTGGCTGCGAGCACGTTGACGTGATCGAACAGCTCGCGATCGACCGGGTCAAGGCCCTGTTCGGCGCCGGGTACGCGAACGTGCAGCCGCATTCCGGCGCGCAGGCCAACGCCTCGGTGATGCACGCCCTGATCCGGCCCGGGGACACCATCATGGGCCTGAACCTGGCCCACGGCGGGCACCTGACGCACGGCATGAAGATCAACTTCTCCGGCCGGCTGTACAACGTCATTCCGTACCAGGTCCGTGAAGAGGATCACCGGATCGACATGGCCGAGGTTGAGGCCCTGGCCCTGGAGCACAAGCCGGCGCTGATCGTGGCCGGCTGGTCCGCGTACGCCCGGCAGCTCGACTTCGCCGACTTCCGCCGGATCGCCGACTCCGTGGGCGCGTACCTGATGGTGGACATGGCGCACTTCGCCGGCCTCGTGGCCGCGGGTCTGCACCCGTCCCCGGTCCCGCACGCGCATGTCACGACCTCCACGACGCACAAGACCCTGGCCGGTCCGCGCGGCGGCATCATCCTCTCCAACGACGCCGAGATCGCCAAGAAGATCAACTCGGCGGTGTTCCCCGGCCAGCAGGGCGGCCCGCTGGAGCACGTCATCGCCGGCAAGGCCGTGGCCTTCAAGATCGCGGGGTCCGAAGAGTTCAGGGAACGCCAGGAGCGTGTGCTGGCCGGTGCCCGGATCCTTGCCGAGCGGCTGGTCCAGGACGACGTGACCGCGCAGGGGATCAACGTGATCTCCGGCGGCACCGACGTGCACCTGGTCCTGGTGGACCTGCGCAACTGCGTGCTGAACGGGCAGGAAGCCGAGGACCGGCTCGCGGCGATCGACATCACCGTCAACCGCAACGCCGTGCCGTTCGATCCGCGCCCGCCGATGGTCACCTCCGGGCTGCGGATCGGCACCCCGGCGCTGGCCACCCGCGGCTTCGGCGAGGCGGCCTTTACCGAGGTTGCCGACATCATCGCCGAGGCTTTGATCGCCGACGCCGGCGCGGACCTGTCCGGTCTGCGTTCCCGGGTGGAGGCCCTCGCCGCCGCCCACCCGCTCTACCCCTCGGTTGAAAACCTCGCCCAGGCGACGTAAGACTGAAGTAGCAGCAGTACAGAACTAACAGCAGTACAGATCACGACGCCGGGTTGCCGCCACAAGCCGCCGCCCGGCGTCGTGCATCCGGCATGCGGCCGCCAACCAGCGCCCGCAGCGCCTTCCGGCAGGACCCTCTGCCGGGCCACAGCAAGACCTAGTTAGGAACCGACAATGGCTGTTGGAGTCTTCGACCTCTTTTCCATCGGAATAGGGCCATCCAGCTCACACACCGTGGGGCCCATGCGGGCCGCCGCCCTCTTCGCCGAGGAACTCAAGGCCTCCGGGAACCTGGAGAAGGTAGCGTCGCTGCGCGTGGACCTGTACGGTTCCCTGGCCGCCACCGGCCACGGGCACGGCACCATGACCGCGATCCTGCTCGGCCTGGAAGGCTTCCACCCCGAACTGATCCTGCCCGAGGAAGTGGAGGAACGGCTGGCCACGATCGCTGAGACCGGCACTCTGCAGCTGGCCGGCTCGGTCGCCCTGCCGTACGGGGTGAAGGACATGATCCTGCGGCCGCTGACCATCCTGCCCCGGCACACCAACGGCATGACGTTCACGGTTTCCGACGCCGAAGGCGAAGTCCTCCACCGCGCCACGTTCTTCTCCGTCGGCGGCGGCTTCATTGTCCGCGAGGGCGAGGAGGACGCGGCCCTGAAGGAACTCGACGAATCCAAGAAGGAACTTCCCCTGCCGTTCCGCACGGCCGCCGAACTGCTGGGCCGCTGCCAGTCCAAGGGCCTCTCGATCGGGCAGATCATGTTCGTCAACGAGCGCGCCTCCCGCACCGAAGCGGAAATCCGCGACGGGCTGCTGCACATCTACTCCGTGATGGAAGGCTGCGTCGAGGTCAGCCTCAAACGCGAAGGGCTGCTGCCGGGCGGGCTCAAGGTCCGCCGCCGGGCGCCCGACTGGCACAAACGGCTCATGAAGGAAACCCGCGGCCAGGACCCCGACTACCGGGACCCGAAGTACTGGCAGGAATGGGTCAACCTGATCGCGCTGGCCGTGAACGAGGAAAACGCCTCCGGCGGCCGCGTCGTCACCGCCCCCACGAACGGCGCCGCCGGCATCATCCCGGCCGTGCTCTACTACGCGCTGCACTTCGCCCCCGGCATGGACCAGGCCACCCAGGCCGACCGGGACGACACGATCGTCAGGTTCCTGCTGACCGCCGGCGCCATCGGGGTGCTCTACAAGGAGCAGGCCTCGATCTCCGGGGCGGAAGTCGGCTGCCAGGGCGAGGTGGGCTCGGCGTCGTCGATGGCGGCCGCCGGCCTGGCCGAAGTCATGGGCGGCACGCCCCAGCAGGTGGAGAACGCCGCGGAAATCGCGATGGAACACAACCTGGGCCTGACCTGCGATCCGATCGGCGGGCTCGTGCAGGTCCCGTGCATCGAACGCAACGCGATCGCCGCCGCCAAGGCCATCAACGCCGCCAAAATGGCGCTCTGGGGCGACGGCACGCACCGGGTCTCCCTGGACGAAGTCATCGTGACCATGCGCGAAACCGGCAAGGACATGAGCTCCAA